>PLWW01000059.1 GCA_003153125.1 Candidatus Dormiibacterota bacterium | reverse complement strand
CGGCCCTCTTCATAGAGACACCTCGCGAACGACGACGAGCGTGGCAGCTCAGGCCCCCGACGGAAGTCGTCGACAGACTGACGTTCACAGGCGGTGCCGCCGAGCACGCCGAGCGCCCTCCGTCAGAGCTGGTAGTTCGCAGGGCTGAGAAGAGCATCTGCGGAAATCTCCGTAGGTGAAGGCCCAATAACAAAGTTACGCTCGCGCGATCCCGGCCCACCGCAGGAGCGTTTATGCCGGGCGGAAGGTGTCAATGAAGTGTCAGCCGAGGAGACCATGCTGGTCTGCTTCGCGGGAGTCTTCCCAACGCTTGTCCATTTTCTCGCGGATCCGACCAGTAGGTCACTCGCACCCTGGCAGTCTGTCGAGGGTCTGTCGCTCTGGAAGAGGCATTGACAAGGCGGTTCAGGGAAAGGCGGGGTTGCGCTGACCGGCGGCGAGGATTTCTACGACGAGCTGGATCTTCCAGACGAAGCCAAGGTCCGATTGATCATTCACTCTGCCGGAGTACACGCCCAGTAGTCTTTCGACTGGACCGCCGAAGACTGCACTTCCGCCGTCCGCCATCGGGACCATGCCGCCACTTGCGTAAATGATTACCGGCGACCCGCTTTGGCCGGGCCGTGTGCGACTGTCTACTAGGAAGAGAGGTAGACCGTTGAAGTCTATGTCTGGTTCGCTAGCGATCGCGCCGCGTGACCAGACCCCGAGCGCGCCACCTGCCGTCATCCCAAACGGAAAGCCGATGATGCTCACATCGCCAGCGATGCTCGCGGCAAGCGGCGGCCCTGGCTCCGACGGCTTGTACGGGTAAAGCTCCACACCCGCAAGATTCGTCAATGGCAAAGCCACGACGTCCACCTGCCGGCCGTGCACAGGGTGCTCCAGCCACAGGGGGAGGCCGGCGTTGTCCGCGAGTGGTTCCGGCACCGTTCGCCACTGACCGAGCGCGCCCTTCGCGTTGTGCAGAACTTGCACTACATTCGGCGTAGCGCCTGATGGATTCAGCGGCTGGTTGTTAGCCCCACGACCTGCAAGGTTGTGCCTGTTGGTAATCAAGTAGTTCTTGCCATCCTGCTCAACCACGAAGCCGGTCCCTGACGCCAACTGCTGCCCGTTGGAGGTCATGAGGATCAAGAGGGAGGCGACAGACGGCCTTGCGATTGCCATGTCGTCAGCGGTATATCCCGAACCGCACCGCGGCCAGGTCCAGCGTGCGCCTCGCAGGCGACGTGAACCCATCGAGGCGAGCTCCGCTCAGATCTACGGGCGTATCGTCTGCTCGGCGCAGCCGCAGCCGAGAAAGCCAACTCACGACTTCCGATGATATGACCCTGCGAGCACCTTGACCCGATCGTCCTCTGCTGGCGACGGACGTCCTGATCTGAGGGCCAGCCACTCGGTTCCCAGCCGGGATTCGGACGCATTCCGGTGATGCAAGTCTGTGTCGGGGTAGCAGCACGCTGTGCTGCACCGCGGACGAGTGCTCGTCTAACGGAGCCAAAGCGTCCAACCGTGGGTAGGCGGTTGAGTTACGCGTCGCCTCAGAAGGAGGCCGAGCGGCACGATCCGGTGAGGGCTTACGCTCCTCTCGCCGATTGGTGAGGATGAAGCTCACGCGTAGCGCGGCCTCGAGACGGGCGCCGCCGGTGCCGTCCTTGGCCCACCGCGCAACACATCAGCTTGGCCAGCTGCGCCTAGTCGCGTTTGGCTGCGTGAGCTGCCCACAACGCGATGAAAACGGCGGCCCACAAGCCGAGGCGATCAGCTGCCGGCAGCCAGCTCGAGGAAACCACAGTGCTCACGATGGACGCGACTGCCACGGCCCCGAGCGTCAAGTACGCGACGACGCCAGGATGCATCCTCAAGTAATCCAGACCGTCGCGTGTGATCGCGAGAGGGGGCTCGATGACCGATCGGCAGCGACCGACCCGGGGACGCGCCCGGTCGAGGCCTGCAACTCGCGGCAACCGCATCGCGGCGGGAACGGTCGGCATGACGCCCACACTGAGCGTGGTGACTGGTTTGATGTCACGCACCCTCGGTTCCATCGGCACCAACAGTCCGCGCGCGAGCCCGTCGAAGGGTAGGCACTGGCTACGCCTCGCGAATACGTCGTACGTCCCTGCCAAAGAGCGCTGGAAACCGGCCAGTGAGCCGCCGAGCACCGAGCTCGCCCCCAGCCCCGTCAGAGCGGACATGTCGAAGGTGGCCGCCACCGAGCTGCCAAGACCGGCGACTGAGTCCTTCAAGAGCATCGCAGCACCGTCGAGCCCGGCCAGGGCGGACACGTCGTACGTCCCTGCCAAAGAGCTCTGGAAACCGGCCAGTGAGCCGCCGAGCACCGAGCTGGCGGCATCAGCCCAGCCGGACGCGCAGGCGCCCAGGGTCGCGGTGGCTACTCCGTGGTCGGTCGCTCGCACCGTTCGATTATACCGCCGCCAAAGGTTGACCCCGAACACCCGTTTGGCGCCTTTGTCCCAGCTCGCTGGGGCTGTGTGGGTCACCTTGATCGCGGATGTGGTGCGCCTCCGGCTTCCACCGAACCGCGCGTGGGCCGCCCTGCTGACACCCATCCCGGCAGCGGCCCATGGCGGCACGTTGGGCAGCACCTTTCACCTGTTTCTTGACCGGCTAGTGGTTCACTGGATCGCTGTCCGGGGGCGCCGCGGTGATTTGAAGCGCTTGCGTGGCTAATTCGCCATGGTCGCTGCCGTGCCCTGAGAAGTAGCCCACGGCAGTAGTCGCGTCTCTCGATCCGGCGGCCTGGCAAGGCTGTGATCAGCGGGAGCGTCGGCAAGGCCGATCGCAGCCCGTTCCTCCGCCCGGGTCGGGCGTCTCACGGCTTGCTGGCTGAGGGCCGAGCCGACGAGCGTAGAACAGGCCAGACCTCCCCTCCATTCCACCTATTGCGCCACAGAGTGAGGCGATGCAACTGGCCGTGACGGCACTAGCTAGCCGTAAAGCGGAACGGCTCAGTTAGCCAAAGACCAGTCCGATCTGGCAATTCGACGTCACACCACCGCTCAAGGTGTTATTGCCCGGAAGCCGGGTCTTCGTCGGACCGAACTCGGTGCTCGTACCTCCGGCTCGCATCGTCACGATCACGAAGGTCAGCGGCCACTGCGAAGCGATCATTGTCAGCCCGTCGGGTCTAATATTCGGAAAGCGCTTGAGAGCCGCCCCGACCGTGCGAACTTCCCGAAACTCGACGCGCATGTAGTCGCCATTCGCGTATCGAGCCCTCAAGAGTCGTCCACTCGGTGGGCACTCGAGGTCGACCGGCGTACCTCGTACGACAAAGTCGTTGTCCTGGATCCGGATTCGTTCCTGTTCGTGTCCGACGCTTGTGAGCATTCGCAAGTTGAGGAGCGCGTGGCCAGACTCATCACGGTTGAACCAGACCATCGGTTCGGTGCGGAATTGCACGAGCACCGGGGTCTCGTGGTACAGGCAGCCGCCGACTGCGCCCACCAGTTCACGGCGCAGCCACTCGAACCGGCCGGCCGGAGACCGGTCGTGGGCAGTCTCTTTGAACTGCCGCAACTGGTTACTGGTGAACGCTCCGGCCTGAGCGTGATGGGTTGGACACAAAGGGATCAATCCCTGAGCTCGGTGATGATGCTCGACATGCCACTCAGGGTCGAAGTGGTGATACTCAAGGAACGGCGAACGACATCCCGGCACCGGGCAGCCAAAGCCCACGGCCTGCCGAAGGGCCCGTCGCACCTCGGCGGGAGGCTGTCGCTGGAGACTCGCCGCGTCCGAGCGGCCACCCGACTCTGGGCATCCTGTCATCGCATGAGGGTACCGCCTGATATCAGGCACCGCAGAACAACAAAAACGGTACTCGTCCGACCGGCTTCTTGACGCGTAAGGTCCTTTAGAGCAGGGGCAACCCTACAGTCATCCTCTCGCGGATGGTCTGCGCCGGTTGCCGTGGGAGAGCTACGGTGGGATGCTCTTCCGGTGAACGCAGTTCGCATGTTTCTTGGCCTAGCCGTCTTGTGCTTGCCGTCTTACCAAGATTAGGTCGCGAGCTCGGGTCTTGGTGTGGCTTCCCACGATTGCGAATCCTCGTGGAACTGAATAGCTAACCACGGCGGAGACGTTGTCATTCACACGTATCGTCGGGCGCTACTATGCCGCTCGATCGTACACAGAGTGCCCGTCGTCCCAGTACGAATCGAACACATGCTGGTACACGGCATCGCACTTCTGGGCGTACAGCTGACGTGTGTACTTGTCGGGCAGACGATCGAGGGTCTCCTCCACCGTGACGCGCACGGCGGCACGGGTGCTCTGCTCTTTGCGCCAGTCGAGCACGAACTTCTCGCGCTTGAGGCTATCCAGCAGCTCCTCGGCGACCTTCTTGACCTGTGTCTGCTCGGCTTCGGTGAGTTCTGGAGCAGGCCGCATGATCAGGTCGAAGACGGCGAGCTGCTCTTCGGTAAGACTCTCACGTGCCGACCGGGCCTCCTCCTCGGTGAGCGTCGCCCTGAAGTCGAGAAGCTGCTGGAAGAAGGATTGGGTATTGATGCTTCCGGCGTTGTAGTCCTCGACGAGCTTCTCGAACCGCTCGACGAGATCGACGCGGCCGGGATTGAGTCGGACCAGAGCGGTGAGCTTTGCCGAGAGCAGCGACCGCAGCCGCTGTGCTGCCGTTCGCGGCCTGCCCTGCTTGAATGCCGTCTCCAGACCGTGCCAGTCCACCGCCGCCAAGTCGAAAAGGGCATCGACATCGGCCTCCGGAATGAGGTATTCCTTCGCCGCCACGGAGTCGTCGAGGAGCTGCTGGACCTTGGCCATGACCCCGCCGATCCCGACACGCTCGGTGTGCTCGGCGATACCGTCGGCGAGCCACTTCGTGATGGCTCGGATCCGGGTGAATTCGGTCGCCCGTTTATCAGGCAGTATGGCCTTGTACAGGCGATCGGTCAGCGCGGCCCGGGAGACGAATGCGACCGTCTCGTCCTCACTGGCCATCAGCAGCTCAGTCGTTTCCCTGCCGGAGGCGACGAGTTCGAAACCCTTTAGCTTGCAGAGGGCATCGAGGTCGACGTCGCGTGATGAGCAGAAGGACTTGATCTCACCGATCGCGTCGCGGAGAGCTTCGACCAACGCGCCCTTCTCCTCGACAGGCACATCCCCAGCCACACCTCCGACGGCGTATATGGCAAGCGCCTTCTGCAGGTTGCGGAAGACATCGACGTAGGCGACGATCAAGCCATTGTTCTTCTCGGGAAAGACTCGATTGGCGCGGGTGATCGTCTGCATCAGGGTGTGGTTGCGCAGTGGCTTGTCGAGGTACACGGTCGACAGCGAGGGCACGTCGAAACCGGTGGTCCACATCGAGCAGACGAAGGCGATGCGGAACGGATCCTGCGCGTCCTTGAACTTGTCTTCGAGCTTCTCCTCGACCATCCGCATACGGTGGCGCCGTATATCAAGCCCGCGGGCACGCATCTCGGCGATCTCGTTCTGCGACTGACTGATGACCACCGCCATATCCGTGGCGCGCATGAACGCGACTTCCTGGGCGAGAAGGTCGCGGCGCTCGGGAACCAGATTCGTCTGGGCAAGCTCAGCCTCGTCCGCGGCGAGTCGGTCGGCCCAGAAGCGCTGGACCTTGTCAAAGGTCCGGACCGTGGTGACCTTATCGATCGAAACGACCAGCGCCTTGCCCGGGAAGCCCCGGCCGAGGAAGTGGTCGACGATGTCCACGGCGACAGCGTCGAGGCGATCATCGCGTGTGATCAGCTCGTACTGCTGTCCGAGGGTTCGGGCAAGCCGTCGCTCCTGCTCGTCGTCCAGGGTCGCCTCCTCGACGATGGCCATGAGGTCATCGGCGAAGGTGGGATTGGCGATTTGGAGCTGGGGGCTGCGGTTCTCGTAGTAGAGGGGAACCGTGGCATGGTCGGCTGCCGAGGCGGCGAAGTTGTAGATCGAGACGTAATCGCCGAACACCTCGCGGGTGCGCTCTTCGCCGGCGATGAGGGGGGTTCCGGTGAAGCCGAGGAAGCCTGCGTTGGGTAGCGCGTTGCGCATGTTCAGTGCGAGGGTGTCGTACTGGGTGCGATGGGCCTCGTCGGTGATGACAATGACGTCAGAACGATCGGAGAGAACCGGGTGCTTCTCGCCCCTTTCGGTTCGGAACTTCTGGATCAGGGTGAAGACATAGCGGTGGTCCTCGCGGAGTAGCTCGCGAAGATGAGTAGTCGAGGTGGCGCGAACGTGGGTGTCGGTAACGACCCCGGCGTAGCGGAACTCGCGGTGGACCTGGTCGTCGAGGTCTTCACGGTCGGTGACGATGACGAAGGACCAGTTGCCAGGTGTTTTGCGCAGGACCTTTTGAGAAAAGAAGACCATCGACATGGTCTTCCCGGACCCCTGCGTATGCCAGAAGACGCCCAGCTTCACCGCTGGTGCAGACGGCTCATCAGCCACCTCAAGCAGGCCCGGTTCCCAATCGGGTTGGCGCTCCGACGTCGCGCGCACCTCCTGCAAGCGGGCTATCGCGTTGTTCACGCCGAGGTACTGGTGGTTGCGCGCAAGGAGCTTTACGAACCCACCGGGAAGATCCTGAAAGGCGACGAAGTTCTCAATAATGTCGAGGAATCGCTCTGGCGTACACATCCCGCGCACGGCTGTGCTCAAGGAGACGACACCTTCCTCACCCTCCGAGTTGATCTTCTTCCACTCTGAGAAGAACTCCCAATCCGAGGTGATGGTGCCTACCTTGGTCTCCGAGCCGTTGGATAGGAGGATGAAGCCGTTGGGAATGAAGATGTGGGGAATCGCATCGCGGTAGTCCTGGAGATTGTCGTCATAGGCGTGCTTGAGGTTCTTGTGGGACGCCTTTAGCTCGATGAAGAGCAGCGGGATGCCATTGACGAAGCCGACTAGGTCGCAACGACGGTGATAAAGGTCGGAGTGGACCCAGAGCTGGGAAACGAGGAGGAAATCGTTGTTCTCAGGCGTGTCCCAGTCGATGACCGCCAGGCGCTCTGGGAGCGTTCTACCGTCCGGCTGGCGAACGTCGACTGGGATGCGGTCGCGGAGAAGGGCGTGGATCTCGGCGTTGGCCCGCGCATGGAAAAGCGCCGTGCGCGGCCTCGTCAGTTCCATGATCCCCAGCTCAATGGCCTCGGCGGGCATGCCGGGGTTGAGGCGCTCCAGGGCAGTCCGCAGCGTGCGCAGGAGGAAGACCTCGCCCTTGTTGTCGCGGGCCAGGGTGCCCTCAGCGCCAAGGGTCTCGTGGTAGGCGTTGACGTGCTGCCAGCCGATGGATACCAACAACTCGATGGCCGGTTGTTCGACCAGCTGGTCTTCGGTGTAGCGGCCTGGTCGGGACGGAGCGGTCACGCGGCCGCGTCAGCCACGGCGATGTCGAGGTCCCCCACCTCAGTCGTGCCGGATATCAGGTGGGGCACGAGAAGGTCGCGGGTCGTGCGGAGCATCCCCAGCATGTCTTCCAACCGGCCGCATTGGGCCAGGCAAGACCCCGCAACATCAGAGAACCGCCTGAGTAGGGGGGCTGTCGGCACGAGCACTGGATACCTCTCGTAGTCCGCCGTCCGTAGACCGAGTACCGTGGTGCCACTCGCCCGCCCGCGTGCGAAGGATCGCGCACGATCATCACGAAGGGCCTGGTACACAAAGGCGGTGCTTATGCCGAGCGACCGCGGTCGGACAACGAACAGATGATGCGAGACGAGCCCGCCGTTTTCGAATCCGCGTTCCGGCACGATCGCCGGGCTTCCTATGACGTTCCCGGCCTGAGTCAGATCCGTGTTGGCGACGATCAGATCCCCGGGTCGGATCGAGTGCTTCTCCTTGAATGGTCCTGAGTAGGGCTTCGTCCCTTCACGGCGGAAGCCGCCGGCCGCATCGAAGCACTTCAAGTTCGCCATCGGGATGCCACTGTCGGTGAGGTATTCCCCTTTGTATGACAGTCCCTTCGTCAGGGTAGCCAGCTGACCCAGCGGTTCGACTTTCCACTCCTTCGGCACCGGTCCCAACTCCGAGTCCACTAGAGGCACCGTCTCATGCCCCGGATACCTAAAATCGACGAACCACTCGCGGTAGATCCGCCGGGTCATCTCCTCCAGAAGTTTGATCCGGCCGTCGTTGTTCTCGATCAGGTCGTCGTACGCGGAGAGGACGCCGACGATTTTATGCTGGGTTGGCAGAGGTGGCAGCGGAACCAAGTAAGACGTCAGCACCCGCGCATTTGCGTTGGGTTGCGCAGCGCCGCCAGCGTTCGACCGTACGAAGTCTTTATAGTCTTCTGATCCAACCACGTAACCGACGTAGCTGGGGTCGAAGCCTGGGTTGACGCGCACCCGTACGAGGTACGAGGCGAACACGGCGTCAACTGCATCTCTAATGAACTTCGAATACCCGACGGTTGCGCCAGTTCTTGCGATAACAATGTCGCCGCGCTCTAGCGCGAACTTGCGCCGATCCTCGTCCGAAGCAGTTCTGCAGAATGGCACCGTGGTCCAATCCAACCGCTCAGGAACGATGTCAGTAATACGCAGAAACCTAGGTCCCACTGATGCATCCGTGGCGCTCGCAGTTAGGCCATAGTCAATTCGCTGTGCGATATCACACAGCGCCCGAACGGGATATTTGGAGTTCAACCTAACAACTCCGCCACGTTCTTAGCAATCCGCTCCTGCAGGACCGCCGCTTCATCATTGAGCCTTACCAAGTCTTCGTTCATTTCCGTCAGCCGCGCTCGGAAATTGACACCATCGTCCGCGGCAGCTGCCACGCCGACATAGCGCCCCGGGTTCAGGCCCCAGCCCTGCCTTTCGACCTGCTCCAAGGTCGCGACAGCACACAGCCCAGGCACATCGACGTAGCAGCCGTCCGGAAACGAGGCCGCCAGCAACTCCTCCGAGCCGTCGGTTGTCTCGATGCGCTCGCTGCGGTAGAGCCGCGCGATGTTGGCCAAGAACTCGATCTGCTGTGGCAACCAGTCGCGATGGGCGCGGTCGATCTGTCGAAAGATCTTGCGAGCGTCGATGAACAACAGTGTGTCCTCGCGGTTCGTCCCGCGCTTGCCCCGATCGAGGAACCAAAGGGTGACCGGCAGCGTCACGGTGTAGAAGAAGTTGGACCCCACCGCAACGACAATGTCGACCGCCTTGTCCGCGGCCAACTTTCTGCGGATCTCCATTTCAGAGCTGCCCGCGTCGCCCGCTGAGTTGGCCATGACGAAACCCGCACGGCCCTTCTCGTTCAGCGCTGAGTAGAACGCCTGAATCCAGATGTAATTGCCATTGTCCGACTTGGGAAGACCGAACGGAAAGCGCTTGTCGCCCTCTATCCTGGCTTTCTCGATCTTGTTGACATTGAACGGCGGATTCGCCATTACGTAATCAAACTGGCCAACTGACTTGAACGGATCCTCGTAGTAGGCATTCGACTGGCTGACCTGGCCTTCCAGTCCGTGCACGGCTAGGTTCATCTTGCATAGCTTTACTGTCTCCTCGACGCGCTCCTGCCCGTAGATCGACAAGCGGCTGTTCTTGCCGCGGCGGTGCTGCTCGACGAAACGAGCGCTCTGCACGAACATGCCGCCCGATCCACAGGCGGGGTCGAGGATCTTGCCGTTGAACGGTTCGATGATCTCGACGATCAGCCTCACGATCGGTGTGGGCGTGAAATACTCGCCCCCCTTGGCGCCCTCAGCGCGCGCGAATCTGCCCAGGAAGTACTCGTAAACCTTGCCGAAGGCATCGCCTTCGATGTCACCAAGGATGGCGTTGATCGACCGGAGCAGGGAGACGAGCGTGCTGTTGCTTAGCGCCTGGTACGTGCGGGGCAGGACCCCCTTGAGTTGGGGGTTCTCCTCCTCAGTGGCGGCCATGGCGTCGTTTATCTCCTTGCCCAAGTTATCGCCCTCCGTGAGCTTGAGGAGGCGGGCGAAGCGTGCGGCCGGCGGGAGGTAGAGGACTCCCCGCGCCTGGTAGTCGGCCTTGCCGATGACCCGGCGGCCGGTCGCTTTGCCAGCCAACTCCGACTCCAGAGTCGTGAATCGACTGTCAGCAAACTTAAGGAAGATCAGCCCGAGGACGGGAATGGAGTACTCGCCCGCCTTGAGGTGAGAGTTGGCCCGGAGCTCGTCAGCGGTCTCCCAGAGGCGATCGGCGACCTGGTGGATGTCGTTCCTCGGAGAGGTGGTCGCGGGGGGCACTCGAGGATTATTGACCGAGGCGATCGGGGTGACCCGCGAGGTGGTCAGCAATCGCGGCAGCCGGCCGTTGGACCGAGCCTCTACAGCGACGTACCGCCCTCCCCTCACTCCCGGGTGTGGCTGGCCCGCTATGAGTGCGGCGCCTCCCATTCGAGGCCGATGGGCAAAGAAGTTCGGCACTCCGATACTCACAGTCCACAAACTCGCTGCAGGTGGTTGGTATTGGATTGCCGATGCCTGCTATCCTGTATCCAGTAACTCCTTCCAGCGGAGAAGTGGTGGCCTAACGATGTCGGTAGCAGCGGGAATCAGTCAAGCGGGGCGAGCCGAACTCGCCGCGATCTTGGGCTCCGGACGTCGCTTTGTGACGCCAACGGTGGTGGTCGACGAGCTGGGAGTCGACGCAGATGCAGCCGCCAAGAAACTCTCGCGGTGGGCGGCCAAGGGCTGGCTCCGACGAGCCCGGCGCGGCCTGTACATACCGGTTCCCCTGGATGCGGGCAACCCAGACGCCTGGTCGGAGGACGCCCTCATCGTGGCCGCCGCGGTGTGGTCGCCGTGCTACTTCACGGGGTGGACGGCTGCGAACCACTGGGCCCTCACCGATCAAGTGTTCCGGACAACCGTGCTGAAGACCACCGTGAGGGTTCGAGCCTCGTCGGTCCGGCTGCTCGATCACGATTTTCTGTTGGCCCACGCCTCTGCGAGCGCGATGGAGTGGGGCATGAAGACGGAGTGGCGTGGAGAGATGCGGCTACGCATTGCCGACCCGGCCAGGACGGTCATCGACATCATCGACAGCCCGCGTCTCGGGGGCGGCATCCGCCACGGCGCAGAGATCCTCGCCGCGTACCTCGAAGACAACGAGCCCGCCACCCTCATCGACTACGGCGATCGTCTGGGCAATCGGGCTGTCTTCAAACGCCTCGGATACATCGTCGAAGTGCTCGGGCAGGATCGAGGCCGCCTCCTCGAGGCGTGTGGACGTCGGGTCTCCGCGGGCATCTCATTGCTCGACCCCGATGGTCCCGATGAAGGTCATCGCGCCACCAGGTGGGGGCTGCGTATCAACGTTCCGATGGGTCGGGAGGAACCAGCGTGATTCCACCCCGCGAAATCCTGAACCTGCGAACTGAGTGGTCGCTGGACGCCGGAGTCATCGAGAAGGACTACGTGCTCGGCTGGCTGCTGGCGGGGATCGCACACGACCCCGGGCTGAGTCAGACGTGGGTTTTCAAGGGCGGCACGTGCCTTCGCAAGTGCTACTACGAGACCTACCGGTTCTCCGAGGATCTGGACTTCACCGTTGTCGAGGGTGGCCCCGAGGCGCCCGAGGACTTGGTCGGCATCTTCCGAGGGATCGGGGAATGGCTCCGGGAAGAATCCGGCATCGATCTCGTCGTCGATGACGAGTCGTTCCGACGCCGCCAGAACCGACGGGGCAATGCCACGACCCAGGGCCGGATCGCGTACCGGGGCCCGAACCAGCCTGCTCGGCTGCCCAAGGTCAAGCTCGACGTCACCTCTGACGAGACCCTCGTAGAGCAGACGGTGCCCCGCGCCATAGGCCACCAGTACAGCGATGCACCCCTGCCCGGGGACGGCGTCAGCTGCTATTCGCTCACCGAGCTCTTCGGCGAGAAGCTCCGTGCGCTGAGTGAGCGCTGCCGGCCGCGAGACCTCTACGACGTGGTGCACATGCACCGCCATCCCGACCTGGTTGGCCGGGCCCCGGCGGTCGCCGCGGTGCTGGCACGGAAATGCGAGCACGCAGGCATCGACGTTCCGAACGCCGACACGATCCGCTCATCGCCCTACCGCGAGGAGATCGAGCGCGAGTGGGAGAACATGCTGGGTCACCAGCTGCCGAGGCCCTTGCCTCGGTTTGCCGATTTCTGGTCCGCCCTCGACGAGGTTTTTCTCTGGCTCGCCGGCGAGGTGACACTTGTTATCCCGCCGCGAGCGGAGCGGGATGACCTCGACCCTGCATGGGTCGCACCCACGGCGATCACGTCGTGGCGCCGGGGTTTCCCCTTCGAGCTCATCCGGTACGCGGGCGCCAATCGCCTGATGGTCGACATCGACTACCGCGCCGAGGATGGACGACAGGGTCCGCGGCGCGTCGAGCCGTACTCCCTGCGCCGCACCAAGGATGGGAATTTGCTCCTCTTCGTCGTCAATGACCGTGACCAGCTGAGGGCATATCGAGCGGATCGCATCGTCGGCGTCAGACCGACCGATCAGACTTTCCAGCCGCGATTCCTCGTTGAGTTCTGATCCGCCACCTCTTCTGCTCCTTGACGCGATCCTCGTCGTGACCGACGTCACGAAGCCGCATGCGCTACCCAAGGCGATTGCGCGGTGCAGCACAGCGTGCTGCAACCCCGACACAGACTTGCATCAATGCTGCGGGGGGCCGAAGGGGCGTTACTCCCCAACAAAGGTGAGCGGCTCGAACAAGCTCCCCTGCCCATGAAGAGGCCCCGACACCATCGCTCCGTGGCGGATCGACAGAGTGGACAAGTTTGCATATCTGCTAACCTGACCCCATGACCACGCCAAGCCCGGTAGGGCGCGCGGCGCGCGCGGGCGTGGACACACGCGCCCGCCGCAACGCAGAGCTGAGAGCAGAGCTGGAGCGCTTGCGCCCGTTCGAGGATGTAGCTCGCGCCGTGATCCGCCTACGCATGGACCACAACCTGTCACAGGAGACTCTCGCCCACCGGGTCGGGACCACCAAGTCTGCAATCTCCCGTCTGGAGAGCGGTCGCCACGCCCCCAACCTGGCCAGCCTCGACCGGATTGCGGGTGCCTTCGGTGGGCGAGTGGTCATCGGCTTCGATGTCGCCAGGCTGCCGCAGGCCGGCAAGACTGCGCGTCGCTTGGTCGCATCGGGACGAGCCGGCTGACAAACGGGGGCAAGCTCGCCTGGCCCGTCGCGGATACCGGCAGCCGGTCTTCACTCACCGCGTTTTGGCGCTCTCCAAGCAGGGACGGGAGCAAACGCATCTTCAGGTAGCGGTCGGTGCGCAGCAGCGGGCGAAATAACTGCTTCGCTGCAATCGAGATCGGATTTGTACCGCGACTCGCCCCACCACAGAAATACCGCCTCGTAAGCGGTAGGTCGTC
>PLWW01000055.1 GCA_003153125.1 Candidatus Dormiibacterota bacterium | reverse complement strand
TCGCGGAACCCTTGGGCGTCGATTCTGGGCACTGTGCCGCGAACTGTGAGGTGGATTTCGGTGATCCCCTCGCCAGCCTGGAACGCAACGTTGGCAGACGTCTCCAACCGCTCTGGCGGATGTCCCGCCTTGTCGAGCCCTAACGAGAGGGCCATCGCGAAGTTGAACCCAGCGAAATGAGTTGTCCTACGACCACTGCCTGGTGGTATCGTGACCACAAGACGGTGGCGTCCGGGCGGCGAGGAACAGGCCGATGACACTTCCCCACGACCAGCTTACGCGCCAGCTGGCGACGGCCACGTTCCCGGATGACGCAGCCCGCGCCGCGCTGGCGGCGAGGCCGCACTGGAGAGGACGGTCGCCTTCACTGCGGTTCAAACGGCGGCGCTCGTTCCCGCGGCAGAGGCCGTGAGTGGATCGCACGTCCACGTCCTCGAAGCGGCACGCCTGTCGGTAGCTCACCTCGATACGCTGGCCCTCGCCGACCTGATGAGCTTCACGCAGATCAGCCAATCAGCCTACCGACTGACCCAGGCGAACGTAGCAAATGCGTTAGGGGCGGCTACGGCGGACGGCCCCGCGCTCCCATCTCAAGGTAAGGCTACGGCACCTCTCCCGCGAGAGTCCGAACCTGGCCGTCGCGAAGTGTGCGGCGCTCATCCTCGCCGTGCCCGGCCAACTGCTGTGACTTCCGCAGCCAGCGCTCGAACTGGGGATTGCAGATCGCAGCGGGCGAGCGACGCCCACGAATCCGTGCGATCGCCTCGTCCGCCGACAGTCCATCGAGCATCAGCGCGTACGCCACCACCACGCCCGACCGGTTGAGCCCGGCCTGGCAATGTACCAACGTCGGCCCCGTTTCGCGACAGTGGTTCACCCACGCAGCCAGCGCCGGCACCACCTCGTCCAGTGGCTGCATCGCATCGTCGTACATGCGCACTTCCCGGAAGCTGGCAAGGTCATGCTTGACCTCGTACGACTCCCACGGGTACAGGCTCACCACATGCGCGATGAACGCTGGCAGCAACAATCCCGAGACACACCCACCTTGCCACAGGTTGTCCGCCACCTCGGTCATGTACGGCGCGTCGAAGTCCATGTCGCCATGCGTGGTTCCTACCAACCGCCGCGCCAGCGGATCCAGCTTCACCGCGATCTTCGTGTGATCGCGATCCTGGCTGACGGCCGTCATCGCGCTCGTGCGCCGTAGTCCCCGCTGCGATATCGCGTCGTCCGTCATGGGCGCTCCTCATGGCCGCACGCGTTGCAGCTCCGCACGCGCCGGCCACCCTGATTGGCCTCGAAGAAAGCCTTCTCCCGGCAGACCGGATAGGGACCGAGCAACCGGCCACGACCCCGAGTCGACATGGATGCCATGGAGTACCGGCTCTTGACCATGTCCGAACTCTAAAGTCCATGGCCTCCTCCGTGTCGTCGAACGTGACGGTTCGCCCACCTTGCTGAGGTGGGCCACATAGCGATTGAGCCAGGCGGTCCGCCATGTCGCTGTGGACGCGCCTTCGAGTCAGCGGTCAGATCGGGTCCGCGATCGCCCCCGGCGACTGCCAAGTCCTGCGGCCTGATGCTCTGCGAACCGCATCCTAACTCCGACGCGGGTCTCGAATTCGCACGGATGCGGGTCGCATGAATCGCCCTGAAGGGATCACCGTGTCCACACGCGCGGCAGCGGAAATCGAGGAGGAATTCCGAGGGGTGCGCCAAGGCCGAGATGACCGGTTCGACGTCGGTTGGTCAGTCGAACGGAACCATGTACCGATACGCAATCGCGGTCAGCGCCGCATCGGTGGTCTCCCATGGGTGGATCAGATGGAGCGTTGAACACTGGTCGGGCAGGCTCCGAGTGTTAACGACTCCGTGCAGTGCTACCGACACGTACGTGGCGCTCATGGGCCCTGAATCAGACAATCGCGCTTCTGCGGTGCCGATCGACAAGGAGCGCTGGTCGAACGCTTTTCCCGGTCTCAGCGATATCGTCGAAAGGATAGGCGCGAAGGGTGCAGTCCACCACACAAACGTTAGGGTCGAGACCCGAGGCTGGGTGTCAGGGAGAGTGGCGATCGTGGGCGACGCGGCACACGGGCAGCCTCCGAACCTGGGCCAGTGTGCAGGGCTTGCTATCGCCAAACGGTTTGGCGCTCGCTGACATGCTCCAGAGGTTCGACACAGTCGAGGAAGCCCTGCTCGCGTGGGAGGCAGCCTTTCGTCCGGTCGCCATGGCCACACAGTGTTGGTCTTGTTGGTATGGGAACCTCGCCTTCCGGTGGCCGACCAAGCTCGGCCAATACCGAATGCCGGCACTGGAGGGGATAAATGCGTTTCGCCCGTTGGGTGATCGCTATTCCTGGCTCTGGCAGGGCAGCCTACCCGAGTACAAACCGACGCGGTTGCCCGGCAAGGCTGTCCGCGCGCGACGGCGCGGGAAGGCATAAGCCCGCATCCTCGCATCAAGAGCTCGGAGCTGTCGGACAAGCACAACGCCTTGTGAGCGGTCAGGAAAGGGAGGATACTTAGAGCGATGCGTGACCCTTGCGACTGTGGATGAGTGGTCAGCAACCGATCCTCTGCTGGCTGTCGCCACCGTGGTTCGTACCACCGGCTCACAGCGCGCCGTGTGCGGGGGCGAGGCTGCTGGTGAGCCGCGACGGACGGACGCCCGGCTCTGTAAGCGGGGGCTGCCTGGAATCCGCGGTCGTTCTCGAGGCTCAAGTCATGCTCGAAGGTGATGCACCGCCGCGACTTTTGCATTACGGCATCAGCGACGAGCTGGGCTGGTCGGTCGGGCTCGCGTGTGGCCGCACCGTCGACATCTTCGTCGAGAAGGTGGGCGGAGACGGCACGGACCCCGTACTGGCTGCGGATCGATGCGGACAGCGCTGCACGGCAACTCGCGTGGCGGTCGCCGGCGATGGCGTGGAAAGCGCACACGCCAGTCGAGCCCTCTAGATCATGCCCTTGGTGATTGCAGCAAAACACCCGCGTTGGGGCGCTAAACCATGCCGAGGCGATGGTAGTGCATCGGTCGTCAGCGTGCGACCGTTTGCGCCGCTGGGGCCGGCCGCGGTGGTCCGTCAGCGGCTCAGTAACAGTGCCCGGCAACGATTCGAGACCGCGCTTCATGCGCGTGCCGGATGGTACGGTCGCCGCATCGCGGGGATTTTCGACGCTGGCGATAACCCCGCAACGGTTCGCGGTGCCCTCGAAGAAGCCGCGTCCAGGGCGGATGTGGTGATCGCCGCCGTCGTGGCCTCGGGCGACCCGCTGGACGTCACGTGGCAGAGCCTGCTCACGGCCGGCGCCGTGCCCGTTCGGCGAGAACTGCCGGTCCAGGGAAGCAACTGGCTGGCAGATCTGCACCAGACGCTGGTCATCGGCGTCGCTTCGTGCGGCATGATTCTCGCGGCGCAGCGCGCTCGTCCTTCTGCTGATGCGGCGTTCGCACGTCAGTCAGCGGCTATGAGACGCGTCACCAACCTCCCGAGGCCCTGCACCTCGACCTCGCCCAGATCTCCCGGCTTCATCCACGCCTTGGGGTCACGACCGAGAATGACCCCTTGTGGCGTGCCCGTGGCAATCGCCGAGGCCTTAAAGGAGGCACCATGACACCGACAGAGCGACCCACTACACCACCGCGTGGGCTGAGCATCCTCGAGGAGGGGCTTTACCGTCACTTCACCGAGCACGTCTCCTCGGAGGCCGACCTCCTTGCCAGCTACCGGGACCTAGCCGAGGCGCCCGACACCCCCGAAACGGCGCGGTACCTGATCCGCCTCGTGGTCGAGGACGAGGAGCGCCATCACCGCCTCTTCCACGAGATGACCGCCGCCCTCGGCAGTGGCATCGCCTGGGCGCACGACCCCGACGCGGTGCCCGAGCTGAGCTACGGGCCGCCGTCCCGTGCCCTCGAGGAGGTGACCGGCCGGTTCCTTGCCGCCGAACGGGCCGATCAAAAGCAGCTGCGCGCCCTGCGCAAGGAGCTGCGACCGTTCCGTGACACGAGCCTGTGGGCACTGCTCGTCGAGCTCATGGAGCACGACACCGCCAAGCACATCCGTGTGTTCACCTTCCTCCGCGACCACGTCGCCCGGCGCCCAAAGGTATGAGGGCACTGACCGGCCAGCCGGACACGATCGTCGTGTCGATGATCTCTTGGCCGGTCGGTGCGTGCTCCGCGTGCTCCACGAGGTCGCCTCGGAGCAAAGCACCTGTGGGGCGTTCGGAATACGACCCTTACTGACCTGCACCGAACGCGCAGGTGCTCAGACGGTCCCCGCCGCCGTGAGTGCGCCCCACTCTCCAGTAAGCCGCTTGACCCGCCGGGCGTACCGAGTGCTGGTCTCCGGCAGCGAGGACGAGGTGCGGCGCACCCGTGCCACCCCGAGATGGGGCGCCGCCGAGATGATCGGTGGCCAGGCCGCCCGACGACGGCGCATCAATCCCCTGCAGCCGGGTCTGTTGCGGGCACCGCTCCAGGGACCGTGCGCGGGAGCCTCAACCCTCCCAGGATGAGCAGAAAGCTGAACGCAAGGCACAGTGCGAATGGCGCGCGCGGGTTATGGAAAAGATCAATGCTGAAACCTGCCAGCGGCGGCCCCACGAAGGCGGCGATATAGCCCACGGTCCACACCGTCGCCGCCACCGCCGCCACCTGCGCAGGCGGGAATGACATCGGAGAGTATGCCGTCGCGCCCACCAGCGCCATGGTGCCGCCGCCGCCGAGAAGCAGCGACCAGAGCGGGCCGAGCTCGGGGCCGGCGAAGGTCCAGCCGGCCGTCCCGGCGATCGACAGTAGACCGGCGGCGACGTAGAAGCGCCTCGAATCGGTGAAGCTGCGCCGCGTGGCGGTGAGGACTAGGGTTATCGGCAGCGCCGCCCCATTGAGGCAGAGCAGATTGAGCGCGGCCGCGGGGGTATCCGCGCCTCCGGCCGAGGCGCCCGCGATCCAAGTGTTGCTGGTGTAAAAGGTCACCCCCTGGGCGGCAAAGAGAAGGGTGATCCAGCGGACGCGTGGATCGGCGAGCAGCGGTCCGATCCGGACGGGGGCCTGACCGGCGCTGCCGTCCGGTGAGCGCGACGCCACGGCCAGCCACATCACCACCGCCAGGGCCGCCGGAACCGACCAGAACACGAAGCTGCCCCGCCAGTCGTGCGCGACGCCGTGCACCACGAACGGCGTGAGGGCGGCACCGGCGATGCCGCCGACGAGTAGCCCCAGGGTCATGACGGTGGCGGCGCGTTGCACCTGCCGCGGAAACCACACTTGAGCGAGCCGCGCCAGCGGCGGCTGCGCCGCACCGATTCCGACGGCGAGCAACAGCGTGCCGATCATGACGCTGGTGAAGCCGCCAGGAGCGGCACGGAGAACCGCGCCCACGGCCAGCAGGACCAGCCCGGCCCCGACGGTCCGAGCCGCCCCGATCCGCCGGGTGATCGCGGCGCCGGGGAGAGCACTGAGGCCGAGCACGAGCACCGGCAGGCCAATAACCAGCCCGGCCATCCCGTGACTGAGGCCCAGGCTGCGGCGCAGTTGTTCGAGGACCGGCGGTACGCCGAGCAAGACCGCGCGGAGGATGAAGCCGGTGCAGAGCAGGGACAGCAACCTCGCCGTATGAGCGGCCTGGCCGCCGAAAGCGTGCGCCCCGGCGTCAGGTCCCGCGGTCGTTGCGGACGCCGGGACCGTCATCGTGGTCGTGGGCGGTCAGCCGCGATAGAGGGCGAATCCCATGCCGCAGATCCACTCCTTGACGGGCTCGTAGGCGAGGATCTCCGCCGGCTCACCGCGCATGGCACCCATGAGCGCGATCCAGTTGAGCACCTCGTGGCCGCCGTTGCCGGCGTCCTTCTCGACACTGGCGAAGGTGAGGTTCTTCATGTAGTCGATGTCGCCGCGGCCCAGCGCGTCCAGGAAATCCCGGTCCCATGCCTCATTGACGAGGGGCTGGTCCGACTGCGCCGCGGTCGCCTGCTCCCATTTGCCGACGTCGGTGATCAGGTCGGGATCCTCCCTCAGGTATGAGCGGCCCTCCGTCTGGTAGCGCTTCATCCGCGCGAAGAGCGGATCGTCGGCGGGGCTGCTGTCCGTCCAGAACGGCGGCCAGTGGGACAGCCCGCCCGTGGCGAGGAAGCCGACTCTTTCGGGTCGCCCATCGACGAATGATCGCACCAGCTCGCCGAGTTGGTAGGCGCGTGCCGGCGGCGTGATCGGCGGCGTGAACACATTGATGAAAACGGGGACGACCGGGATGTCGAGCTGATCACGGATCAGGGCCAGCGCCACCATCAGGTTGTTGCCGTACTCGATGTGACCCATGCGCGCGGCGTCGAACCCGCTGTGCACCAGGTGACTGAGCAGTGCCTCGCTCATCTCCTCGTGGCTCGGCACCTCGCGTTTGCGGTCGATGCGGAGCATCTCGAAGTAGTGCTCGCTGGGACCGGCGTGGCTGGGTGCGATGCCCACTGCAAAAGTCGGCATGAGGTTACGGAAGTGGTTGTCGAAGTGGTCGTCGAGGAACGCGATCAGCACGTCCGGCCGGGTAGCCTCGAGCTGCTGGCTGATGGTCTGCAGTGCCTCCTGCATGCGGTCCCGCTTGTCTGCCGCAGGCGCCTCCGGCCAGCCGAGGATTCCGGGCGCATGCGACATCGAGATCCCGAGCACTACTTCGCCCATGCCGTGTCCTCCTGTGCAGTCGTGGATATGGTCTCGTCGGTGTCGGCGGACCCCTGAGTCGCCTGCGAGTCCGGCTGGATCACACCGAAAAAGATGTCGCTGAAGCGCGGGTGCTCGCGAAGCTCTCGGGCACGGGCGCTGAACCGCACCTGTCCCGCCGCCATCACGTACGACCAATCCGCGGCATCGAGGGCCGCAGTGGCCTTCTGCTCCACGAGGAGAATGCCGACGCCGACGCCGCGCAGTGTCTGCAGATGGCTGGTGAGAAGCGTGTTGGCCACCTCCGCGGACAGCCCCGCGGTGGGCTCGTCTAGCAGCAGCACGCTGGGCCTACTCATCAGCGCACGGGCGATGCCCACCATCTTGCGCTCGCCACCGCTCAGCTTTCCGGCGGTGCGGTGGAGCAGGGTACCGACCCGGGGGAAGACGTCGATGACCTCCTGACGGCGCCTGGCTACCTCCGACTGCGGCAGCGTGTACGCGCCGATGTCGAGGTTCTCCGATACTGACAGCGGCGTGAAGACGTCTCCGATCTGGGGCACGTATCCGACACCCCGACGCACCAGCCCTTCGGTGGCCAGGGCGCTCGCCGGCGTTTCGCCGACCACCAGCTCACCGTCCCACACGTGGATCAGCCCCATGATGGCCTTGAGCAAGGTGCTCTTGCCCGCACCGTTGGGGCCGACGATGGCGACCACCTCTCCCCTGCCGATGTCGACAGAGATATCGCGGATGATCTGCACCCTCCCGTAGCCAGCAGTGAGGCCACGCGTGGTGAGCACGGCCGGTGGCCGCTGCACCGCGTCAGCCGGCGACATAGGCATCGATGACCTCCCTGCGCTGGCGTGCCTCGGTCATGCTGCCGCGAAAGATCACGATGCCGCTGGCCATCACCACCACCGCGTCGCAGAGCGTCTCGACGACCTCGAGCTCGTGCTCGATCATCAGGATGGTCACGCCCTCGCGGCGCAACTCGCGAAGGTAGTCGCAGACCGACTCGATGATGCGCGGATGGATGCCGGCAAGAGGCTCGTCGAGAAGGAGCAACCGGGGCTGCGCCATGACCGCCCTGAGGATCTCGAGGATGCGCTTCTGACCGCCGCTGAGGTCGCTGGCGTAGTCGTCCGCTTTGGCCTCCATGTTGAAACGGGCGAGCAGTGCGCGTGCCCGGTCGAGGGACTCGCCCTGGCGCCGGTTCCAGCGGCGCCGCGGCGTGGTGAACACCTCGCGGAAGGTGTCACCCGGCTGGTTAGGGACGGCGACGAGCAGGTTCTCGAGCACGGTGAGGCGGGCAAACTCGTTGGATAGCTGGAAGGTGCGAATGACCCCGTGCCGCGCCCGCCGATACGCCGGCCATCGCGTGATGTCGACGCCACCGTAATGGGTGGTGCCTCCGATCGGCTTTTGCGCGCCGGCGAGGATGTTCATTACCGTGGATTTCCCGGCGCCATTCGGACCGATCAAGCCGTATAACCTGCCCTCATCGATGTCGATGGACACGCCGTCGACGACGCGGACCGCCTGGAATGAGTGCGACAGCGAGCGCGCGGAGAGGATGGGGCGGCCCACGGCCTCGGCGGGGAGCGCGCTCACCTCAGCCCGCCAGCCCCTGCTCATCCGCCGACGGCATCGCGGTGGCGACGCCCGCCCCGGGTGTCCTGCGGCGGAAGGACCACCGCGGATTCCCGAACGTCCGGCGTCGCTCCGGCACGAGACCGCGCGGGCGGAACCACATGAAGGCAATGATCAACACTCCGATGAGCATGAATTGGACGGCGTCGACGAAGCCCGGGCCACCGAACGAGGGGAGGTAGCGCACGCCCTCGGAGATGCCAACGGGAAGGAGCAGCGCACCGATCAGCACCCCGAGCTTGTTCGCCGCGCCGCCGATGATAATGGCGCCGAGATATACGAAGGTCTCCGGGTACAGCCAACCATTGGGCGACCACGACCCGATGTACTGGACCAGGAGCGCGCCGCTGATGGCGGCGATCATGTTCCCCACCACAAACGCGCCCATGCGCAGGGAGAGCACGTTCTTGCCGAGTGCTGCGGCCGCCGACTCCGATTCGCGGATGGCGCGGAGGCTGCGGCCCAGCGGGGCGCGCGAGATGCGAGCGATGACCCACAGGACCACTGCCAGGAAGACGCAGCTGATGCCAACGTACAGCCACTGGTAGCCGAGTAGGGTGTCAGCGGAGTCGCGCAGGGGCTTGGGGATGAGGAAGAGACCACGCTCGCCGTCGAGTAAACCAGTGTCGCTGATCACCACGGTCGTCGCGATCAACGACACCACCAGCATGGCCACCGCCTGATAGTCCGAGCGCAGCCGTCGCAGCGCGACCACCCCGATGGGGTACGACAGCAGCGCCCCCACGAGAGCGGCAGCGAACACCGACACTGGGTACGGGACCGACGCCCCGAAGACGTACTGCTGATAGTTGCTGAGCGGATTGGACTGGGTCGAGGGTCCCAGCGTGAGCACTGCGGCCGTGTAAGCACCCGCCGCCTGGAACATGATGAACGCGAAATTGAGAATCCCAGTGTCGCCGAACTGGAGATCGAGCCCCCAGCAGGCGATGATCGAGACCGCCCCATAGATGAGCAGAGTGGTGACGTAGAACTGGGTCGCGTTGCTCACGTCTGCACCTCGCGAGCGGCCGCAAACGCGGCGCGAACCCCCTGGGGCCTGATCAGCAGAACCACAACCAGGATGACGAACGCGATCGCGGTCTTGTACGCGGAGTTGAGAAAGAGAGCGGAGAACTCGGTGGCGAAGCCGATGATCAGCGCGCCGAGCATGGCCCCGTAGGCATCCCCCACACCGCCGAGGATCGCCGCCGCAATGATGACCACGAGAAAATCCCCGCTGGTGGTCACCGAGAACGCGGTCGTGTTCATGAAGAGGGTGACGCCGGCGATGCCGGCCAGCGCGCCGGAGAGCAACCAGGCGATGTCAACGACGCGCGCGGTCGGCACCCCCGAGCAACGGGCCAGAGCCGAATCGGCGGAGCATGCCCGCATCGCCTTGCCCAGCCGCGTCCGGGTCAGCAGCAGATGCACCGCCGCCATGGCGACGACGGCGATGAGCAGAATGGCCAACTCGGTGTACGTGAACCGGATGCCAGCCACATCGAAGGCGAGGCCGTGAGGCTGGTCGTACGTGAAGAAGCCCGGGCCGGTGATCGCCAACACGCCGTTCTGGATGATCAGCGCCAAGCCCATGCTGACGATGATCAGCCCAAAGAGTCGTGTCCCGCTGCGGATGAAAGGGCGGTAGAGCCACCGGTTGATGAGCAGCGATAGGATCGCTCCAAACAGACCTGCGACGAGCATGCCGATCCAGATCGAGATGCCCCTGCTGTTCACCCAGTAGGCCACGAACGCCGATGACGTCATCACCTCGGCGAAGGCGAGGTTGAGGATGTTGGTGACGCCGAACTGCAGCGTGAACCCGACTGCCGCTAGCGCGAGGATCGACGCGCTGATCAGGCTGAAGCCGATCGTCGGCAGGATCAGGCTCATGCGCTCCGCTTGTTCATCATCAGCCGAGCGACAGTGCCTTCAACTCGTCGTTAGGGATCACGCCTACGTGGACGAGCGCTTTCGTCGCGGGGTCATAGTGCTGCGTCTCGAATGCACCAGCGACGCTGTGGTACTGGTTGAGCCCCAGCTCGCCACCGGCGCCCACCAGGTAGATCTTCTTGCTCGCCTTGAGCGCGTCGAGTCCCTCCTGGTAGGTGTGCACCGTGGTCTTGTCCGAGCCCGGGGTGAGGATGTCGGCGATGTGTGGGTTGTACGTCTTGGGATCGATGGAGTTGGATGCTGTCATGGCCAGCGCCATGGCGATGCAGGCGTCGTAGGTGGTGCGCGAGTAGATGTCGGCGTTGTACTGCTTGTAGTCGACGCCGTTGCCGTGCAGGCCCTTGAGGGTGTCGTTGAAGACCTGCCAGCCCTCGCCCTCGGTCGGCGTGTAGGGATCGATGACGGTCATCAGGTCGGCCAGGACAGCGCTACCCATGGCGGTGCTCATCGCGTTCTGCCAGTCGCTGAAGGTGGCGACGGCGGTGATCACCATGGGAATGTTGCCGCCAGCTTCCTTCAACTGACCGAAGAAGGTGGCATCGCTCTGAGGGTCGCCCTCGTTGATGATCACATCGGGGTGGTTGGCAAGAAGCTTGGCGACCTCGGTGCGGTAGGACGGCTGGTTGGGCGTGATCGAGAGCGCGTCGGTGATCTGCAGTCCGAGGATCGGGGCCACCGCCTGCAGCGATGGAACGTTGGCCTGCGCGCTGTCACCGGCGGTGAAGACCACCGCGACCCGCTTGTACCCGAGATTCTTGGCCTCGAGCGCCAGCGCCTTGGCGGCGAGGTCGTCGGCCGGCGTGAAGCGGTAGAAGTACGGGTCGGTGCTCTTATCGAACTGCGGGTCGCCGGCCACCGAGAACATCGGCATGTTGGCCTGCTGCAGCAGGGGCTCCGTCGCAGGCGCCTCCGCGGTGCTGGGGCCGAGCACGCCGACCAGGTTTGTGGTCGTGGCGAGCATCTTCTGCGCCGCCGGCACCGCGTCGACGGCGTCGCCTCGAGTGTCGAACTCCTGGCAGGTCACCTTGTTGCCGAGCACGCCGCCGGCCTTGTTGATCACCGCAATCGCCGGTTGGCAGCCGTTGGTCACCTGCCCGCCTTCAGTGGCTTGGTCACCGGTGAAGGGCATGAGTTCGCCGAACACCAGCGTCCCCACACCGCTACTGCTACTGCTGCCGCCGCCGCCGCCGCCGCCGCCGCAACCAGCGACCAGCGCCACCAGCGTCGCCGTGGCCGAGAGCCGCGCCATCGTCACGCGTGTGGTCATGCCTGTTCGCCTCCCCGTTCGTAGTTGACAAGAGCCGCCTTGGTTGTCCGGTTGGTCGTGGTCACGAGCGCTTTCCTCGCCTCTGTACGCGTCACGTGTGCCCCTTCTTCAATGCCTCGCTCACGCGGTAGCGATCAGCTGCACCTCGATGAGAAGCTCCGGCCGGACCAGCCCGGCGATGATCAGCAATGTGTTGGGTGGATACATGGCATCGACGAAAAGCGAGGGGAAGAGCACGCGCCGCGCCTCGTAGAACTCAGCGACGTGGGTGCGCTGGGTGAGGTAAGTGGTCATCTGCGCGACATTGGCGAAACCGAGGCCAAGCGACGACAGGATGTCGCCGATGTTGGCGAACGTCTGGGTCAGCTGGGCCGCCAGGTCACCGTCGCCGACGACGTTACCCTGCCTGTCGATCGCCACTTGACCAGCAACGAAGTACGTATCCCCGCTCTTGGCGACGTGAGAGTACGCTCCGATCGGCTCTCCCACGCTCGGCGGATTGAGGAATTCCGGCGCGCTGCCTGCAGCGGTGTCCGCTGAGCTCACTGCGCGCACCAGCCGCCGTCGACGTTGAGCACCGTGCCGGTGACGTAGCTCGACGCCGGGGACGCGAGGAACAGCACCGCAAGGCCGAGCTCACGGCACGTGCCCCAGCGCTGCAGCGGTGTGCGGGCGGTGACGAACTCCACGGCCACTGGATCCTTCTGGAGTGGCTCGACATCACGCGCGATGAACGCTGGCGCGATGCAGTTCACCCTGATGCCGTGCTCGGCCCAGTCCAACGCAAGGCCCTTGGTCATGCCCACCACGCCGTGCTTGGCGGCCGTGTAGGCGACCGTTCCCTTGATGCCGACCACTCCCTGGATCGACGCGATGGTGACGATGCTTCCGCCCGAGCCCTGGGCGATCATCTGCTTGCCCGCCGCCATCGAGGTGAGCATCGCCCCGCGCAGGTCGATGTCGTAGATGGTGTCCCACTCATCGAGCTCCATCAGCTCAGCGGACTGCCACTTGCCGAAGACGCCGGCGCTGACCAGGCAGATGTCCACTCGGCCCAGCTCAGCGACGGTTCGCGCGAAGAGGTTGTCGATGTCAGCCTCCTTGCTGACGTCACAGCGCACCGCCAGCGCGGTCCCACCGCGCTCGGTGATCTCCTCGCGGACACGTTCGAGGTCCTCCTGGTTGCGTCCCGCGAGGACCACGCTGGCACCCGCCTCGGCGAGCACCACCGCCGAGCCCCGGCCGATGCTGCGGTTGCCTCCCGTGACCACCGCAACTTTGCCGGTGAGGTCGAACTCAGGGATCACCGTGCTTGACCTGGTGGCGACACTCATGCGCTTCCCCTCTGGCGCGGACCGTCCGGTCCACTTTCCTGTTCGGCCCCGCCTCGGACCGCACCCGCTGCGACCTGGCCTGCGACGCGCCTGCCCGCGAGGAAGTCGATGAGCAGGCGGTTGAAGGTTTCAGGATCCTCGTAATACGGCGCGTGCCCTGTGCCCGGCATCACCACCAGCTCAGGCCCAGCGAGCAGCTCCTTGGTCCTGAACCCCACCGACGGCGGCACCCAGCGGTCTTCGCCCCCCCAGACAAGCAGCGTGGGGACGTGCGATGCGCGCTCCAGGAGCCGGTCGCCGACGCTGTCGCGCTCGACACCGTTGCCCAGGTAGTCGGCCACGGCCTCCAGTGATTCGCGCGCGCCCGGCGAGCTGTTGATGTGCGATTCCTCGTTGACCCACTCGTCGGTGATCAGCGCCGGATCCGCGACCACCATCCGCAGCTTGGTGCGGATCGCGTCCGGCGACGCGTCCCACATGGGGATCGGCGACAGCGGACCGTCGCGCGGCTCTGCGGGGACGATGCCCACGGCGCCGATCAGCACCAGTGCGCTCACCGCCTCCGGGTCGTCGGCCGCGATGGCGGCGGCGACATGGGCTCCCAGGGAGGTGCCAACGATCACCGGGCGCTGCACGTCGAGTGCGCGCAGTACTTCGATGACGAAGCCGGCGAACGCGGGCGTGGAGTGGGTGACCGAGGCGCCCTTGGTGGCATACCCGTGCCCGGGAAAGTCCATCGCGATGACCCGGTACCCCGCCGCCGCCACCGGCGCGATGTTGTGCCAGAAGCGGTCGGCGCGGGATCCCGCGCCATGCAGGCAGACCACCGTGGTGTCACCGCCTCGGCAGTCCAGGACCCGGGTGACCAGATCACCGGCCACGACCGGATACTGGCTGATCGATGGCCCGTCAACGGTCGCATAGGTCATTGGTCCGCCTCCCCACGGTGCTCGGCAAGCAGCCGGGTGCGTGACATCTCCAACGTCTTCCCGAAATGCTGGATGGTGAGTCGTTCTGCCGCCACCTCGTCGCCGGCTCGATACGCCTCGAGAATCGCTCGGTGCTCCTCGTCCGCATCGCGAACCAACGCAGCGGGGTCCAACGAGATGTTCACGTACAGGGTGGAAAGGTCGCCAAGTCGGCGCAGGATTGTCGTCAGGTGGGAGTTGCGGGCCGCCTCGTCGAAGAGGTGATGCAGCCGGCGATTGCCTTCGAGCCACTGTTCGGGCGAGGCGGCGGCCGCCATGCTGCTGATGAGCTGATCGGCCGTACGCAACTCTGCAGGCGTTATCCGCCGCACAGCCTCCTTCACCGCCAGCGGCAGTAGCGACGCGCGGATCTGGTAGATCTGCTCGAGTTCCTCGAGCGTGGGCTGGTGGACCACGGCACCTGAGTAGACGGTGACGTCCACGAGTCCCTCGGCGGCGAGGTCGCGGAGCGCCTCGCGGACGGGTGTGACGCTCACGCCGTAGGCGCGCGCCAGGTCACTCTGGTGGAGGCGGATTCCACCAGCGATGCGCCCCCGCAGGATGTCGCGGCGGATTCGGTCGCAGACCGCGCGATGGACGCTAGTCACCATCGGCTGGTCTTCGGCCGCTGGGGTTTCGAGGCTCGTGGACAGCACCTGATCCATGTTCTTACGCCACCCTGTTCTCGATTCGGCCGATGGACTCGATCTCGGCCACCATGAGGTCACCGCTGCGCAGGAACTCCGGCGGCGTCCGGGTGAAGCCGACGCCGGCGGGTGTGCCGGTGGCGAAGACGTCTCCAGACTGAAGCTCCACGTACCGCGACAGGGTGCTGACGAAGGTGTCGATGTCGAAGATCAGCTCGCTGGTGCGCGCTCTCTGCTTCTCCACCCCGTTGACGGTCAGGGTCAGGGCGAGGTCAGGCGGGTAGGCGATCTCGTCAGCCGTGGTCACCCAGGGTCCGATGGGCGAGGACCGGTGGATGTTCTTGCCGATGAACCACTGGACGTGGCCGCGCTGCAGGTCGCGGGCTGTGACGTCGTTCAGCACCGTGTACCCAGCGATGTGGTCACGGACGCGCTCGGGGGCGATGTCCCGCCCCGGCCGGCCGATGATCACCGCCAGTTCCACCTCCCAGTCGAACTCCTCGGAAAGGCGGCCGTCGAGGTGGAGCACCTCATCGGGGTCGGCCATGGCTTCCGCCTGCTTGACGAACACCACCGGCTTCGCCGGGGCTACGGCGCCCAGCGGTTGGCCCGCTTCAGCCTCGTGGTCGACGTAGTTCATGCCCATGCAGAAGATCGGCCGGGAGGCGTTCGGCAGCGGCGCACGCAGCGTGCAGTCGGCTGCGGTCCAGAACGGGCCGGTAGTGGCGGGCCTTACGGCGGTTCCCCCGCTGAATTGCTCTAGAACGTCGGTCCAGGTTCCGGCCAGCTCGGTGATCGAGCCGTGCGCAAGGGCGCCCACCCTGGCAGCGCCGTCAGCGCTGAATCTGACCAACCGCACCTCTACTCCCTCTTGCCTGATGCCTGATGCCTCAGGCTTCAGGCAGGATACAATAGCTCGACACAGTGTCACAAGACGCTGGCCTGCGCCGCGCCGTAGGCTTCGGCGCCTGGGAGGAGAGGGCCATGGCCAGCGAGTCGCCGCCGGGAGCCTCCGGCGCGGTGGCCGGTGCGGGCGCGAACGTGGCCGCGGCGCTGATCGGCCGGTTCCAAAAGATCTGCGGCACCGAGCACGTCATCACCCATCCGCACGATCTGCACGCCTACCGATCGGATGGCCTCACCCACTTCCAGGTCATGCCCGCGGTGGCGGTGCTGCCCAACTCGGCCGAGGAGGTGCAGGCGGTGGTTCGCGCCTGCCACGCTGCCAGGGTTCCTTGGGTGGCCCGAGGCGCCGGCAGCGGCCTGTCGGGGGGAGCGCTCCCAGTCGCGGACGGCGTGCTTCTCGTGCTCACTCGGATGAACCGCATCCTTGAGGTCGACCTCGACAACCACCTGGTGGTCGTCGAGCCGGGGGTCACCAACACCGCGGTCAGCGCGGCCGTGGGCCCCCACTTCTTCTACCCCCCCGACCCCTCGAGCCAGACGGTGTGCACCATCGGCGGCAACGTGGCCGAGAACTCCGGTGGGGCTCATTGCTTCAAGTACGGGTTCACCACCAACTACGTGCTCGGTCTCGACGTGGTGCTCACCGACGGCGAGATGGTCACTCTCGGCGGCCACGGCGAGGTGGACGTTCCCGGCTACGACCTGCTCGGGGCATTCGTCGGCTCGGAAGGGACGCTGGGCGTGGCCACCCGCATCACGCTCCGGGTCATTCCCACCCCCGAGCACACCCGCACGCTGGTTGCGTTCTTCGGCAGCGTGGTCGCCGCCTCGGCGGCGACCAGCGCGGTGGTGGCCGCCGGGCTCACGCCCTGTGCCATCGAGATGATGGACGCGCTGTCGATCGCCGCTTCCGAACAGATGGCGCATGCTGGCTGGCCGGCCGAGGCCGGTGCGGCGCTACTCGTCGAGTTCGACGGCACCCTGGCCGACTGCGAAGCTGGCTTCGCCGAGCTCAAGGCCATCTGCGTCGACACCGGGTCCACGCAGATCCGCGTCGCCCGGACCGCGGCCGAGCGCAGCGTCTTCTGGAAGATGCGCAAGTCGGCGTTTCCCGCAGCCGGTCGCATCTCTGGACGGTATTACGTGCAGGATGGGGTGATTCCCCGCACCCGACTGCCGGAGGTGATGGCCCGGGTTGAGGAGCTCGGCGCCGAGCACGGGTTGAAGGTGGCCAACGTTTTCCATGCCGGCGACGGCAACCTCCATCCGATGGTGTGTTACGCCGGCCCGGACGAGGCCGCCCGGGCTGAGAAGGTGGCCACACTCATCCTTCAGGCGTGCCTCGACGCGGGCGGCTCGATCACCGGCGAGCATGGCGTCGGGGTCGACAAGAAAGGTTACATGCCGCGGATGTTCGATGAGCCCGACCTCGCCGCTTTCCAGAAGCTGCGCTGCGCGTTCGATCCCGACGGCCTCGCGAATCCTGGCAAGGTGATGCCGACGCCGCGGCTGTGCGGCGAGGTGCCCGGGCCCAACCGTGTCCATCCGCTGGAGGCCGCCGGGTTGGCGGAGCGCTTCTGATCACCGTCGAGCGGCCCACCACCGCGGCCGAGGTGGCCGAGCTTCTCAGCGCCGGACGAACCGTGCGCCCGGTCGGCGGCCGCACCAAGACCGACTGGGGTGGCGTGGGGCCCGCCGCCGAGGTCGAGCTGTCCACCCGCAAACTGGGCCACCTGGTCGCGCACAACGAAGGCGACCTCACCGCGGTCCTCGAGGCGGGCGTCCGCCTTACCGACGCGCAGACTGCGTTCGCCGATCGCGGACAGCGGCTCTCGCTCGATCCTCCCAACCCGGGTGGCGAGGCGACCATCGGCGGGGTCGTCGCCACCGCCGACTCGGGGCCTCTGCGCCACGGCCACGGAGCGGTGCGCGACCTCATTCTCGGGGTGCGCATCGCCCTGCCGGACGGCACCGTTGCCAGGGCCGGCTCCAACGTCATCAAGAACGTCGCCGGCTACGACCTCGCCAAGCTGATGTGCGGGGCGTTGGGGACCCTCGGCGTGGTCACCGAGGTGACCGTACGGCTCCACCCTCTGCCGGCGCACACTGTCACCGTCGCCGCCCGTGGCGGCGACCTCGGGACGCTCAGCCAGGCAGCGGCGGCGCTGGCTCGTCTGCCGCTGCAACTCGAGGCGCTCGACCTGCGCTGGGACGGCCCCGCGGCCGGCGGTGCGCTGCTGGCGCGATCCGCAGGGAGAGCTCCCGCCGAGGTCGCCGGCATCGCCGCGACCGCCGCGGCCGCGCAGGGTCTCGAGGTCACCGTCACCGAGGATGACGACGCCACCTGGGCCGAGCAGCGCAGCCGGCAGCGAGCGCGGGACGGCGAGGCGGTGTTGCGTGTCTCGGCGCTGGCCACCGCGCTCGCGGCGGTTCTCGGCGCGGCTCCGTCCGGGGTGGCCCGCGCCGGCCTCGGTCTCGCCTGGCTGCGCATCCCCGCGGATGCGGCGCTGGTGCGGAGGCTGCGTGCCGAGCTTGCCCCGGCCACCTGCGTGCTGCTCGACGCGCCGGCCGAGCTGCGGGCGGCCGTGGACCCGTGGGGCGTCGACGGTCCGGCGGTGGCGCTGGCGCGGCGCGTCAAGCAGCGCTTTGATCCCGCCGGCGTCTGCAATCCGGGCATCCACGTGGGGGGGATCTGATGGTCGAGGGGACCGAGGTGCCGGTGGTCCCGGGCCGCACTGCCTGGGACGGCAACCGGCCACCGTCGGCGGCGTTGATCGGTGACTGTGTGCACTGCGGTTTTTGCCTGCCTGCCTGTCCCACGTACTCGCTCTGGCAGGAGGAGATGGATTCCCCGCGCGGCCGCATCCAGCTGATGGAGCTCGGCTATCAGACGCCGGCGCTGTCGAGCGAGATGGTCTCGCACTTCGACAGCTGCCTCGGTTGCATGGCCTGTGTCACCGCCTGCCCGTCGGGGGTGCGGTACGACCTGCTCTTGCAGGAGACCAAGGCGCAGATCGAGCGCAACTTCAAACGCCGGCTCTCCGATCGCGTCTTCCGCTCGCTCATCTTTGCGCTTTTCCCCCATCCCGGTCGCCTCCGTGCGCTCGTCCCGCTTCTGGTGATGCAGCGGCGCCTGCATCTCGCTGGCCTCGTGCCCCGGCGATTCCGCCGCCTCCACGCGATGGCGGCGCTGTCGCCGCCGGTGCGGATATCGGCCGCGTGGCGCACGCTGGCGGCCGTCACCCCTGCGTCGGGCCCGCGGCGTGGAACCGTGGCGATCCTCCAGGGCTGCGTGCAGCGCGTCTTCTTCGCAGGGGTCAATCAGGCGACCATCGACGTGCTTGCGGCCGAGGGCTACGAGGTGCACGCACCGGGTGCCCCGCGCTGCTGCGGCTCGCTGCAGCAGCACACCGGCTACGAGGAAGACGCGCGGGCATGTGCGCGTGAGACCGTGGCCGCGTTCGACAGATACGACACCGTCGTTGTCAACGCCGCCGGCTGCGGTTCCGGGATGAAGGAGTACGGGCATCTCATCGGCGACGGGGCGTTCGCGGCAAGGGTGAAGGATGTGCACGAATTCCTCGCCGGCATCGAGCCTCGGGCGGTGCGGCATCCGCTGCCGATGCGCGCCGTGTACCACGACGCCTGCCACCTCGCGCACGCGCAGGGCATCCGCGAACAGCCGCGTGCCCTGCTCGCCGGCATTCCCGGCCTCGAGCTGCTGAGCCCTGCCGAGGCCGACATGTGCTGCGGCTCTGCCGGGGTTTATAACCTGCTCGAGCCGAAGGCGGCGGGCGAGCTAGGCCGCCGCAAGGCCGCCAACCTGCTTGCCACAGGGGCCGACGCGGTGATCTCCGCCAACCCCGGCTGTAGCATCCAGGTGAGCCGGTACATGTACCCTCCCCTTCCCGTTCATCACCCCATCGAGCTGCTCGCGCGCTCGGTGCGCGGTGAACGCGTGTGATCTCGCAGCTCGCCATCACCGCTGCAACGCGACCCGGCAGCGCCACCCCCGACAGCGTCAAGGAGACCGATCCATGCCTTCGTGGTTGCTGATCACCAACGCCAACCTCATTGACGGAACCGGGGCCACTCCTATCCCGGGCACCTCCGTGCTGGTGAGAGACAAGCTGATCCACCGCGTCGGTGACGCAGATTCTCTGCGGGCGGAGGTGCCCCAGGTCGACGACATCAAGGTGATCGACGCCACCGGCAAGACCCTGATGCCTGGGTTGATCGACGCCCACTGCCACATGACGTACGGCGAGAGCCGCGCCCAGGAAGAGCAGGACCTCTACACCGGAGTAGAGCTGCGCACCCTGATCGCCGCCGCCAACGCCACCAAGGTGCTTAGTGCCGGGGTCACCTCCATATCCCAGCCGGGTGGTAGCTATTACATCGGCGTTGGTCTGCGCGAGGGGATCCGTTCCGGCCTCGTGCAGGGCCCGCGCATGACCGCGGCCGGGCGATACATCACCACCAGCAACGGCCTCACCGACTACTACCCGACCAGCGTCGGTAACCCAGACGGCGCCATCGGCAAACTCGCCAACACCCTGCCGGAGATGGTCAACGAACTGCGGCGGCAGGTGAAGAATGGAGTTGACTTCATCAAGCTCGCTGACAGTCCGTACGGCCAGTGGCAAGCGTTCACCAACGACGAGATGAAGCAGCTCGCCGAGCTGGCTCACAATCTGTGCCGGCCGATCACCGTGCATGCCCGCGGCTCCGCCGAGGTGAGCGCCGCGGTTGATGCCGGTTTTGACTGGATCATGCATGGCAACGTGATGACCGACGAGACCATCGACAAGCTGGCCGCCTCGCAGATTCCGCTCGTCCCCACACTCCTACTGCTCGCCAATCTCAGCGATTGGGGTGACCTCTGCGGCGTCCCCGCCAACCAGCGCGATGGCGCCCGGCGCATGCTCGAGAAGACCTCAGACTCCCTGCACCGCGCCCACGCCGCCGGTGTGAAGATGCTGACGGGCACCGACACGGGCTTCTCGGTGACGCCGTACGGCGAGTGGCACGCGCGCGAGCTCGAGCTGCTGATGGTGTACGCGGGCATGACTGAGCTCGAGGCGATTCGGTCGGCCACCAAGGACGCCGCGATCACTACCTCGCTCGGCGACCAAGTCGGCGAGGTCGCGGAGGGCAAGTACGCCGACCTGCTGGTCGTCAACGGTGACCCGAGCAAGAACATCCGGGTGTTGGTCGACAAGCGCAACATCGAGGTAGTCATCCAGGGCGGCGCCGTGGTGGAGTTCAACGACCAGGAGCTCGAGACGCGCCGGGCTTATCCCGAGCGGGTGATGACCTTCTCGCTCGACGACCTGACGTACAACAAGGTGTACGGCGAGGGGCCGCCCGAGGGCCATCCTGTGCCGATGTGGACCCGCGACCAGAGCAAGGACATTGCCGCCGACCTGCGTCGGCGTGAGCTCGATGCCCGCGCAGTCGTCGACGCGTGATGCCGGGCGACCTGGCAGGAGGAGACCGCGATGAAAGTGAGCGTGCTGGGGCTGGGCACCGTGGGCCGGGCCGTCGCCGAGCGCCTGCTCAATCGCGGCCACGCGGTGACAGTCTGGAATCGAACGCCGGGACGGGAGGGCGACCTGGCCGGGCGCGGCGCTCGAGTGGCCGTCAGCATCGCCGATGCAGTCACGGACGCCGAGGCCGTGCTCACCCTGCTCACCGCCGACGACGCGGTGCGCGAGGTGTGCCTTGGGGACGGTGGCGTGCGCGAGTCGCTCGCACCCAAGGCTGCGCTCGTCGACATGAGTTCGGTCCATCCGCGCACATCCCGGGAGCTGGCGGCGACGGTCGGCGAGGATCGATTCGCCGACGCGCCGATCCTCGCCGGCCCGGCCACGATCACGAGCGGCGAAGCCCTGCTTGTCGTCGGCGGCCCTGAGTCTCTCGTAGCCAGGCTCCGGCCGCTGTTCGACGACCTCAGCGCCCGGTGTGTCCACGGCGGTCCTGCCGGTGCAGGCACCACCGTGAAACTGGTCTTCAACCTCCTCTTCCTCGAGGAGCTGCTGGCACTGTCCGAGGCGGTGGCCCTGGCTCAGGCTGCGGGCCTCGACGAGGCGCTGGTCACTGAGCTCTTCCACGCCAGCGCCATGGTTCCCGTCGGCCTGCAGAACCGGCTCGCCGACGTGCTCGGCGGTGATCACCGCGGCTGGTTCCCGATCCCGCTGGCACGCAAGGACATCCGCCTGGCTGTAGAGCTCGGCCGCGAAACCGGCCTCGATCTGCAGTTGGCAGCGACGACCGACCTCGTCTATCGGCAGGCGGAGCAGCTCGGCCACCCCGACAACGACGTCGCGGCGGTGGTGGAGGCGGTGAGGTCCGCGCAGCGGCGCGGATGACCGCGATCGCGGCTTCTTTCGCCGCCGCACTCATGACACAACTGCGCCTCCGCCGGCCATAGCAGCGCCGGCTGAGCTGGCGCGAGCGGTCGGGGCAGTTACATACGCGTTCATCGCCACTCGTTTGACGGCCGCGCCGGCACCCAGCAGGTAAAGCCCCAGGCCGGCTGCGGCACTGAAGGAGCGCCAGGTGCACGTCGTTCGTCACGCCCGGCCGATGTTCGAGTTCCGGCCCACCACCGGACGGGCGATGAGCAGCGCCAGGACAGAGAGGGCGGCGAGGAAGACGTACGCCGCCGCGAAGCCGCCGGACGCGCTGCGCAGCAGGCTCACGGCAAACGGTCCTGTGGCGGCGAGCAGGTACCCATAGCACAGCATCGAGGCGGTGAGGCTTCGCGCCTCGTCAACGCTCGACGTCATCGCGAGCGGAATGGTGAGCGCCAGCGGGAAGATGCCACCGACGCCCACGCCAAGAACGATGATCCACAGCCAGGGTGCCGACAGCGGAGTGAAGGCGACGAGAAGCAGGCCGACCGCGGACAACGCCGAAGTGACCCGGAGTCCGTCGGTGAGCCGGCCGGTGCGCTGCACCACCAGCGCCGAGGTCAGCGCGCCGACCACCTGCATCGCCGTGAAGTAGGATACGAACAGCCCCGCCTCCACCTTGGACCAGCCGCGCTCCTCGTAAAGTGGCGCCAGCCACGCGAGGACGCCGTAGTACACCATCGACTGGAGCCCGAAGAAGCAGGCCGCCATCCATGCTTGGCGGTTGCGCCGCGGCATCGGTCCCTGGACGACCACCGGTGGCCGAGGCGCCCGCACCGCGATAACGAGCCACATCACCACTGCCAACAGGGCGACCAGCGCCCAGATCGCCAGCGACCCTCGCCAGGTGGAGGTGAGGCTCTGGGCCAGCCGCGGCGTCCCGTACGCGGCGAGCCCCGCCCCCGCGTTGATCCCCACAGCGTAGACGCCGGTCATCAGGGCGCCGTGCGCCGGGAAGTATCGGCGCACCACCGCCGGCAGCATCGTGTTGCCGGCGGCGATGCCGCAACCCAGCACTACCGCGCTGACCAGCAAAGTCAGCGGCGTGACAGTCCACAACCGCACCGCGGTCGCGACACACACGACGGCGATGGCCGCGACCACGGTTCGCTCCACGCCAAACCTCGCACCCATGCGGGCGCTGAACGGCGAGGCCAACCCCATCATCACCACCGGCGCGGTGGTCAGGAGCGACCCATAGACCAGCGTCGCGCCGAGGTCGTGCACCACCTGCGGCAGCACGGGCCCGACCGACGCGATGCCCATGCGGAGGTTGACGGCGAGCGCGAACATCGCAACCACGAGCAGAGCCGGCGGCAGTCGAGGCGAGGCAACGGGCACAGGTCGGAGCACCTCTCCCGGCGGTACTGCCGCGCTGTCAGCGGGCGTCACCGCCCGCGATCAGCGAAGCCGACGCTCCGTCGGCGGAGCACCGCTCCGGCAACCGCGCCGGTGTCGGCGCCGTCGCGGACCACCTCCGTGCCGTCGACGAACACGCGGTGAACGCCGGCGCAGAAACGGTGCGGCTGCTCGTACGTTGCGAGGTCGGCGACGGCGGCCGCGTCGAAGACCACCAGGTCAGCGCGCGCCCCGGCCCGGACCGCGCCGCGATCTGTCATGCCGAGCCGTCGCGCCGGCAGCGACGTCATCTTGCGCACCGCCTCCTCGAGCGGGATCACTCTCTCGTCCCGCGAGTAGTGGCCGAGAACCCGCGCGAAGGTGCCGTAGCTGCGCGGGTGCGGCGTGCCTCCCGCGGCGGGACTCAGCGTCCAGCCGTCGCTGGCGACGGCGACGAAGGGGTTGCGCATCACCCGGCGGATGTCCTCCTCGCCGATTGCGGCGATCACCACCTCGACGCCGCCTCCCTCGTCGCGGAGCAGGTCGAGGAAGACGTCGACCGGTTCGCGGCCCTCGGTACGCGCCAGGTCGGCGATGCTTCTGCCGCCGAGGTCCGGGCGACGGCCGCCGCTCACGGAGGCGATGGTCACCGTCTCCGCTTCGAAATCGCGCTTCGGGCGACCGTCCGTGGGACCGTTGAGCACCTCCGCACGCGCCGCCGCGCGGGTCTGTTCATCACGCAACCGGTCGCGCATCGCGGCCACGCCGCCCTCGAGCATCCACGTGGGCAGTAGCGCGGTGAGCGTTGTCGAGGTGGCGGTGTACGGGTACTGGTCGAGCAGCACATCCATGCCCGCGCCTTGTGCCTTGGCGACGCGGGCGAGCGAGCGCTCCGTGAGACCCCAGTTGCTGCGTCCCAATACCTTGTGGTGGCTGAGCTGCAGCCCCGCCCCGGACCGGGATGCGACGCTGAGCGCCTCCTCGACGGCGGCGAGGAGCGCCGGGCCCTCGTTGCGCATGTGGGTCGCGTAGAAGCCGCCGTGCTGCGCGGCAACGGTCGCCAGCGCGATCAGCTCGTCGGTTTCGGCATAGCTGCCTGGCGAGTAGATAAGGCCGGACGACAGGCCGGCGCACCCATGCTCCATCGCGTCGGCGACCAGCCGGCGCATGGCAACCAGCTCTCCCTCGGTGGGAGGTCGCCGCTCAAAGCCCATCGCTGCGATGCGAATCGACGTGTGACCGACGAGCATGACGACGTTGAGCGACAGCGGCAGCCGGTCGAGCACGTCCGCGTACTCGGCGGCGTCACCCCAGTTCCACTGCAGCGAGCTCCCCAGGTGCGCCGTGGACTCGCGCAGGAGCCCCGCGCGCTCGGGGTCCACCGGGTACGGGGTGCTGCCGCAGTTGCCGGTCACAATCGTGGTGACGCCTTGGCGTACCATCGAATCCGCGCGCGGGTACTGCGGCAGTGTGAAGTCGCAGTGGGTGTGCAGGTCGATGAAGCCCGGCGCGATCACCAGGCCGGTGGCGTCGACCACCGCTGCTCCCGGCGGCGCGGTCAGCCCGCGACCAACGTCCGTGATGGCGCCATCACGGACGGCCACGTCGGCGATGCGAGGTGGCGCGCCGGTCCCGTCGACCAGTTCCCCGCCGCGCAGAAGCAACGAGCCGCCGCGGTCTAATGCCGCGGCCGCGTGCGTCAGCTGCTCGCGTCCGTTACGGACACGGCCGCCGCCCGGGACGCGGTCATGCGCATGCCCCACTCGATGTGGCGCTGGAACTGCACGATCATGATCGGGTGGAGGCCGCGCTTCTGCAGGCCCGTGTAGTCGTGGGAGGCAATGAGGTGCTTGGCCTCATCGTCCACCTCAGGGTAGCGTCCGAGCACCGCGTCAGGCTCACCGAGGAACTCCACGAAGAGATCCTCGTCCTCCTGGATGTCGTGCAGAAGGCGGTGGACGTGGAAGTCACTAGCCTGAGGCCTCGGATACATGAGCTGTTGGTCTGCCATGGTGTGTCCTCTTTTCAAAATTCAATGACCGCATAGCCGCAATGCCCAGAGTCCCAATACGAGTGGCGCTCAACCTGCACGTGGTCGCCCCTGGCACCGAGTGCGATAGCCCAGGTGCGCAGCTCAACCATGCCGATGGCGTCGAGCTCCGCCGCCGACATCGACACGAGCTTCTCGGTGTCACCCCGCTCGAGCCAGCCGAGGACGCGATGGTCGGCTTCAACGTCGGGCTCGTCGAATCGATGTGTCCCCGGGAAGTGGGACATGCCTCCCGTCGAGACGATGCCGACCGTGATGCCGGTGGTCTCCGCCCACGACGCGATCGCCCTGCCGAGGTCGTGGCAGCGCCGGATCGAGGGCTGGGGAGGCACGTACCCGTTGACGACGATGGGCAGAACCGGCGCGTCGAGCCCCTCCTCGACCATGAAGTGGAGGGGCACCAGGAAGGAGTGATCAAGCACCTCGTTCTGGCTGAACGCGGGGTCGAAGCCCCTCTCGAGCAATCCGTCCATCAGGCTGTTGGCAAGGTCGGGGCTGCCCTTTAGCTCGACGCGGCGGCGGTTGAATTGCGCCACCACCGGATTGCCGGTGAACAGCGTGAACTGCGGCACCAGGTTGAGGAAGTGGTTGTGCAGATGGTCGAGCGCGACGATGATCAACGCGTCGACCTTCTGCTCGCTGGCACGCCGGGCGACGGTGCGGTAACCCTCGTGCATCCGGGCCAGCTCTGCCGGGTCCTCCTCCTTTGGCTGCGTGAAGATCTGCGGCGCGTGCGACACACAGAAGCCGAAAGCGACCCCGCCCTTGTGGGCCACGTCGGGGGACCGCGCGCCGTCGGTTGTGACAGTGGTCATGAGTCTTCTCCCAGTGACGTAGAGGCAAGTGTGGTTGCGTGGTCGCGGGTCGCCATTGATTTGGCGACAAAGGCATATTGGGCATCGCCGGCGGTGAGCGGAGCGCGACCGCCGGCTAGGCCGCGCGCCCAGTGCACCTGCACACCCGCGACACGCGCCGCCTCGTGGTCGAGGCCGCCAGGCGGCGAGGCGATGTCAACGATGATGCGATCGCGCAGGCTCGCAAATGCCTCTGCCGGAATTGCGCCCACCGACGGGACGGTGTTGACGACGATGTCTGCGGCGGACATCGCATCGACGCGGTCGTCGTAGAGCACGGGTGTCGCGCCACACTGACGGGCCCGCTCGAGCCAGCGCGGATTGCGGGCCACGACCTGTGGCGTGCAATGCGCCGCCACCAGATAGTCCAGGATGACAGCGCCGGTGACGCCGTAGCCGACGATGAGGAAGCGGTGCTCGCGTAGGATGCGCTGGGTCAGTTCGATAAGAAGTCGCATCACCCCCTCGGCGACGCCGGTCGACAGCCGAGTGGCAAGGCCGGGATCGTCCTTAAGCTGGAAGATCTGGATGTTCATTCGGTTGGCGATCGCATCGAGCGCGGGCGTCGAACGGCCCATCACCACGCCGCCTTCGCGCGCCGCGGACTGCTCGAGCAATGCGCCGTCGAGCACGATAGGTTCGGGGGCGTCGGGCGCGTAGATGACGTCGCCCGCCATCCCCGGCGAGGGGAGCACGAGCCACTCGGTCCCCCGCACCGCCTCACCCACAGTGGTCGCCACGCGCACACTGTTGGATGCGATGGTCGCCTGGCCGTAGCGCACGGCCTCGTGCCCGTCGTTCGCGAGTCGCTCGGCGACGTGCACCTCGCGGCGATCACCGCCGAGCACGGCGACGCGGTAGTGCCTCATCGACTGACCTCCAAACGGTTTGTGGACGCGCCCAGGGCTGTGTCGCATTCGGCGAGTGCATCGCGCAGACGGTGGACCTCGTCGGCCGGGCACGGCGCGTACGGCGCCCGCACCGCAAGCGTTCCTTCGTACCCTCGAATTTGCATCGCCGCCTTGACGCCGGCGGGCTGTCCGATTCGGGCGAGCGCGCGCCGGTAGGGAGCGAGAGCTCGGTGCAGACGCTGCATCTCCCCGAGGTCGCTGTTGCTCGCGGCGGCGACCAAGCCCTGCATCGCGTCGGGGAACACCCATGCATTGGTCGAGGTGAGTCCGTCGACTGGAGCCGCAAGCGTGAGCGTCGCGCTGAGATCTGAGGCGATGTAGATCCGTACGGAGCGGCCGATACCGCGGATGGCCTCGACGCTACCTAGCAGCCGCGCGGTGTCGCGCGTGCCCTGCTTGACGCCGACGTAACCGTCCATCGCCATCACCTCGGCCAGGACGCGAGGCTCGAGGTCGTGCCCAAAGACGGGATTGTTGTAGACGACGAGCTGCCGTCCCACGGTTTTGGCTAGGTACTCGAAGTGCCGCAACACGTCGCGGTCGGCGGTTTCGCAAGCGAGTGGGGGCGCCACCATCGCGTAGTCGGCGCCCCTTTCAAGCATGTTCAGCGCGAGACGCGCCGTCGCCTCGGCCGACAGCGACGCGGCGCAGGCCATGATCGAATCGCATGCGCCGGTTGACCGAACCCGCTGGAGAATCTCCAGCCTTTCTGTGTCGCTGAGCGAGTGGAATTCGCCGTACGCGCCCGTGAGCAGAACCTTTCTGATTCCGGCTGCCGCCAGTCGCTCCACGTTGGCCGCCATCGAAACACCGTCGACCGAGCGCCCGTCCGACGTGAACTGTGTGGGCGCGATGGCGTATAGCGTCATCGGCTCCCGTTCGCCAACGGTGATCATCGACTAGGTCCGCACATGCGCGAGATGCGGTCGGCGGCGGTGGGCGGCGGCGGACGCGCCGAGATACAGCCGGCCGACCTCGGGGTTGTCCAGAAGGTCGGCAGCGCGATCCTCGATACGGACAACGCCGAGCTCGAGCACGGCGGCGTGGTCGGACACTCGCAGAGCGGAGCGAGCGTTCTGCTCAACAAGCAGCACTGTGATGCCGTCCTTGGTCATAGCCGTGAGCGTATCGAAAACCAGGGCGCGACTCTTCGGATCCAGCCCCAACGACGGTTCGTCGGCGAGCACCACCTTCGGCTCGAGCATCAACGCTCGCGCGAACTCGATGATCCGCTGCTGGCCGCCGGACAGCGAGCCGGCGTGGGCGTTGCGAAACTGTTTGATTGTCGGGAACCTCTCGGCCAGAGACTCCGCGCGGCGGCGAACCTCGCCACCGTCTCGAAGGATATAGCCGCCCATCAGTAGGTTCTCCCACACGCTGAGGGTGGGAAACAAGCTCCGGTCTTGGGGCACGTGCACGACTCCCGCCTCGAGGATCTGTCGCGGCGACAGTCCCTGCAGCGGCACGTCGTCGAGCAGAATCTCGCCGGATTGCACCGCGATCAGGCCGCTGATCGCTCGCAGCAGTGTCGACTTCCCGGCACCGTTGGGGCCGATGAGGCAGGTCATCTGGTGGCGTGGGACGCGCAACGCGGCACCACGCAACACGGTGCCGTACCCGTATCCGGAGACTACCTGGCGGATGTCGAGGCAGGTATCCACGACTAGTCTCCCAGGTACGCGTCGAGCACGAGCTGGTTCTGCTGCACCTCGTCCGGCGCGCCGCCGAAGAGCTGCTTGCCGTGGTCGAGCACCACGATGGGATTGCACAGACTCATGACGAATTCCATGTTGTGCTCGATGACGAGAAAGGTGAGTCCCTGGGCATGGAACTGGCGGATGCGCTCGGTCATGAGGTCGACCATCACGTGGTTGACACCGGCGGTCGGCTCGTCGAGGAGGACCAGCCGGGGCTGGCCCATGAGCACCGTCGCGAACTCGAGCAATTTCTGCTGGCCGTACGAGAGCTCGCCCGCCTTGGCCTCCGCAAGCCGGATCAGCCTGAAATCCTCCAGCAGGGTCATGGCGTAATCCACCGTGGCCCGGTTGGCCTTCGACATCCCCCACACCGCCAGGCCGCGCTTGGGTGCGGCCACGAGAAGGTTGTCGAGAACATCGATCTCGGGCAGAACACGGGCGCGCTGAAAGGTGCGGCTCATGCCCCGGCGGTACATCGCAGTGGGGTCGGGACGGCCAATCCGCTTGCCGTCGAAAAGAATCGAGCCCGCGTCGCTCGCCAGGTAGCCGCTGAGCATGTTGAGCACCGTGGTCTTGCCCGAACCGTTGGGTCCGATCAGGCCGGTGATGCTGCCTGTCTCCACGCTGAACGAGCAGCCATCGACCGCAACGATGCCACCGAATCGCTTGGCCAGTCCCTCGATCTCCAGGAGCGCGCCCATGGTCAACGCGCCACCGCGTGGCTGGAGGCCTCGACCGGCGGTTCCAACTCCGCAGTCGCCAGCTCCTCGACGGCCTGCTTGCGGCGGCGGCTGCGGCGCAGCGCCCGGTCGGCGAAGGTGGTGACGACGCCCCGTGGCAAGAACAGCATCACCACCACAAACACCGCGGCGTAGGCGATGAGATAGAGCTGGCTGCCGCCCAGCGAGTACGCGAAGTATTGCTGGGCGGGCGTGAGGATCAGTGCGCCGATGAACGGTCCCCAGAGTGTGCCGATGCCGCCGAGGTAGGCGACGAGGATGATTCCCATAGCCAGGAACTCCCCGTCGAAGGCAAACTGCGGGTACACCGTAGACAGGTAGTACGCCCACACTGCCCCCGCCATCGCCGAGAAGGCGGCGCTGCCCGCGAAGGCGGCGAACTTGGGCACCGACGTCGCGACGCCGAGGCCGCGCGCCTTATCCTCATCCTCGCGGACGGCGAACATCATCAGGCCAAGCCGGCTCCCCCGCACGTAGGCGCAAGCCAGCAGAGTTACCGCGAAGACGGTCAGCATTGCCCAGTAGAAGTACTGCTCGTACGTCCCCGGCTGGAAGGGCGCCTGCGGCACCTGGAGGCCCGGCGCTCCACCAGTCACGGCGGTGAGGTTCAGGGCGAGGTACTGCAGGATGATGACCAGCGAGATGGTGACGATGATGAAAGGCAGGCCGCGCGTCCTGAACGCGACAAAACCAAGCGGCAGGCTGATGATCGCCACCGCTATGCCGATGACCGGCACCAGCGCGAAGGGCAGAAGCCCATCACCGACGCCGACGTGCTGGAAGGTGAGCGCCAGCCCGTAGGCACCGAGTCCGAAGAAGGCCACGCTGCCCAGCGACACATAGCCGGTGTACCCCCCGATCAGGTTCCACGCCGAGCCCAGCGCTGCGTACATCAGGGTGAAGATACCGATGTTAACGATCCAGCCCTCCACCCCGCTGAACGGAAAGAGTGCGAGCGCGAGGATCACCACCAGGCCGATGAGCAGCCCACGGTGTGCGCTTGCCCACCTCTTCATATGGCGCCCCTGGTGCGCACACCGAAGAGCCCCTGGGGACGGGCGACGAGAACGATGACGAGCAGAACGTAGAAGGGCACCGATGACCACGCCGGTGAGAATTCGGCCTGGACAAGTGATTCGGAGAGGGCCAGGGCCACCGCGCCGGTGATGGCGCCGGCGTTGCTGCCGAGACCACCGAGCACGCAGATGGCTAGCAGCCGCCCGATCAGGTCGTAGTGACTCGCCGGGTCGAAGCTGCTGACCAGGCCGAACATCGCACCCGCCGCGCCGGCGGTTGCAGCACCGATGCCGAACGCGAGCGCGGCGGTTCTGTCGGTATTGACGCCGAGAAGCTTCGCCGCCGACTCGCGCTGGGAAACGGCGCGCACCGCCCGGCCGAACTTGGTCCGTGCGAGTAGCAGATACATGCCCACCAGGATGAGCACGGAGAGCCCGAAGGCAAGGACCCGCACCACAGGGAACTGGTATCCGGCAATGGTCCACGAGCTGTTCTGGTATGTGGTGGTGATGCCGCGGAAGTCGGTCCCGAAGATGAGGCTCAGGATGCCCTCCAGCCCTATCGCCATCGCCCAGGTCATCAGCAGCGACAACCGGTGTGCGTCATGCCGAATCGGTTTGAGCAGGAACGTCTGCAGAGTCACACCGACGGCGAATAGCAGCGGCGTCGAGACGAGGATCGACAGGAAGGGATCGATGTGCAGGTAATTGAACATCGTGAACGCGATGTATGCGCCGCACACCACGAACACCCCCTGCGCCATGTTGATGATCCGCATGGTCCCGAAGGTCAGAGTCAGGCCGCTGGTCATCAGCGCGTACAGACCACCGGTAAGCACGCCGAGGATGATCGCCTGGATGAGCAGATGCACTGGACGTCGTCCGCCGTTACTCGATTACGGCCAGACCGGCTTGGGGATGACGGGCGCGTGCTCGGCGATGTTCGACGGGTAGACGATGGTCAGCTTGCCGCCGACCCACTCCTCGAGGAACTGCGTCCCCTTGGGCGCGCCGTACTGATCGACGCTCACCACGCCGACGACGGTCTGGTAGCTGCCCTGGTGCAGCGTGGAGATGATCGTCTGGTTGTCGATCTTGCCGGTCTTGGCGGCGACCGCCTCGATGAGCTGGCCCACCGCGTAGGTCTCAGCAGACGTCGAATCGATGCCGCCCGGGGTGCCGCCATTCTTGGCGATGTACGCCTTGACGAAGTCGCTGTTGCCCGGGATCGGCGCGCTGTAGGTCCAGACATCGGAGGTAAAGACGCCCTCGGTGTTCTGCGCACCGACGTTCTTCGGAAAGTCGACGGGATTCTCCGGACCGTTGGTCATGAAGAGGAACTTCGGGTTGAACTTCTGCTGGATCATCGACTGTACCTGGGCCCAGCCGTCAGCGTCCTGCGAGCCACTCACCACCATATCGGGGTTCTGGGATGCGACCTTGGCGATAACACCGCCGAGGCTGGTGGTCTCAGCGGGGTAGGTTGCCGAGTACACCGTAGTGATGCCCGCGGCCTCGAACCGCTTCTGCAACGCTGCGGCGGTGGGCTGCGAGAAGGGATCGACCAGCGACGGGTACGCCGCCGTCTTGGGGCGCTGGTCCGGAGGCAGCGACAGGATGTAGTCGCCCCACACCTGGGCTCCGTTGATAGCGGTCGCGGGTCCGGCGTCGATGAGGTTGGGCAGGTGCGCGTCGAACACCGACGGCCCATTGCCCGCGCCCTCCACGAAGCTGTAGCCGTAGCGGTTGGCTACCTTTGCCGCAGCCAGGGTCAGAAGGCTCGAGTAGGGCCCGAAGACGAGGTCCACCTTGTCACGGCTGATGAAGTTCTGGTAGTTGGTGACGACCTGGGCTGGGCTGCTCGCATCATCCGCGAATGACAGTTGGACCTGGCGGCCGAGGATCCCGCCCTTGGCGTTGATCTGGGCGGCCCACAGTTGGTAGCCGAGCTGTGCGGCCTTGCCGGTGTTCGAGAAGTCGCCTGTCAGCGAGACCGAGATGCCGACCTTCAGCGGGCCGGACGTTGTGCTGCTCGCAGCCGGTGCGGGCGTGCCGCAGGCAGCCACCCCCACACAGAGTGCGGTCACTAGTGTCACCTTGCCGAGCCGTGTCCGCGTGCTGCGCATGGTTTTCCCCTTCGCCGTTCGGCGATGTGCGTCGGTCGGAGCGCCCTGGCAAGGGCCGGCCGGCGTGTGTCAGACGGCCGTTGTCTCGCTCTCCTCCAGTGCAACGAGCACCATGTTCATTACCTTGTCGATGTGAGCGAGCATCTCCATCGACGCTCTCTGCTCTTCGCGCTCGCGAATTGCGCGGGCGATACTCACGTGCTGGTGGGCACACTCGATCGAGTCGCCGGTGACCGGAACGTCGCGACGGCGCAGCGCCCACGTCAGCGAAAAGCTGTTCTCGACGAGCTCTGTGAGCAGCGGGTTTGCGGCAGCGCGGGCAACCCCCCGGTGGAAGAGTGCGTCGAACTCGCGGAAGCCGGGCGCGTCCCCAGCCTCCGCACGCACCACTGACTGCTCGGCGACACGCTGCAGGTCGGCGACCTCACGGCGGCCGGCGCGGGCTGCCGCAAGCCGGGCAGCGGTGAACTCGTGGCCGCCGCGCACCTCGTAGGCGTGACGGATGCGGTCCCGCGACGGCGTGACCACGCGGGCGCCGCGGGCGCCCTCGGTTTCCACGAGGCCGATGGCCACCAGCCGCACCAGGGCCTCGCGCACCGGGGTCTTGCTGACGCCGAACTGTTCGGCGAGCGCCGCCTCGGACAGCCGAATGCCGGGCGGCAGCCGCTTTGACACGATGGCGTCCCGGATAGCGTCATGCACCTGCCGGGTGAGGCTGTTCCGACGGAGGTCGATGGGTTCCAGCGGCGCGGGAGCCTCGTGAATGACCAAAATCTGCGGCACGAGGGCAAGATATGATATCTCACATCCCAGATGCAATATCTCGTATCCGTACAGTGCCGCACACACAGTAGGCGCCGAATCGGCGGGGACCTGAGGGGCACCGGGTGTGGGGTCGCTCCCTCGCTCCGCGACGCGGTGTAAGCCCGGCCGGGGAGCACGGCTGGATCTCCAGGAACAATCCCGCCCCGGGATTGCGGCGGCCTATTCCCACCGGCGCCTCACGGTAGTTACCCCGGATCTGTGTAGGTCAGGCACGAACCACGGTGTGGGGCCTCGCCTATTTCGGATATATCGTCATGCACAAGTTTCATGCCTTGTCCACAGCGCACTTTTGCTTCTGAGGTTGATGTCGTCATCAACGCCGTGTGGAGCGCATAGCCGCGACCACTGGCTCATCCTTTTAGATCACCGACGTTGTGAGAACTCCATCGAATTCACACCACTCCGTGGGACTTGACCTAAAGCACCTGTCTCTATGTCAGGACCCCATCCCCAAACGCCTGTGTAGTGGGTTTGCTCAGCAGTCTCCTAGACGCATTTTCACTCGTTCATACCGACCCGGTCTGTCCGCTTGTGACCGTTCCCTGCCGACATCCATAGCAGAGACCTGAAGCAGCGCCTCCCCATCTTCAAGGGCTGGGTGGACGGCGTCCCAGTTGAGGCTGAGTAGCACCTCCTCGACCCGTCGTCCCGCACTCCGACGGTGGCGGTCAGATCGGGGCCTGGTCACCCTCGCGGTGGGCCCGCCGCTCCGCCTCTCGCTCGACACGAACCCCCCCTGCATTGGACGGAACTCCTCCGGGGTGGTCCAACCGTCCCCGGCCAGGTCAGCCTCGTACTGGGTCACCACGACGGCGGGCGCGGCCTGCAGGTTGAGCGCGATGCCATCGTCAGGCGTTGGTCCGCGCGGGAGTGCAGCGGCTGCCGACCACCCGGGCGCCCGTAGGCAGAGGAGGGAGGCGGGCAGGGAAGCGGCCAGAGCTCCGACGATCAGCGCCACGGACGTCCGGCCCTCGGGGTGGGGTGACGGAGTAACGCTCGGCCAGCCCGCGGAGGTCGGTCCTCCGGCGTGAGGGCATCGGCAGGCTGGTGCGGTGACCTCGGTGGGTAGGCTGGAAGGTAGGGGTTGGAGGTACTGCTTGAAAGGCAGGGGTTGGAGGTGCGGGGTCGGGGTTCTAACGCCCGCGCGCGGAACCCTACCCAACCCTACCCCGACCCCATACCCGGTCCCCCGAAGACCTCTGGTCGACGGCACCGGGCTCCGGTCAGGTCACCGGGACCGCGGCTAGGAGACTGCTGAGCAACCCGGTCTGAGGATGGTCGAGGCGCCGTCCCGGAGGATCGGGCAGTCGGAAACGTGCGAAGCAGTCATCGCCCGTGGGCCCGTGACAGCGGGCGCACGGGGGCGGGTGGCCTCAGCCCACTGCCCACCCCTCCGGCCCCCGGTGGAGCCCCAGGTTGAGCAGGGCTGTGAGGTTCACGGCGGCGATGCGATGGCCGAGCCAGAGGCGGTTGCGGTCGATGCCCCAGTAGGCGACGCGGCGGTGGCCTTTGCGGACGATCCAGGCGATGCTGCGCTCCACCATCGGTCGGGACTGTCGATAGACCTGGTGAAATTCTGGTGTCTCTGCCTGCTCTCGCGCTGCACGCAGCAGAGCGTGATGCGGATGGACCTTCACGTCTCGACCGGTGACTGACGTCGTGCACCGCTGGCGCAGCGGGCAGCCGACACATCGCTGGCGGAAGCGCGCAGTGCCACCCGCCGCGATCGGAACCGCGTAGCCGGCAGGGCAGGTCACCGTCCGCGTGTCCAGGTCGATGGCGAAGTCATCGATGGTGAAGCCGCCATCGATCGCCCGCTGGAGCGGTCCCGGCTTGATCACGGCTGGCTGCTGGCAGGTCGCGAGATGCTCGCGAAAGGCACCGGCGCCATACGCAGAATCTCCCAGGACCTCGGTGCCCGCCGGCTCACGCTCCACGAGGCGGGGAGCTGCTTGCGCATCACCGACGTTGCCCGCGGTGAGCTCGCAGGCGGTCACCACACCGGTCTCCGGTTCCACGGCGATGTGGGCCTTGAAGCCATCCCGGTAGTTGTGCACCGTCTTGTGGACGTGTCGTGACTCAGGATCGTGCACCGACACGACCCGGTCGTGCGCGGTGCGTTGCGCGATCCGCCACGTTCCCTCGCCCTCGCCGGGCTCAACGTCCTGGCCCGCCACCAAGGCGAGCAGCCCCACCGCTTCCTGCGCCGTCTCGGACAGCGGCAGCGCACCAACCACATCGAGCACGGTCTGGGCGTCGGTGACCAACTCGGTGACCACTCGATCGATGTCAGTGGGGTCGTTCCACGCGCAGACCGGCTTGGCCCCGCCCTGCTCATAGTCATGGGCCACCAGCGTCAGTGCTCGTGCTTCGGGGATCAGGCGGCGCACGACGCGGATCTGTGCCACCAACTGCATCAGCGTGTCCTGCCTGGTGACCGCGTCGTCCAGGACGGTGGAATCCAGCACGCGACGATGGCGCGTTGCCAGGATGCCCGTCTGGTCGACGACCGCCCGCACCGCATCGAAGATCCGTTGTGGTCGCGCTGAGGCGCGCAGCCGGTTCCGCCACAGCGTGAGCACCGTGGCATGAAAACCGGGATCGTCCAGCGCCATCCCGGTGGCCACCTTTCCAGGCGATGTTGGTGCGCAGCTGCCGCGCCGCGTCTCGGTCCGAGAGACCCTCCAGCGACTGCAGCACCATTACCGTGGCGATGACATCCGCCGGCACCGACGGCCGCCCGCGGCCCGACGGAAAGAGATCAGCGAACAGCTCGTCGGAGAACAGCTCCTGCCGATGGTCTGTCAGGAAGTCAGCGACGGAGCCCTTCTCCACCAGGTGCCGGCAGAAGGCTGTGGCATCGAGGAGTTCGCGGTTGGGGTCGCTCGAACCTTGCATTCGGCCATTGACTCACATCCCCAAACGCCTGTGTAGGTGGGTTTGCTCAGCAGTCTCCTAGGTCTGGTGGCCTGACCGTTGTCGCTGCCCGCTGGCGGCCGCGACGCCCGCGGCATCGCCTGGGCGATTGCCGAGGGCTCACCGGGTAGATCAGCCGGAGGTGGCCGCTGGCCAGCTTGACGTCGACGCGTGGATGGCCACCGCTAGGCGGTCTCGGCGCCCATCGCGGTTCGTGTTGAGGTCAGGAGTCGACACGGTGGCGCCAGTCGCGTCGGTGCCGCCATCCCGATCCTCCGAGATGCGGGCGTAGATACCGACCCTGACCGCCATGGGCCCACATTAGCAACTTGTAGGACACCACATCGAGCACTGGGCCGACGGCGGCCCCACCGACCTCGGCGACCTGCTCTCGCTCTGTCACTTCCACCACCGCCGCCTCCATGACGGGTCATTCGTCGTTCGCGCTCATCCCGACGTCGGCGTGGTCTTCGAGCGGCCCGATGGTCGGCCGATTCTGCGGCCAGCCCAGAGCGTTGACCCGGGCGTACCGAGAGAGGAGGCGTTCCGCGGCCTGCTTCCGGCCGGTGCCGAGCTCCACATCGATGCCGACATATCGCGCGCCAAGGAATCCACAGCGCGGCTGGACCTCGGGTACGTCGTCAGCGTGGTGTTGGACGGTGTCTCGCGGGTCCGCCAGCCTTCCCCGTCCATGAGCTAG
>PLWW01000107.1 GCA_003153125.1 Candidatus Dormiibacterota bacterium | reverse complement strand
GACGGCGCCGCCGCCGAGGCCCGCGGTGCCGTCGACGAGACACAGTCGGCACTCGACCAGGCCCGTCAGGCAGCGCGCACTGCGCTGGCCCGGGCCGCCGCCTTGAAGGGACAGGTCGAGGGTGCCCTCGGCGGCCCCGGGGCGATCGCGGCGGCGGTCGCGGCCGGCGATCTCACCGCGCGCCGGCTCCTCGACTGCTTCAGCGTCATTGATCCGGCGGATGGACCCGCGGTGGAGGCGGGTCTGGAGGCTCACCTCGGCGCCTGGGTCCTGACCGACCTCGACGCGGCCGCATCGCTGCTGGACGCCGGCTCGGCGCGCGAGGAGGTGCTCCTCGAGCAGAGCACAGCTCAGCCACCCCCGCCCGCGCACCCCGGGGCCAGGGCACTGATGTCCTGCGTCCGTGCCGACCCTGCAGCGGAGGGGACAGTGGCTGCCTGCCTGGACGGCGCCTGGTTGGTCGCCGACCGCGCCCTGGCGCGGCGCCTGGTCGCCGAGATCGGGGGCCGTGCCGTGCTCCCCGACGGCACGGTGGTCACCGAGTCCGGAATCCGTGGCGGTGGGCGGCCGGGGCACACGCTGGTGCTCGCCTCGCACGAACGCGACGCCGCGTCGCTGGCCGAACGGGCCATGGACGCCGAGCGCGCCGCCGAAGCCTCGCGGGCATCCGCGACCGCTGCGCTGGCGTCAGCCGAGGCTGAGGCGAGGCAGGCCACGGAGCAGCTCCAGACGGCCCGAGTGGACGCCGCCGAGGCCGCCGCCAGGGCCGCTGCCTTCGCGGACTCGCTGGCGGTCGAGCGGGTCCGTCTCGCGGCCACGGTCTCGGAGTTGACCGCGCGCGACGAGGAGAGGGATCTGCTCACCGGAGCTGATGGCGCCGCGTCGTTGAGGTTGAAGGAGGCGCATGCCGGGCTGGGAGACGCACGCCTTCGGGCCGATGCCGCGCGCGCGGCCGTCCTCCAGGCGCGCTCCACGGCCGTCGCCGCCGCTGAAGCACTCAGGGCGGTCGAGGTGGAGGAGGAGAGAGTTGCGGCGGACCTCGCCGAGCGGCGCCGCCGAGTCGACGCCGCCACCGTGGCTGCGGAGGATGCGCGCTCACGATGCGCGTCTGCCGAGCTGCGGCTACTCACGACCGAGCTGGACGTGCTGGTGGCGCTGGCCCACTCCCGGGCGGCGCGCGCCGCCGTGGCACAGACGTCGGGTGCCGTGGCGGCTGCCCTCGCCGAGCTGTCGTCGGCAGCACCCGGCCTGGCCGAGAGCGAGCGCGCCGTTGCAGCGCTGGGCACGGAGCGCAGCGAGGTGGCAGTGGTGCTGGCCCGGGCGGCGGACGAGCGCGCTGCGGCTGAGGGCGACGTGGCCGCCGCGGCTTCACGGGTGACCGACCTTGCCGACGCGGTGCGCGGCGACGACGAGGACGACGGCCCCGAGCCGCAGGCAGGGGACGCCGAACGGGCCGAGCGCGAGATCGTCCGCCTTGAACGTCGGGTGGCGGCACTCGGGCCGGTCAACGCCCTTGCGCCAGAGGAGCACGAGAGGCTGGCCGCCCGCGTGCGAGTGTTGAGGGCCGGCAGCGACGACCTCGCGGCGGCCTGCAACGACATCCGGCTCATGGCCAAGCGCCTCACCAGCGCCATCGACAGCCGCTTCGAGGCGGTCTTCGGGGCGGTTTCTGTGCACTTCCACGAGCTCTTCGCCGAGCTGTTCCCCGGGGGCCGGGCGACCCTGCGTCGCGAGGAGCCGGCACCCGGCGAAGACATCGGTGGCTCCGGCCTGAGCTCGAGGCAGCTGGTGGGCGTGGAGATCCTTGCCCAGCCGCCGGGCAAGAAGCTGCAGCCGCTCAGCCTCTTCAGCGGCGGGGAGCGTGCCCTCACCGCTCTCGCCGTGATCCTCGCCCTCCAGCAGGTGAACCCGTCGCCGTTCTACGTGTTCGACGAGGTGGACGCCCCTCTCGACGACAGCAACGTGCTCCGTTTCACGAGATTGCTCAAGCGGCTGTCCGCCGGCCAGCAGTTCATCGTAGTGACACACAACCACATCACCATGGCGGCCGCCGACGCTCTTCACGGCGTGACCAGCGATGCCGACGGGATCAGCTCGGTGATCAGCGTTCGCTTTGACGCCGGCAGCGGTGAGGCCATCCCCGAGGGCCACGTCGTGGGTGTGCGGGAGTCGACCCTGCGCGCCGCGGTGTGAGCGCATCACCATGAGCGACGAGGTCGTCTCGCGCGTCCACCGCGAGGCCTGGTGGAAGCGGATGTCGCGGAAGATGGACCGCGCCTCGCTGGCCTTCAGCGAGCAGGTCCGGGACACTGTCCTGCTCCGCCGCGACCTCGACGACGACTTCTACGATGACCTTCTCGAGATCCTGGTCGGGGCCGACGCGGGCATGGGCGTCGCCGAGCAACTGGTGGCGACCCTGCGCGAGCGGGTGCGCATGGAGCGCATCGGCACGGCCGAGGACGCGCTGGTCGCCCTCAAGGCGGAGATGCTGGTGATGCTCGAGGCGCGCGACCGGGCCCTGCACCTCGACGACCGCCCCAGCGTGGTGCTGGTCGTCGGCGTCAACGGCAGCGGCAAGACGACCACACTGGGCAAACTGGCCCACCGCCTCCAGGGCGAGGGACGCACGGCGCTCGTGGCGGCAGCGGACACGTTTCGTGCCGCCGCCATCGACCAGATGCGCATATGGGCGGAGCGCAGCGGCACCGACGTGGTCGCGCACCAGCCCGGTGCCGACCCCGGGGCCGTGGTGTTCGACGCCATCCAGGCGGCCCTGGCCCGTCGCGTCGACGTCATCCTCGTGGACACCGCCGGTCGCCTGCACACCAAGAGCAATCTCATGGCCGAGCTCGAGAAGGTGCGCCGCGTCATCGAGCGGTCGCTGCCCGGCGCTCCCCACGAGACACTCCTCGTCATCGAGGCCGCGACAGGGATGAACGCCATGGCCCAGGCGCGTGCGTTCCACGACGCCATGACCCTGACCGGCATCGTCCTCACCAAGCTGGACGGAACCTCGCGTGGGGGCACGATTTTGGCCATCGAGGCCGAGTTGAACATCCCCGTCAAGCTCGTCGGCCTCGGGGAGGGGATCGATGACCTCAACGTCTTCGACCCCGCGGCCTATCTCGATGCGCTGTTCGCCGGTGTCCTCGACGTCCCCACGCCCCGCGGTGCGCAGGACGAGACCGGCCGGGCGGGGCCGCCCTGATAGGATGTCAAGGCTTTGTCCTTGACACCATCTCTTCCACCAGTTCCGCTCGCGTCCGCGCCGGCAGTCAATGCCCGCCGGCAGAGGCTCTTCGACGTCTACGGCCGCGTGCTCACCGATCACCAGCGCGAGGCCTGCCGGCTGCACCTCGACGAGGACTGGTCGATCACCGAGCTGGCCCAGCACCTGGGCTGCTCGCGCAGCGGTGCCCACGACCTCGTCCGCCGCGCCGTCGCCCAGCTTGAGCACCTCGAGGCTCGCCTCGGCCTGGCGGCCGAGCTGGAGCGTCGTGACCTGGTGGAGGCCGGCCTGCGCGACCGGCTCGCCGCCGATCGGCGCAGGACAGCCTGATGTTCGACTCCCTGTCCGACCGTCTCGGTGACGTCTTGAAGCGCTTCTCCGGCAAGGGGAAGCTGAGCAAGGAGGACGTCGAGGCCGGTCTGCGCGAGGTGCGCATGGCGCTGCTCGAGGCGGACGTCAACTTCAGGGTGGCCCGCGCCTTCGTCGAGCGCATCCGCGAGCGCGCGGTGCAGACCGAGGTGCTGGAATCGCTGACCCCGGGCCAGACGATCGTGTCCATCGTCAATGAGGAGTTGACCGCGCTTCTCGGTGGCGAGCAGCGACGCATCCGCTACGAGTCCAAGCCCCCGACGGTGGTCATGCTCCTCGGCCTGCAGGGCAGCGGCAAGACGACCACGGCGGCCAAGCTGGCTCTCTCCGTCCGCAAGGAGGGGCACCGGCCGCTGCTGGTTGCCGCCGACACGTACCGGCCAGCCGCAGCCCAGCAGCTCGAACGTCTCGGCAAGGACAACCAGTTCCCGGTGGCCATGCCCGACGGCAAGATGAAGCCGCCGGACCTCTGCCACCGCGGAGTCGAGGAGGCGCGCCGGCTCAACTGCGACGTGGTCATCCTCGACACCGCGGGTCGTCTCCAGATCGACGAGGTGATGCTCGATGAGCTGAGAGAGATCCGCCGCCGCGTCGACGTGCACGAGACGCTGCTGGTGCTCGACGCCATGACCGGCCAGGAGGCGGTGAATGTCGCCCGGGCGTTCGAGGACGCGGTCGGCGTTGAGGGTGTGATCCTCACCAAGCTGGACGGCGACGCCCGCGGCGGGGCCGCGCTGTCCATGCGCGAGTCGATCGGCAAGCCGATCCTCTATTGCGGCACCGGTGAGAAGGTGTCCGAGTTCGAGGCGTTCGCGCCGGACCGCATGGCCTCGCGCATCCTCGGCATGGGCGACATCCTCACGCTGATCGAGCGCGCCCAAGAGAACGTCGACAAGGGCCAGGCAGAGCAGATGCTGGAGCGGTCGTTCGCGGGCAAGCTGACCATGCAGGACTGGCTCGACCAGATGCGCCAGGTGCGCAAGATGGGCCCCCTCGAGGGTGTCCTTGGGATGATGCCCGGGGGCAAGAAGCTGCTCGCCCAGGCGCAGCAGCAGGGGGGCGCCATCCCCGGGGAGAAGGACCTCGCCCGCATGGAGGCGATTGTCCTCTCCATGACGGCGCAGGAGCGCGTCCATCCCGAGGTCATCAAGGGGTCGCGGCGCAAGCGCATCGCCGCCGGCAGCGGCACCTCGATCGCCGACGTCAACAAGCTGCTCAAGGGATTCGACCAGATGCAGTCGGTCATGAAGATGCTCGGCGGCGGCAAGGGCACCAAGGGTGTGCGCGGCAAGGCGCGCATGCTCAACCAGTTGCGCAACATGGACACCAGACAGCTTCCGTTGTAGACGGCCGGGTCACCCGGTCACAGAGAAGAGAAAGGAGACGTTTTGGTTAAGATTCGCCTGAAGAGGATGGGCGCGAAGAAGCGGCCGTTCTACCGGCTCGTGGTCGCGGACTCGCGCAGCCCACGCGACGGACGGTTCATCGAATTGCTCGGCTTCTACGACCCATTGCCCAACCCCGCCAAGGTGCAGATCGACGGCGACAAGGTGCGCGAGTGGATCCGCAAGGGCGCTCGTCCCAGCGATGCCGCTCGCGCCCTCTTGGTGCAGGAGGGAATCCTCGCCAAGGTGCCGCGCCTCTTCAAGCCGGCGCCCCAGCCGGACGCCGCACCGCAGGCACCCGCCGCACCGCCGATTGTGTCGGAGATGCCGGGCTCAGCCGAGGAGGTCGAGGCCGCTGAGGACGCTGCGGCTGCAGGTGAAGCGGAGGCTGCCGAGGACAGCGCCGCCGAGCCGGACTCCGTGGCGGCTGAAGGCGAGAGCGCCGACGCCGAGGCGGAGACGGCCCCGTGAGCGACTACGCCGACCTGACCCGGTTCATCGCCGAGCACATCGTCAACAACAAGGCGGCGGTGACGGTGCAGTCGGTCCCCAGAGGACGGACAACGATCGTCGAGGTCAGTGTGGCGGAGGAGGACATGGGCAAGATCATCGGCAAGGGCGGCCGCAACATCGAGGCGATCCGTGCCGTGGTGAGGGCCGCCGGGCTGCGCAAGCACGAGCGTGTGCAGGTCGAGCTTGCCGACGGCGGACGGCATGCCTGAACGGGACCCACCCGCATCCACGGTGACGCCGCCGGCGTTGCTGCGTGTCGCCCATGTGCGCCGTGTTCACGGTGTGCGTGGCGAGGTGCGGGTGCAGAGGCTCGGTGGTGACAGCGGCCGTTTCGCTGCGGGGACAGTCCTGCTCGACGAGCGCGACCACCGATCGCTGACGATCACGTCGTCGCGCCCATTGGACGGCGACGACATGCTGCTCGCATTCGCGGAGCTGCCCACGCGCGAAGAGGTGGCGACGCTGCACGGCAACTACCTCTGCGTGGCGCCCTCGCAGGCCCGCCCCCTCGGTGAGGACGAGTGGTTCGTGTGGCAGCTGATCGGGCTGCACGCGGTCGGCGACGATGGCGAGGCCCTCGGGGTGGTGCACGACGTCGAGGAGCAGCCCTCCAGCGACGTCATCGTGGTCAGGGACGGAACCGTGGAGCGCCGCTATCCGCTGGTGCGCGAATGGGTGCGGCGGGTCGACCTCGCCGAGGGAGTTGTGGTGGTGACGCCCTGGCCGGAGGCCGACGAGTCGTGAGGTTCGACGTCGTCACCATCTTCCCGTCGGTGTTTCCCGGTCCGCTGGCAATCGGCGTCGTCGGTCGCGCCATCGACAGCGGGAGCGTGTCGCTGCATGTGCACGACCTGCGCGACCACACCAACGACCGCCACCGCCAGGTCGACGACATGCAGTTCGGGGGCGGCGCCGGCATGGTGCTGAAGCCCGAACCGGTCATCCGAGCCGTGCGCGCCCTTCGTGACCAGGTGCCGGGGTTGCGGAGCATCCTGCTGTCCCCACAGGGTCGGCTCTTCACCCAGGAGGTGGCTCGCGAGCTCGTCGCAGAGGCGGCGGTGCTGCTTGTGTGCGGGCGTTACCAGGGGGTGGACGAGCGCGCCCGCGCCGAGATCGGTGAGGAGCTGTCCGTCGGCAATTTCATCCTCAGCGGCGGCGAGGTTGGCGCCATGGCGATCATCGAGGCGACAGCGCGCCTTGTGCCCGGCGTGGTCGGTTCGCCTGAATCACTCGACGGCGAGACCTTCAACGAGAGCATCGGCGGTGGGCTGGAGTCACCGCTGTACACCAGGCCCGCCGAGTTCGAGGGCCGCGAGGTCCCGCCCGTGCTGCGCAGCGGTGACCACGCCGCGATCACCGCGTGGCGGCGTCGGCAGAGTGAGGAGCAGACCCGGCGTCTTCGCCCTGATCTGATACGGTTGCCCGCGATTCCCGGAGGAAACAAGTGAATGTCATCGACCTGCTCCAGCGTGAGCAGGAAAAGTCGGAAGTTCCGGTTTTGCGTTCTGGCGACACCGTGCGCGTCCACGTCAAGGTCGTCGAGGGAACACGGGAGCGCGTCCAGGTGTTCGAGGGTGTCGTCATCGCTGTCAACGGCACGACCGGACTGCGCACCAGCTTCACCGTGCGTCGCGTGTCACATGGCGTCGGTGTCGAGCGCACGTTCCTCGTTCACTCGCCGCGTCTCGACAGGATCGAGGTGCTTCGCCACGGTGATGTACGCCGCGCCAAGCTCTATTACCTGCGCGACAAGGTGGGTAAGCGAGCCCGCATCCGCGAGCGCCGCGAACCGATCGGCGGCTCCGCGATGGTGTCGCGCCGCGAGGCAGGTTCTCAGGGTCAGGTGAACGACGTGGTCGACGGCGAGGTGATCGTGCCGGGCGACGAGGTTGCTGACATCGACGACGAAGAGGTGACCACCGCTGAGGTGATGGACACCGAGCCCGTCGAGGTCGCGGCCGTCGAGACGGAGACTGACAACGGCTGATCGCGGTCGCCGTGAGCCTGAGGCACTCCCTCCGGCTCGGCCACTGCGCGAACGTGTCGGACACGCCGGTGAGCTCGCCGCTTTGAGCCACCTCAAGGACCAGGGCTTTCGCATCCTGGCGCGTGACTGGCGCAGCCGTATCGGCCAGATCGACATCGTCGCGGAGGATGGCGACACCCTGGTGATCGTCGAGGTCAAGGCCCGGCGCGGGGTGGCCTTCGGCCTACCCGAGGAGGCAGTCGATGCGCGCAAGCGGCAGAAGCTGCGGATGCTCCTGGAGACCTACAAGTCGGCCACGAAGCGGCAGAAGCAGCCGTGCCGCATCGATGTGCTCGGCCTGCTCCTCGACCAGCACCTCGCGGTCACGCGTTGCGAGCACATCCGGGACGCGGTGCAGGACACCTGATGGGACCAGGCCTTCAGTCGCGCTGAGCGATCCACCAGTACGCCAACACCCAAGCCGAGACCACGATCGCGTAGAAGCCGGACATCGCGAACCCCCCTGACCCGGCGCGAGAACGGTGCGCCGATCCCCCAAGGGTGGAGTGTGGCACGAAAGCGTCAGATGCGCCATACCCTTCGAACTGGATGCAGCTGTGCCAGGCCTCTCAATCGCCGGCGGATGGCCTCCGCGGGTGCGGGGAGTGACGGAGACTGAGCCCCACCAGACCAGCGGCACCTGGAGTGGCAGACGCAGCCAGGCCAGTGCCGAGTTGTCGGATGGCAGGCCGGCGCCGGCAGAGCCGCCGTCGAGGGCCATCTGGATGTTGGCGGGGAAGACCGCGACGAAGAGCATGGCGCTCGCGGTAGGCACCCACACGCCGCGTCCTGGGCAGGAGAGGCAGGAGTGCGCAACCGATCTCGGCCGCACCGCTAACGGCGACGATCTCAGACCGCCACCGCAGCAGCGGCGCCGGAACGATCCGCTGGTACGCCTCCGCCTTGGCGCGGTGGAGGATGCCCGACCCCGCCAGCAGCGCCGCCAGGCCGGCAAGCGACGCGCGGTCCCGGCGGCTCACGGTTCGACCCTACGCGCATGGGCGCGCCGAGCGTACCCATACAGCTCAGTAGTACTACAATCCTGTGGATGCTCGCCCGCGCCATCGCCTGCAGCGTTCACGGCCTCGCCGGTATCCCCGTGGTGGTCGAGGCAGACATCGCCAACGGCTTGCCCAACTTCACCATCGTCGGCCTGACTGACCGGGCCATCCAGGAGGCGCGGGAGCGTGTGCGCGCCTCCGTCCGCAACGCCGGTTTCGAGTTCCCCTCCCGCCGGCTCACCGTCAACCTGGCCCCGGCGGAGGTACCCAAGGAGGGCACGGGCTTCGACCTCGGCATCGCCATGGCCATCCTCTGCCTCGGCAACAGTTCTCTCCGGATCGACGGCTACGGGTTCATCGGCGAGCTGGCCCTCGACGGCTCGGTGCGCCCGGTGACCGGCGTGCTGCCGATGGCGCGATGCCTGCGCGCCGCCGGGGTTCGCCACCTGGCCGTGGCCGAGGAGAATGCCGCCGAGGCCGCCCTCGTGGACTCGCTCGCGGTGATCGGCGTCTCCTCGCTGCAGCGCTGCGTTGCCCACCTCGACGGCAGCGACCCCCTGCCAGCCGCGAACGCAGGCAGTGGCACGCCCGTCGTGGAAGCCGCCGACCTGGCCGACGTGCGCGGTCAGGGCCAGGCCAAGCGTGCCCTCGAGATTGCTGCCGCCGGTGGCCACAACCTCCTGATGATGGGGCCACCGGGAAGCGGAAAGACCATGCTGGCGCGAGCCTTCTGCTCGCTGCTCCCGGACCTCGACAACGAGGAGTCGCTGGAGGTGGCCGCTCTCTACTCGCTGCGCGGCGCACTGCGAGAACGCCCGCCCACCTCGACCCGCCCTCCGTTCCGCGCGCCCCATCACACCGTCTCGCGCGCCGGGCTGGTCGGTGGTGGCAGCGGGCTCGCGCGCCCCGGCGAGATCAGCCTGGCTCA
>PLWW01000063.1 GCA_003153125.1 Candidatus Dormiibacterota bacterium | reverse complement strand
ATCGCCGGCTGAGGCAGTTCCTCCGCGACCGTCGATACGGAACAATCCCCCGGGTGAGCTCCGACGACGGCCATCTCCGTGAGGTCCCGCTGACGCGCCGACCCGCCTTCGAAGGCCGGCTTCTCCACGTCTTCGAGGACACGGTGCGCCTGCCCGGGGGACGCGAGGCGAGGCGCGAGGTGGTCGAGCACATCGGCGCCGTCACGGTGGTCGCCATCGACGACGACGGGCGAGTGGTGCTGGTGCGGCAGTGGCGCCACGCGGCCGGCCGTTCGCTCTGGGAGCTGCCGGCCGGCACGCGCGAGGTCGGTGAGAAGCCTGCGGCCACAGCGCGGCGCGAGCTGATCGAGGAGACCGGCTACCGTGCCCGGGACTGGCGCGAGATGGCGCATGGTCCTGTGTCGCCGGGCTATTCCAGCGAGGAGATCTGGTTCTTCGCGGCGAGCGGCCTCACCGCCGGGGCGACCTCGCCTGACGCGGACGAGTTGCTCGACGTCAAGCTGTTCGCTGTGACCGAGATCGCTGACCTCGCCCGTCTCGGGGAGGTCGACCTCAAGACATTGGCCGGCCTTGCCCTCGCCGGTATCACGCTGGGTGGCGCCGGTGGCTGAGGACGCCGATCGCCTCGTGGCACGCGCCATCGAGAGCGTTCTCGACCAGGTGCCCGGCGCCCTCGACACCACCGTTCCCGACGTGGCGTCGGCAAAGCTGCAGCCGTGGGCGGAGACCGCAGCCCCCGTGGGACGGAACAAGCGCCCGCTCGAGGAACTCCTCGAGGAGCTCGCGGAGCGCGTGGCCGCCGATCCTGACGCCCGCGCGACCCTGCCTCACACGCGCCACCACTCGCTGTCCTTCTTTGACCGGTTCGGCCGCACCGCCGCACAACCGGGCGGGGCTGAGCCCGGCGGCCGGCACCGCCGGCGGCGGCGCGGTGGCGGCGGCGCGGACCCGGCCAAGCTCGCCGACGGAGCCGGGAGCGTCACCGTCGGTGCCCCGGCCGGCCCCTCACCCAACCGCCCGCCGGGGAGCCGGCGTCGCTCCCGCCGCGGGCGCGGTGGTGGCGGTGCTCCAGGAGGTGACGGGCCGCGTCAGCCGGGAGCGGTCCCCCAGCCTCCGCGTCAGGAGAGCTCGCCTCCGGCGGGGCAGCCACGTGCCCCGGGATCCAGCGGCCGGCGCCGGCGAGGCCGCCGCGGGCGGGGCGGAGACCGCCAGCCACCAGGGTGACCGTCGATCCGGCCAGGGTCCTCGGTTCCGATCCGTACAGGTCGCCATCACTCGGCCAGGGTGCGCCGATCGAGGCCGTCCTCTTCGACTACGGGCTCACCCTGGTCCACTTCGTGCGCCCCGTCGAGGCGCTTGCCACGGCGCGGGTGGCAATCTCGGAGCTCATCGAGGCCGCGGGTCATCCGCGCTGTCCCGAAGCGCTCATCGCCGAGGCGGTCCACGACCGGGTGGCTGCGGAGGTTGCGTCCCACGAGGCCGGCGGAGCGCTCGAGGAGATCGATGTCGCAGCCCTGGAGGAGCGCGCCTTCGCCGATATCGGGTTGGACCTGTCGCCCGACCTTCGTGATCAGTGCAGCGTGCTGGCCCAGGAAGCGTGGTGGAGCGGGGTTCACCTCTACCCCGACGCGCTCGACGTTCTCGCCCAGCTGCGCAGCGCCAGCCTGCGCGTCGGCCTGTGCTCCAACGCGGCCTATCGCGCCGCGAGCATGCGCGCCCAGCTCGCCCATGTGGGCCTCGACGGCGTCCTGGACGCGGCAGTGTTCTCCGCCGAGGTGGGCTGGAGGAAGCCGTCGCCCCAGGTCTTTGCAGCGGCTCTCGACGCCCTCGGCACGCGCGCCGAGACCACCGTGTTCGTCGGCGACCGCATCCGTGAGGACATCCTCGGCGCGGCGCGGGTGGGCATGCGGACCGTGCTCATCGCACGCGACGAATCAGCGGCAATCGGCCCACGTCTGCGCGAACCCGACGCGGTGGTCAACTCGCTCTCCGAGCTGCCAACTCTGCTTCGCGTGCGCCAGTTGTAACGAAATTCGGATGGCAAACTGAGCGCGTCTATACTCGCGGAGCGCCCCACCGGTCGTCCGATCATGCGCATGTCGAGGCACAGCATTCGTGGACTTTCGCGATTACCTCAAAGAGAGATGCCGTGAGCGCGGCATCTCTCTGCACCGGCTAGCGCTGCTGTGCGATCTCAACCAGATCTACTTCTACCAGGCCGTCAACAAGAACAAGGAGAACCCACCTCCCTGGGTACTCCGGCGCGCCGCCCCTCACCTGGGGGTCGCATACGTTGACCTGATGATCGCGGCGGGCCACCTCCGCGACGAGGACCTGCGCGAGTGGCAGAACGGCGCGGTCGTCGAGGCGGGCTCAGCGGGCTGAGCTGCGTGGCGAGCACCTCGGCAGGCTCGCGCCGCGGCGGATACTTGGAACGTGCACTGGCCGCGCGCCATCATCCATGTCGACCTCGACGCCTTCTACGCGTCGGTGGAACAGCTGCGCCGCCCGGAGCTGCGCGGACGCCCTGTGATCGTCGGCAGCGGCGGCGAGGGATACCGGCGCGGCGTGGTCAGCGCCGCATCCTACGAAGCACGCCGCTACGGCGTCCACTCGGCCATGCCGCTCGGTCGGGCGCGCCGGCTCTGCCCGCAGGCCGTTGTCCTGCCGGTGGACTTCTCTGCGTACCGGCAGGCATCGAAGGAGGTCTTTGCACTGGCGCGTGAGCTGACACCGCAGGTGGAGCCGCTCAGCCTCGACGAGGCGTACCTCGACGTCACCGGCTCGATCAGGCGCATGGGTTCGCCGGAGCAGATGGCCGTTGGCCTGCGAGACCGCATCGCGTCTGTGTGCCACCTCGACGCATCCTGCGGGGTGGCCACCTCAAAGCTGGTCGCCAAGGTCGCGTCCGACCTGGAGAAGCCGCGTGGCATGGTGGTCGTGCCGCCTGGGCAGGAGGCCGCCTTCCTGGCGCCGCTTCCCCTGCGCCGGCTCCCCGGCCTGGGCCCGGCGTCCGAGCGTGCTCTCGCGGCACTGGGAATATCCACCCTCGGTGAGCTGGCGAGCATGCCGCAGGCGACGCTCAGACGTCGCCTTGGTGAGCACGCCGCCATCAGCCTCGGTGAGCGCGCTCGCGGCATCGACGGCAGCGCCGTGACCCGCCCCGAACGGCCCAAGAGCATCTCGAGAGAGGAGACCTTCTCCGCCGACGTGGCCGCGCGTGCCGAACTGCAGAGCCTGCTCCGAGACTGTGCTGCCGACGTCGGACGGCAGCTCCGCCACGGTCACTGGACGGCGCGGACGGCGACGCTCAAGTTGCGCTACTCCGACTTCACCACGCTCACGCGACAGGCGACGTGGCCGGCTCCGCAGGACGGCGACATGGCGCTGGCGCAGGCGGCGATGCGACTGCTCGACGACACCTGGGACGGGCAGCCGGTACGGCTTCTCGGCATGGGCGTCAGCGGCATCGTGGACGCCGCCCAGCTCGATCTGTTCGACCGTAGTGCAGCGCCGCGTGACACACGCCTCGACCACGCGCTCGACTCGCTGCGCGACCGCTTTGGAAATGCCGCCCCGCGGCGCGGCGGCGCTCCTTCGCTCCGCGATCTCGACTTCCGCGGCGAGGACCTGCGCCGTGACGCCGAGGATGAGGACGCGCACGGTTAGACGTGCACCGGACCGCACCTTCATTTCGAGGTGGACGTCGGCGGTGTGCCCGTCAACCCCTGCGCGACATTCCCGCAAGGGTACCTGGTGCCCGCCGGGGTGAGCGCGTCTGGCTGCCTGGCCTGGGCCGATGTAGGCGGTCGACGGCGGACGGCCGAGGGCGCTGGCATGACGGTGGCGGCTCGATCTATGGTGCGGACCGTGAGCACCGGCGACTCGTCTGAAGCGCTCAGCTACGCCTGGAGCCCGACCCCTGAGCAGGTGGACCGGAGCCGGCTGCGGGCCTTCATGACCAGGCTCGGCGTCACCGGCATGGAAGCATTGAACGACCTGGCGAGGACGGATCCCGAGCGCTTCTGGGCGGCCACCATCGAGGACATCGGCATCGCCTGGCGCCGGCCGCCCACAAGCATGCGCGACACCAGCGGTGGTCTGCCGTTCACCCGGTGGTGGACGCACGGGCGCCTCAACGTGGCCACCAACGCCGCCGACCGCTGGGCGGCAACGCAGCCCGGCCGCGACGCGGTCGTGTGGGAGGGCGACGAGGGCACCGTTCGCGTGTGGAGCTACCTTGACCTGGCCACCGAGACGGCCCGCTGCGCCAACGGGTTGCGTGCGCTCGGCGTCGGACCCGGAGACAGCGTGGGCCTGTGCCTGCCGATGATCCCCGAGACAGTCGCCGTTTTCCTCGCCTGCTCCAAGGTGGGGGCCATCGTCGTCCCGCTCTTCAGCGGCTACGGCGCCGGCGCCATCGTGGCCCGCCTGCAGGACTGCGACGCCCGCGTCCTGGTCATAGCCGACGGGTTCCTGCGACGGGGCGTACCCATGCCCATGAAGCCGGTGGCCGATGAGGTGGCCGAGCAGACTCCGTCACTCCGGCACGTCGTCGTGGTGCGTCGGCTCGCCTCCATGGATGTGCGCATGGAGCCGGGCCGCGACGTCTGGTACGACGAGCTGACCGCCACCCGGCCGGCCGCCGCGGAGACCCACGACAGTGACGCCGACGAGCCGTTCATGCTCCTCTACACGAGCGGCACGACCGGGCGGCCCAAGGGAACTGTGCACGTGCAGGGCGGCTTCCCCATCAAGGCCACCCAGGACATGGCCCATTGCTTCGACGTCGGCCCCGGCGATCGGCTGCTCTGGTACACCGACATCGGCTGGATGATGGGGCCGTGGGCGATCTGCGGCGCCCTCACCATCGGCGCGACGCTCGTCCTCTTCGAGGGCGTGCCCGACCATCCCGGCCCCGACCGGCTCTGGTCGGTGGTGGAGCGGCACGGCGTCACTGTGCTCGGCATCGCCCCCACCGTCGTGCGCTCCCTGATGCGCCATGGCGACGGGCCACCGCACGCCCACGACCTGTCGAGGCTGCGCGTGCTCGGCGCCAGCGGCGAACCGTGGAACGTGGCTCCCTGGCAGTGGTTTCTCGACCACGTGGGAGGCGGTCGTTGCCCGATCATCAACTACAGCGGCGGCACTGAGATCAGCGGCGGGATCCTTGCCGGCAACATGCTCACGCCACTGCAACCGTGTGCGTTCGCCGGACCGTGCCCAGGCATGGACGCCGACGTTCTTGACGAGAATGGCCAGAGCATCCACGGCAGGGTCGGCGAGTTGGTGGTGCGCTCACCCTGGCCCGGGATGACCCGCGGTTTCTGGCACGACCGCGAGCGCTACCTGGAGACCTACTGGTCGCGATGGCCTGACATCTGGGTGCACGGCGACTGGGCGGAAATCGCCGACGACGGCCTCTGGTACATCCGCGGACGCAGTGACGACACCATCAAGCTAGCCGGCAAACGCCTGGGGCCGGCCGAGGTGGAGTCGGCGCTTGTGGCGCACCCTGATGTCGCAGAGGCGGCGGCGATCGGTGTTCCCGACCCGGTCAAGGGCGAGGCGCTTGTGTGCTTCGTCGTCCTCAAGCCGGGCGTCGTCGACAGCGACGAGTTGAGAGCCGCCCTGGGCGCGCGCGTGAGCAGCGACATGGGCCGAGCCCTCAAGCCGAAGGCCGTTCTGGTGATTGCCGAATTGCCCAAGACGCGCAACGCTAAGGTACTCCGTCGCGTGGTGCGCGCTGTCTACCTCGGAGAGGACCCAGGCGACCTCTCATCGCTCGACAACCACGGCGCCATCGAGGCGCTCGAGGCGGTCCGCCCAGCTTCCTGAGCGGTCGTCCGGCGCCGTACGGACGCGCCGAGGACGAGGCGGTTCCACTCGCATCGGTCGACGCGGACGGTTCCACCGCACTTGGATCGACGTGGAACGATCGGAGGCTTTCTCCGCGTTGCCGCATCGAGGTGGCCGGACCGCGTTCGCGCTGATCAGCGAGGCGACGGGGCATCGCCTCGGCAACGTGCTGCCCGCGCTCCACGGCGCGCGCGCCGCTGGGTTCACCGACGTGACCGGCGACAACGGCGCCTATCCCGCGGCCCCGGGCTGGGACGCGGCGACCGGCCTCGGCGTGCCCTCCGGCCATGGTCTCAGCGCCGCACTGAAGTCGTCGCTGGGTTGACGGGGGCGCCCGGAGCCTGTGTCGATTGAGACATTGCTAGTCTCGGGTCGTGGATAGAGCACCAGCCTCCGCGTCGAGCGCCGACGTCATCGACAGGCTGGGCCTGTCGTCGGTGTCGGTCACCGAGGTCACCGTTGAGCGCGAGGTCGACGACCCGCCGGAGATCCCGTGGCACCTCACCCCCCCGATCGGGGAGATCGCCATGCAACTGAGGAGCACGGTTCGGCGCGTCGCCGTGGGCGCGGGGCTGGCGCGGAACAGCACGCTCGTCGAGAAGGTGCGGCGGCTCCCCGGCGTCCCGGCCGTGGTCACCAGCCCCGCCGGTGGGACATTCATCGTCGGGGGTGAGGCCTGGCTGGGCCTCTGCGCCATCGGCTCGCCGCGCGCCGGTCAGCCCATGCCGCTCGATTGGATGCTCCACTCATTGCACCGCTGGTTCGGCGCCGCGCTGGCGCAGTACGGCGTTACCACCGCCGTGGAGCGCGTCGACGGCGCGTGGTGCCCCGGGTTCAGCGACCTCGCGGTGCACGAGCGCAAGCTCGCCGGCCTCGGGTTCAGGATCACCCGCGATCGTGTGGTGATGCGCGGCGTGATGGCCGTGCGGCCCATGAGCGACAGCGATTTCGACGTGCTGGTGAGGTGCCACCGGCTCATCGGCGTGAGGCTGCGCCGCGGCGCTGCCGTGTCGCTCGCCGAGGCCGCCGGAATCGGCGACCTCACTGTGGCCTCCAGCATCGACGCCTTCGCCGGCGTGGTCAGTTGAGCCGCCCGAAGCCTGCCGCCGGACGCCCGGGGGCAGGGGACGGAAAGGCAGGCGCAGACGCCCGCGGCGAGCAGCGCCGCGATCGATCGCCCACGCGCCGCGATTCTCGGTTAGGGTGGCGCATGCAGATGCCGAGCACCGTCCCAGCACCTTTCGAAGCACTCTTTGCCGGCTCCAGCGAGGGTGACCGCGCTGCCGTCGACCTGCTCTGCGAACTGGTCGATGCCAGCAGCGACGTCCTCCTCGAGGTCAACGGCCGGCGAGTGCCGCTGCCCACGTCCATGCGGTCGCTTCTCCAGCGAGGAGTCGATCACCTGCGCCGCGGCGACGACATCAGGAGGTCGATGGGCCGCCGCCCGGCGCGCACATTGCTGCAGCCGGTGGTGCACCTCGCCAGCGGAGACACGGCCGGCTACGAGGCCCTCAGCGACCTGTCCTCACGCGACCTCCAGGGCGCCGACAGCTGGTTCCGCGACGCCGCGGTCCTGGGCCTGGGCGAGGAGTTCGAGCTGGTGCTGCTCACGCTCGCGCTCGAGGAGTTGGCCACGATCCCGGATGCGATGTATCTGTCGGTCAACGTCTCGCCGCGCACCGCCGCGTCAGCTCACCTCCGCGAGCTTCTTGGCGAGGTCGACGGGCGACGCCTCGTGCTTGAACTCACCGAGCACATGCCGGTCGACGACTACACGGCGCTGAACGTCGCGCTGGACGAGCTGCGCGAGAGTGGCATCAGGGTCGCCGTCGACGACGCCGGTGCCGGGTACTCGAGCCTCAACCACATTCTCCTCGTGCGCCCCGAGATCGTGAAGTTGGACGCGTCGCTGATCCGCGACGTGGACACGGACATCGCCCGACGGTCACTGGTGAGCGGCCTCGCACGATTCACCGCCGAGATCGGAGCGGCATGCGTCGCCGAGGGGGTGGAAACGGACGCGCAGGCATTGACGCTGCAGGAGCTCGGCGTCACGTTCGGGCAGGGCTGGCACCTCGGCCCGCCGCGCCGGCGCAACGAGCGCGGCCGGGGTGCCGCCGTCAGGGAATCGTCGCCGGGTCCGCGCTGATCCAGGCGCCGCGCACGCAGCTGGCCTGGACGGCTGCGGTCGCGCCCACCACCGGTGCCGCGTAGGCGACGCCTCGCACCACGACACTCTGGCCGAACAGCGGTGGGGGCAGCGGCACCGTCTTCTCGATCGATGCGTACACGGCGCAGCCGTCGCTGACGCAGCGCACCCCGTTGCCGGCGGGCTGGGCACCGTCAGCCGTCTGTGCGGCGCCGCCGGCAGCGGTCAGTTGCGCAGATTCGTCGCCTCTGCCCGTAGAGGTACTGAGGGTCGACGGAGTTGGCACCGGCCTCGGCTGCATTCTGCGCCGCCGCCTGCACCCGCGCCGACCACACAAACAGGTACGCGCTGTCGGCGACAAGTGCGACGAGACCGAACAGGAAGAGGGCGAAGGACAGCGCCAGCATCATGATCATCTGCCCACCCTGACGACGGCGTCTCATTGTCGGAAGGGCGGTGGGATCGCTTCAGCGGTCGCGCTGATGGTGGGGCTCCATGGGATGGCCCACACCAGCGGGGTGCGCGAGAACTCAAGCGACGCGGAGGCGGTGCACCGCACCACACGCAGGCCGGCGGGCGGGTTGAGGGCTGCGTCGAGGAAGCTCACGTCGCACTCGATGTACGAGCTGAGCGCTGCTCCGAGGGGGGCACCGTCGCGGGCGCAGAGGGGGTGCAGAGGGGGTGCGAGCCCGCGCCACTCTGCGCCGGGAAGACCAGGAAGCGGCGGAAGGTCATGGTGCCGTAGAAGGTCTCTGCCGCGAACCGTCATCCCTTGGGCAGGCCCGACGTGTCAAGCGAGTCGGCCGCGCCGGGGGTCTGTGCGCAACAGGTGGTGCCCGCTGCGTCGACAGCGAGGGACGGAGCTTGGAAGAACGACTCGGCGGCGAGCTTGGTGGCGGCGTCCATCTCCTGCTGTGTCTCCACCTGCACCATGACGGCGAGGAAGAGGCTGATCAGGGCCAGCAGGATGGGGATCACGAGGGCCGTTTCGATGACGGCCTGGCCGCCCGCCTCCCCGTGACCGCGTCTGTGCCGGCTCACGGGGCGAACCGGAGGGCATGCGTGGTTGCCCGTGACGTCGACGGGGATCTTCTCGCCCGCGTGCCATCCGAGGCCGCTCAGCGGGGGCACCAGGGACGCCATGAAACCGATCACGTGCATGGTGACGGTCGGCGGGTCGCCACAGCGCGGTGTCGCTGGCAGCGGTGGCGCCGGGCACGCCGGCGCCGGGACGGAGGTGTCGTCGCAGACGGCCACGGTGCGCAGGCCGAACGTCTGCTCCACCTGGTCCGGGCTGCTCGGACAGTTGGCGAAGGTGCCGCCGCCCCCAGCCTGACCCGAGCACGGTCCGCCTCCCGGGTCGCACCAGGCCACCACGGTGGTAGCCAATATGGATTAGCACGTGCGCTGATCACACCTAGGCGCGCTAG
>PLWW01000040.1 GCA_003153125.1 Candidatus Dormiibacterota bacterium | reverse complement strand
GAACCCGAACTTCTGCGCCCAGTCCTGCTGCTGCAGGCCGCTGTTGGGATCGTTCGTGACGTTGACGCTGGCCACGTGCAGGTTCCAGAACCGGGCGCCGACTTGGTAGAAGTATGTGTCAGAGGACACCATCAGCGCGGTCGGCAACCTGATAAATCCGTTGTCCTGCCGTTCGAAGTTCGGGAACACCGTCTTGTACAGCGTGACCTGGGGCGGGCCGTCGATGATCTCGGTCGCGCTCAGGATGCCCAATTGCAGAGCACTGATCGCCGTCACGGCCTTGAAGGTCGATCCCGGCGGGTAACGGCCCTGGTTTGCCCGGTTGTCGAGCGGCGAGCGGGAACTGGCGAGATAGCCGGCAATCAGCCTGTTGTTGGCGGTGTTGTGCTGAACGAACGCATCGGGCTTGAACGTCGGATATGACGCCATCGCCAGGATCTGCCCGGTGCTCGGGTCGATGGCCACACCTGCGGCGCCGGTGGCCGTTCCGGAGCCGGCCACGTGCTGGCGCAGCTGGTTCTCGAGCGCCCGCTGAGTCGCCATGTCGATCGACAATTGCAGGTTGTCGCCCTGGCTCGGCGGTGTTGACGAGAGCGGTCCCGACCCCACGGGGTTTCCGGAGGCGTCGACCTCGACCTCGGTCTGGCCCGGGACTCCGCGCAGATACTGCTCGTATTGGGCCTCCAGCCCCGCCTGGCCAACCTGTTCGTTGCCGAGATATCCCTTTGCCGTGTAGCTCGGATATTCCTGTGCGGTGATCGTGCCGGTATACCCCAGAATGTGCGCGGCGAATGAGTCCAGGGGGTAGTTGCGCACGTATGCGTTTTGCAGCTGTACCGCGGGGAACTGGCGGATGCGCTCCGAGATCGCAGCGCGCACGACCGATGTGACGTTCTCGGCGAGTACCACCGGTTCATAGGGCGACGACACCTGACCGTGGGCCATCTCGGCCATCAGGTGCGCGGATCCGGTGTGCAGGATCGGCGCCAACATCGCCATTTCGTTGGCACGCTGGGCCCCCTGCACCTCGAGCGGGAACGCGACGACGTTCACGCTGGGCTGGTTGTTGGCGATCACGGTCTTGCCGGATCGATCGGTGATCAGCCCGCGGGGAGCCGGCACGATCAGCGTACGCACGCTGTTGGCCGCCGCAGCCTGGGCGTATCCCTTGGCGTCGATGACCTGCATGAACCACAGTCGAATCACCAGGATGCCAATCGCGGCGAGGGTGATGCCTCCGATGACGGCAATGCGAAATGCCGTCTGTGGATTCAGCGGACGCTGGCGACGGCGCCCGGGGCCGCCTGGCGACCCGCCCGCCGGTGAGACCAGGCGCGAGCTCATCCGTCACGCATGATCAGAAACGGCTCGACGACACGCGGTGCACCGAGCACTCGCCGGACGATGGACACCGCCGGGACCGCGATCAGCGCGGTCAAGATCGCCGAAGCAAGCACCGTCCGCACAAAGTCACCAACGTCCACCGGACGAGCGAACATCAGCTGCACAAACGCCCCGCCAAGTTGCACAAACACCTCAGCGATAATGGACAAGATCACCGGCGGCAGCACACCACGGACCTCATCGCGGTCGCACAAGCGCCCACTGGCCCATCCCACCACCAGGTACAACAACGCCAGCACGCCCAGCGTCCCACCTGGAGCCGCGAGCTCGACGGCCATTCCCGCCGCCGCACCCGCGACGGCCCCCACCACCGAGCCACGTAACAGGCCGACCGCGACAATCACACACACCACGGTGTCGGGGATACCGTCGGCGACCCGGATGAACGGCATCAGGGAGACCTGCAGGAGCACCGCCACGAGCACGAAGAGCGCGACCGCCCACATCCGAGGACGCCACGTCAACGACCGGACCGAGGAGGCGGAGTCGCCCGCGGACGAGATGATCATCGGCGGTGTCGTACTCATGGTGTCGCCGCCCGCTGTTTGGCGAGTGCGCTCTTGGGCGCCAGCACGACGACGTACGCCAAGGAGTCGGTGTTCACGAAGGGAACCAGCTGGACGGTCTGTTGGACATCGACCGCGCGATGCCCAACCCCTTGCACCACACCGATCTCGATGCCGCGTGGGTAAATCGACTGCAAGCCCGCCTGCGAGAAGCCTGCGGTGACGACCGGGTCCCCGGTGGCGACGGGGTAGGTGACCGGAATGCCCGTGATCTGGAAGGCGCCCGGTGCCGTCGGCTGCAGCAGCCCGATCGCGCCGCTGGCGCCGACGATCGTCACCCCGACGCTCGTCTGCGGGTCCGAGATGAAGCTGACCACCGAACTGATCGGGCCCGCCTGGGTGATCACGCCGACCAGACCCGCTCCGACGTCCCCTGCCGCGAGCACCGGTGAGTTCACGACCACGCCATCGTTTGTGCCCTTGTCGATTCGGGCTTGGGCGTACCACGGTGATGGTGAGCGGCCGATGATCGTGGCCGGAACCTGGCTGTAGTCCGCACGCCATTCATTTCCAAGCCCGACGACTTTGGCGATCCGCGGCCCCTCCTCGGCGTTGAATTGCAGCTGGACCAATTCGCCGCGTAAGAGTTGGTTCTCCTGGGCAAGGCGCGCGGCCCGGTCGCGTGCACTGACCAATCCCGACAGCCACCCCCAGGCGTTGCGCACGGGCTGCACCGCACGACTGACGCCATCTTGAATGGGTGTCACCACGGTTCCGGCACCGTCTTGGAGTCTGTGGAGGGCGCCGCTATTGGTTTCGCGACCGTAGACCGTGATCGAGATCACGCACACGAGTACGAGCACGCCGATGATCACGCGACGGGCCATCGCGCGTCGCTGCGCCAGCGGACTGTTGCCCTGATTGCTCACCGAAGCCGGCGTCGTCGCACGCGCCGGCTCAGTAGCGGCGGCGCGAACGCCCCTTACTGGATCGACGCATCACTTCAAACTCTTCCAATGATCGCCCCGATCCAACGGCAACGCAGGTCAGCGGCGACTCGGCCACATGAATCGGCATCTCGGTTTCCTGACGAAGACGCTCATCGAGGCCCTGGAGCAGTGCGCCGCCGCCGGCCAGCATGATGCCGCGATCATGGTGTGCCTCGCCGGCTCGGTCTGGACGATCGGCGTGATCACGCACTTCGCGACCCGTGCCGGGTAGAGCGGGCTCGCGGCTCGTGGCCCGAGAGCCCCGGAGTCGCGTGTACGGCATGAGTGACAGCGACGACGACGGGGCAGACCCCAGGGTCGAGGCGCGAGCCGAGCAGACACAGCGGGAAGAGAGGAGGTCGCCGAGATGAGCGACTTCGATGCAGATGCGTTCGTCTTCTTCGGGGCGACCGGCGATCTGGCTTACAGGCAGATCTTCCCGGCGCTGGCGAATCTGATCCGGGACGAGGGCTTCGATCTTCCGATCGCACGAGCGCGCCCGCCGAGCCCGTCGCCACGCTATCCACCCGTGCCCGGATCCAGACAGGCGATGATCGCCTCGGTGACCCGCTTGGTCTCGTCAGGATTTTTCACCGGGATGGAGACGACGCCGGCTTGTTCAGCCGGGTAGTCGTTGCCACCGACGAACAGGGCGTCGCCGATGAAGATCATCTCCTTGAGCGAGAGGCCGAGGATGTCTCGCAGCTTCCGGATGCCATAGGCCTTGTCGATGCCGGGCTTGGTCACATCGATCGAGGTGGCGCCGCCCATTCGGACCGAGAACTCCGGAAGCAACTTGTCGAGGATCGCCTTGATCTTCTTTCGCTTGGCGTAATCAGGATCCCATTTGTCCTTCTCGTCGAGGGGCGCCTCCTGCCCCAACGCCGAGAACGTGATCTGGCTTCCCCGATCTTCGATCTGTTCCCCCCACAGCTTGTGGGGCTTGAAGCCTGCATCTGAGACCGCCTTCCGCAGCGAGCTCTCGATCCTGGCCTTTTCGTCCGCGGCGAGGTCCTCCGAGTAGACCTTCTTCCAGTCCGCGCCGTACCGGAAGAACTGCGTCCCGCACGTCGGAAGAAGAGACAGATTCGCCAGTCGCTCATCGCGGGGTAGATTCGACAGCAGCTGCTCTTCAAACTGCTTCCAGGCGCCGCCGGATATCACGGCTACTTTGACGATGCCCAGGAGGTCATGAAGCAAGCCCGCCATTTCGGCATCGAGAGGGGACTTGCTCTCGGCGAGCGTGCCGTCTAGGTCGTAAACGATCAGTTGCTTCATTCCGGCAGCGCGACTTCCAGCACGGTCACTCCGCCGCTCGGCCGAAAAGCACAGACTCCGACCGCCGCCGGGAGCAGCAAGACGTCCCCTTTGGCGGCGGCATAGGTCTCGCCGCCGTGCTCGACTCGCCCCGTGCCTTCAATGCAGACCAATACGCGCGGCGCCCCCGCGGCGCCGACAGCAAAGGGTGATTGGCCACGCAGGCGCCACAACCAGAAGTGATCACATTCGAACAGCCGCTCGCGCTCAACCGGTGTCGTCTCCTCCACCACCGGTGCGACCGGGGCGATCTCGCCCTGTGCCATGTCGATGGCGCTCAGGGCTTGATCGACCTGGAGCGCCCGAGGCCGGCCGCTCTTGGGGTCGACGTGGCCCCAGTCGTCCAGGCGAAATGTCACGTCGCTGTTCTCCTGAATCTCGAACACCACGACGTCGCCGCCAAGGGAGTGGACCGTGCCGGCCGGGATGAAGACGCTGTCGCCTTGTTTGGGTATGAACGATGGGACGTTGTCGGCCGCCACTCCGTCCGCGACCGCCCGCCGGAGATCGGCGGCCGTGATGCCCGGCTTCAGACCGGCATAGATTCGGCTCTTCGGCCCCGCTTCGAGCACGACCCATGCCTCGGTCTTGCCGGTCTCGCCGGCCGGCAGCAAGTCCTTGCGCGCATCCGCAGGATGCACCTGGAGCGAGAGCATCTCGCGCACGTCGAGGAACTTCAGCAGCAGCGGGAAGCGGTTGAAACGGCCGGCCAGCCTTCCGAGCAATTGCTCTGGAGACTGCTCCATCAACTGAGCAATGGTCCGCCCTTTGAGCGGTCCGTCGGCAACGCGGCTGGCATGATCATCGCGGTCGCTCAGCACCCACGCCTCGCCGATCGGGCCGTCGCCCGGCAGCGGCGCGCTCAGAAGGTGGGCCAACCGCCGGCCTCCCCAGAGGCGGTATTCGTAGATCGGCTCGAATCGCATTGGGTAGAGGCGCGCCTGGGCCGGGGAATCGGCCGGTGTCGGCAAGCTCATGCGCCCTCCATCGCGGCGGTGTACTCGCCTCGACGCGCCGCCCGGTTGCAGAGGGCTCGATGCGCCAGAGCGTGTTGCGCGGCCGACACGTTGGCTTCCTGGCCGCGCCAGATTTCCAAGGCCGGTTGCTGGATGGCGCGGGCGAACGAAAACGCCAATCCCCAGGGCAGGCGCGACTTGAACCGGACGTTCATGGCATTCAGGCGGGCTGAGGCCAGCTCGCTGGGTTGACCGCCCGACAGGAAGGCGATCCCCAGGGGGATAGGTCCAGGCCGACGACACGCCCCGCCGGCCCTACACGAACCACTGTAAACCCTCACTGCAGGTCCGGGATGATCGCCGCGGCCATGCCTGACCCGCCGTAGGCCAGCAGCTCCGGGTTCTCGTAGGCGCGGGGGGCCTTCGTCGAGCACTTCGGACAGGCCCGATCGGCCTCCCACATGAACATGTGGGCACAGCTGAGGCACTTCCAGACGCCGTACTGCCAGTTGATCGAGTCAGCCTGCCAGCCAGCCAATCGAACCGCGCCGGACAGCCCGTCGATCTGGTCATCATGGGCACCGGCCGGGAAGAAGCTGGCCTCGAGCGCGAAGTCGGCCCACCAGTCAGCGTCGATCGGACGGACGACCTTGTTGGCCGCTGCCCGCGCCTCGAGCAGCCGGGCGCGGGTCACCTTGTCCTTGTCCGGGACAACCGGCACGATCGGCAGCATCGTTCGGCGCAGGGCTTCCTGGACGGCCGCTGCCTGGTAGGACACCTGCTCGATCCCGATCATCGCCAGCACGCCGGACGCGTCGGGCGTGTTCCACGCCTGACCCATCGCCTGGATCTCGGCGAGGGTCCGGTTGAAGTCCCAGTGGCCCTTGCGCCGCTCGAGCAGATACACGTTGTTGCTCTCGTCAACGCCGATCGTCCAGCCGCAGGTGTAGTCGGCCGTGGTCTTCTCGCTGATGGCCAGGTCCCAGAACTGGAGGATCGTCAGGCCAGCGGGCGTGTTGGCGTAGGTCGGCCAGCGCTCCGGGTAGAACATCTGAGTCTCGGACGGACGCGGCTCGTTGAGGTACTCCTGGGGCCAGGCCAGCAGGTCCTGCGCATCGAGTTGGGCCTTCCGTGCGAGCAGGCTCTCGATCGACCACATCTCGGGCCAGATCGGCGCGCCGTCGGGGAAGAACACACTCTTGGCGGCGGCGAGGACGTGGTACGACGTGTCGCCGATCAGCCGGGCATACAGGTCGTCGAAGTGCTTCCGCGTCCCGACCACGATCTGCTTACCCCCAGGCGAGAGGACGGGGATCGCTTCTCGTGCCCACCACTCGCGCGTGGACTGGCGAACGACATCGGACTTGACCGACTCGGCGTTCTCGACGTCGTCAACGATCAGCAGGTCGCAGTGGCGGCTAGAGATCTGAGCTCCGCGGCCGACGCTGAACACGCTCACGTCCTTGCCGGAGATCCCGTGTGGGCCGAGCCGGGCGTCGCGCAGGACGAGTTCGTGCTGGGTCCAGGTCTCCCCGGCGAACGCCGATCCAGTCTCGTGGGCCGCGTCGCCGGTACAGCGCTTGCACGTGCCGTAGTCGCGCAGCAGGGTTTCGTTCGTCGTGAACTCGTACTTGAGTTCGTTGAGGAACTTCATCGCCAACTGGTCGGTGCCTGAGACGATCCCGACCCGGAGATGGTGGTCCTCGGCCAGGCGCCGGATCGCGTAGGTCAGGACCGTGCTCGTCTTCGCGTGCTCTCGTGGCCCCTGGACGTACAGGCGGGCGAGGCTCGGGTTGTCGTACGCCTCGTACCAGGCCTCGTGGAACCAGGGCGTGCCTAGCGCGAAGTGGCGATACGTCTCGGCGAACTGCTGGGTGCTGCGCGCAGGCCGCTTGGCGATCTGCGCCTGGACATCCCTCTTGGCAGCCTCAAGATAGCCCGTCGAGTAGCCGTTGAGCCGCTGCTTCAGCCCGATCGGCTCGTTCACGTTTGATCGCTTTTCGGGCTGGTAGCGATTGGGCGCTCGACTGGTCAGAAAGCCTCGCGGTGGGATGTCGGGTCAGCATACCAGTCGGCGTGCGCGGGAAAGCCGAAGCCCGGCGACGTCGATCAACCAGGGCCGTTCCGTGCCGTGATCCCAGTCTTCGCCGAGGCTGCCGAACAGATCCGGGCGACTCACCCGGAACCGGCACGACGTCCCGACAACAGCCCGTTCGCCGACATGCCCTTCTGATGCCGACCGGGGACGATCTGGTGCGGCGCGTCGAGGAACGTGGAGGTGAGATCCGCTTGTGCCGGTCGACCATCCAGTATCGGCCGCCATCAGTTCTGACGATGGAGGCGAAGTGGATCAGGGACCACGGCGAGGAAGTTGTGCGAGCCCTGGCGGCTCCGGACCCGTCAGACGCTGACGCGTTCCGGTCATGGGTTGCCCGCCGGTTCGGACTTCCGGTGTTCATCGGCTCGGCGGGCCAAGACACGCCTGTATGGTTGCCGATCCGGAGCGACCATGCGGTTAACAGCCGCCCGCCAAAGGGGGACGTCTGAGCACGATTGTGCTCAAACCGCGGGGCTCAGTCAGTCACGGAGTTACCCCAGATCCACCGAAGCACCCGCTGACCCGGCCAGTTGATGGCCGAGGTGGACGTTCACCTGGGTGAAGGCCTGGCCAGACGACCGGGCGGGCGGGCGGGCGAACCGCGGTCAGCGCGGCTGCCGAGAGCCCGAACGGCCCCGATGAGGGGTGGGCCACTCGCTCGCAGGCAGGCTCCCGCCAGCCTCCCGGTGCTAGGCCGACGATCGAGCGAGCTCAGGCGAGGAGCGGGATCGCTCGGAGCCGCGCGAGGGCTGTCCGCAACTCGATCGCCCAGGGCCAGCGAGCCGGCAGGTGGAGCGTGACCCGGCGTGCCGAGCGGGTCAGCCGACCGGCCACGGCGAACAGCCGGCGGCGCAGTGTCTTGGTCGTGACGATCCCCGCACCGAGGCCGATCCGGGCGGTCCAGCGAGCTCTGGTTATGGGCGATGACCTGGACCGCCAGCCACGCCCCGTTGGCGCCGAACTTGCCGGACGGCAGGTGGTTGAGCGCCATGCCGTACCACTAGGTCCCGGATCGCGTTCTCGATCTCGGCGTGGCGGCGGTGGTCGGCTTCCAACATGAGGGTCTCGCCGTCGTGGTCGGTGATGAAGGCGTGGAAGTCGTACGTCGCGAACAGGGCCAGCTGGCTGCCAGGCGTCGGCTTCACTCGGCGGGCGATGAGCCGGACCGGGACGGCGTCCTTCTCGTGGGCGAACGGGATATAGACGGCTGTGTACCGGGCCAAGCGGCTGGCGAGCTGTCGGCCCGCGTCCAAGCGATCTTTGAACATTCGTCCTTGCTCCTGAGGTAGACCCCGGTTCCGGACGTGACTTCAGCCTCAACCGATTGACGCCCGCCGCCAGTGCCACTGTGCGGTAAATCGGGGCGACCGCGTAGCGCCGTGCGCGGCCGAAATGCGGCCAGCACAGCGAGGAGCAGGGCGACCGGCACGGCGGCCACGATGCCCGTAGGAGGTGCCGCAGGCCTGATCTTCCGACGCTGGTGTCTCATTCGGGTTGACAGGTTCCGGGACTGTGCGTACGATGGCGTGGGAGCGCTCCCACAGCCACGCATCCGCGGAGATCAGGGTGCTTTGTTGCGAGCCCTGTAGATGCGTGGCCGCGTGTCCTGCCCCGGGGATCAGATCCGGCGCTGGACGCTGCGAAGGGCGCGGTCAAGAGGAGCGATGACGCAGGACGACAAGGCCATCGGCCGCCGCGTGACGCTCGAGGAGGTCGCCCGGATGGCCGGCGTCTCACGGGGGACGGGCTCCCGGGTCGTGAACGGCAGCCCGAAGGTGAGCCCGGATGCGCGGCGAGCCGTGGAGGAGGCGATCGCTCGCCTCGGTTACGTTCCGAACCGTGCCGCGCGAAGCCTGGTGACCCGCCGGAGCGATTCGATCGGTGTGGTCTTCCCAGTGCCGACCGCCCGGTTCTTCGGTGACCCTTTCTTCCTCCTCTTTCTCAATGGGATCGGCACCGCACTCGCGCTTCGTGGTCTCCAGCTCGTCCTCCTCATGCCACAGTCCGGCGAGGAGGAGCAGCGTCTCGAGCGGTACGTCGCTGCGGGCCATATCGACGGCGTCGTGCTCACGGCCCTCCACGGCGACGACCCGCTCCCGGAGCGCCTTGCGGCTCGGGGGGTACCGGTAGTCGTCAACGGTCGGCCGCCCCGAGGTGCTCAGGCCAGCTACGTCGACGCCGACAGCCGCGGCGGCGCGGCGTCGGCGACGGCGCATTTGCTCGCGCAAGGGCGCCGGAAGGTGGCAACGATCTCAGGCTCTCTCGATATGCCAGCCGCCCTCGACCGGCTGCTGGGCTTCCGAGATGCGCTCGAGGCCGCTGGGCTTCCGATCGACCCCTCCTTCGAGGAGGTCGGGGACTTCAGCCAGGAAGGCGCAGCCCGAGCGATGCACCTCCTGCTTGAGCGCCAGCCGGATCTCGACGGCGTGTTTGTGGCCTCGGACTCGATGGCCGTGATGGCTCTCGGTGTGCTGCAGAGTGCCGGCCGTCGGGTTCCGGACGATGTCGCCGTCGTGGGATTCGATGACCAGCCGATAGCCGGGACGACCCGACCGCCACTCTCGAGCGTGCGGCATCCGATCGAAGCGATGAGCCGCGAGATGGTGCGTCTCCTACTCCACAGCATCGACGCCCGGGACCGCCTGCCGAGGCAAGTGATGTTCCCGACGGAGCTCGTGGTCCGCGAATCGAGTGGAGGGCTGCCGGTGAAGAGAAGCTGAGCCGAACTGCCTACGACACGCGGTCGCTCTCGTGGCACGCGACGTTACTCAAGCTCCTGTCTCGAGCCATCTAGCGATCTCTATACCAAAGGAGAGAAGGGAGAGACAAGTGCATCGTTCTTCCCTGGGGCCCCGGAAAGTCTTGGGGCTATTCATGACCGCCGCGGTGCTTGCCGCCGCGTGCGGCGGCGCGGGCACGACCACCGCCCCCGCTACGACCACACCCCCGGTCGCCTCCGCGCCGGCCACCTCGGCGGCGCCGACGGCAGCGGGCGCGCAAACAACCTTGACCTACTGGGCGAGCAACCAAGGAACTAGCCTGGACAACGACAAACAAGTCCTGACGCCAGAGCTCGCCAAGTTCACACAGCAGACTGGCATCAAGGTCAACCTCGAGGTTGTTGCGTGGTCCGATCTCCTTAACCGGATCCTGGCCGCGGCCACGTCCGGCCAAGGACCCGACGTGCTGAACATCGGTAACACCTGGTCGGCATCGCTACAGGCAACCGGTGCGTTCGTCCAGTTCGACGACGCGACCATGAACCAGATCGGTGGCAAGACCCGGTTCCTCGCCGGGAGCCTTTCGGCTACTGGTGCAGCCGGCAAGCCGCCCACGGCGGTGCCGCTCTACAGCCTCGCCTATGGTCTGTACTACAACAAGAAGCAGTTCGCAGCGGCCGGGATCACTCAGCCGCCGACGACCTGGGGCGAGTTCGTTGCCGACGCCAAGAAGCTGACCACGCCACAGCACTGGGCTCTGTCCCTCGAATGCGGCAGTATTAGCGAAAATGTGCACAGCGCGTTCACCTTGAGCCAGCAGCAAGGTGGCGCCTTCTTCGATGCCTCCGGAAAGGCGACCTTCAATACTCCACAGAACGTCGCAGCAATCAAGCAGTACATCGACTTCATGCAGAGCGACAAGATCGTCAATCCCAGCGACGCCGAATACTCCAACGGCACTGAGGCGCTGAGCGACTTCGCCAAAGGCAACACTTCGATGATGATCTGGCAGGCAGCGTCCGGCTCGCTCGCCCAGCTGGGCATGAACGCCGCCGATATCGGCGTCACTGCCGTGCCGCTACCGGACCAGATGCCCGCAGGCGGCCAGAAGGTCACCAGCATGGTCGCAGGTATCAACCTCGCCGTCTTCAACAGCACCAAGAACAAGGCCGCTGCGCTGCAGTTCGTGAAGTTCATGACGAGCACGCCTGAGCAGCAGATTTTGAACAAGACCTATGGATCGCTGCCCTCGGTCAGCGACGCGTACAGCGACCCGGCTTTCCAGACACCGGCAGTCCAGCTCTTCAAGAACATCCTCGCTACCAGCGCGGCACCGTTGCCGGCCGTGGCGCAGGAGAGCCAGTTCGAGACGCTGATCGGTACGGCGATGAAGAACATGTTCGCCGAGGCGGCGACCGGCAAGGTCGTGGACGACTCCGAGATCAGCAGTCAACTCGCTGCAGCACAACAGCAGCTCACCCCCTGAATTCCGACGAAGTAATCGACGACCCGAGGGCTTGACGGGCGCTTCGGGGCCCGCCAAGCCAGAGGAGGAAACAGCCAGTGGTCGGTACCGTCCAGCTAGACCGTCCGCCACTCAAGACTGCGCCGCCACCGAGGATACGGCGGCGACGCCGGGAATTGCTGCCGTACCTCCTGCTACTGCCAGCGCTTGTGCTGGAACTGTTGATCCACATCATCCCGATGCTGGTCGGTGTGGGGATCAGCTTCCTCAGCCTCACCCAGTCTTATCTTCGCAACTGGAGCGCTGCTCCCGCGGCCGGCTTCGACAACTACCGGCTTGCCCTGGACTTCAACCAGGCGGCCGGAGAGGCCCTGTTGCACTCCTTTCTGGTGACGCTCGGATTCACCGTCCTGGTACTCGGGATCTCGTGGACGTTCGGCCTAG
>PLWW01000104.1 GCA_003153125.1 Candidatus Dormiibacterota bacterium | reverse complement strand
GGCGGCCCCAGCGGCCGGGGGTGCCGCCTCCAGCCGCACCGCAGCGCCTCGGGCCGCGGCCCCGGGCAGCCGGGGTGCCGCCGCCGCCAAGCGGACGTCGGGCAGCAAGCGTGGGTCGGGGTGGGCGAAGCCCAAGAGCAGGTCGCACCGATCGGGCACCACCCCTCGCAGGCAGGGCCGCTGACCAAGAGGGTTATCCTCCGCGGCGTGGCAGAGCATGTCCGCGTCCGCAAGGTCTCGACCAGGGACGGTCGCCCCGAGATGCTCGACGACGGCCATGTCGTCGAGGGCACCGAGTTGCAATCCCCGACGCCGGGCATGCCGTACAGCGTTCGGCGTAGCGTGGTGGAACATGACGATGCGCCGGACGTCTTCCGGACCTCTCCGATCCGGGCGGTGATCACCGACAAGGCCGGCGCGATCATCCTTCTCACCGACAATTCGCGGTACGCCGTCGAGGTGATCGGACGCTGACAATGCCGACTCTGCGCGCAGGGATGATCCAGTGAGTGACCAGGTCACCAACGATGAGCCCTACCTCCGTCTCGAGGAGGTCGCCGATCGTCTCGGGCTGCCGCTGTCCGTTCTCCTGCACCGCGTCGAAGCAGGCGACATTCCCGCGCAGCGCACCGAGGACGAAGACGGGGTGCACTATTCGTTGCGCCTCGGCGACCTCGGCATCGAAGTGGACGACGAGGGCCTGCACGCCTCCGCCATGCACGACGACGACGATGACGGGGACGAGGCCACCCTCTCCGCCGAGTTTCAGCGCGACGAGTCGTCAGCCAGTGTCCGAAGCGCGATCGTGTCGGCATTCAACAGCGGTCGTGAGCCGCTCCCCGGCGAGATGTACGGCAACCCCGACCCGACCAGCCGCCTCGATGAGGACGACGCCGCCGATGCGCTCGACACCTCGACCCAGCACGGCTGGGCAGACCCGGACTCCATCGAGCCGTGGCCGGAGGACGAAAGCCCTGCGCCGGCTTGGACGTCGCGGCCGCGGGAGCCGCAGCAGGCGCCGGTCTGGCTGAGCCATGTCCCCGCCGGCGAGGGCGCGGAGGAAGGCGCGACCGACCCCGCCGATGAGCCGGGGCACCTCGAGGACGACGACACCGAGGACGTCGAGGACGTGTACGTCGCCGCCGAACCGGATGCCGAAGAGCTCGTCGACGACGGCATGCCCGAGCTCGCCCTTCCCAGCCTTGACGCCCACCCCGACGACGGCATCACCTTCGATGAGGACACCGTGGTCGCCGAGATGGCGGTTCCGCCGCCGTCGCGGGAGACACAATTCGGCATCGTCGAGGCTGGCCCGCCCGGGCCGCGGGGCGACCTTGCCTCCATGTCCCTGGACGCGCGCGAACTCGTGGCGGGCCTGCTCGACCGCTGGGAGCGCACTCTCGAACAGCGCATCTACACAGAGCAGCGGCAGCGCTTTCAAGCCGAGCTCGTGTCCCGTCAGAACATGGTCAAACAGCTGCAGATGGAACTCCAGACAGCGCGTGCCGAGCACGCCGCCGCGCAGGCGGAGAAGGACCGCATCCTTGCCGGCAAGGAACGTGAGCTCGCCGATCGGGAACGCGACCTCGCCGAGAGCCGCTGGGCGGCGGAGGAGGCCGAGCGTCTGATCGCCCCCACCACGGAGGGCGTGCGCCGCCGTCGCTGGTTCTGGAATCGTTACGACTGAGACGTCCCAGGCAGAACCCTCCTCACCAGCAACGGCGGCCCCTGGCCAGGTCCGGTACGCGACCGCGGCGGGCCGCTGGATCGTGGCTGCGACCGTCCTGGGGTCGGGGGTGGCGTTCCTCGACTCGACGGTTGTCAACGTAGCCCTGCCGACGATTGCGCGCGACCTCCACACCGGCCTGAGCGACCTGCAGTGGATCTCCGACGCATACCTGCTGACGCTCGGGGCCCTGATCATCCTCGGAGGGTCGCTCGGCGACCGCTACGGTCGCCGCCGCGTCTTCGTGCTCGGGCTGCTGTCCTTCACGGCGGCGTCGGTGGTCTGCGGCCTCGCTCCCAACACGCTGCTGCTCATCGGCGCCCGCGCCGTCCAGGGGATCGGCGGCGCGCTGCTCGTCCCGGGCAGCCTGGCGATCATCTCCGCGTGCTTTGCGGGCGCCGACCGGGCGCGCGCTGTGGGCATGTGGTCCGGGCTGAGCGGTGTCAGCCTCGTGGTCGGCCCCTTCATCGGCGGGTGGCTCATCAACGCGTTCTCCTGGCGCGCCATCTTCTTCATCAATGTTCCGCTGGCCGCCGTCGCCATCGACATCACAATGCGCCACGTTCCCGAGACTCGTGACAGCACCGCCGCGGGCCGGCCCGACTACGCCGGCGCGGTAATCATCTCGGTGGGACTCGCCGGTGTCGTGCTCGCGCTCATCAACGGTCCAAGCAACGGATGGTCGGCAGCCACCGTGACCGCCGGGGTGGTGGGCGCCATCCTTCTGGTGGCCTTCCCGTTTGCCGAGCTGCGAATCGCCGATCCGATGGTGCCGCTTCGCCTGTTTGCCTCCCGGCAGTTCAGCGGCGCCAACCTCACCACTTTCGTGGTGTACGCCGCCCTCTCGGTGACCTCGTTCCTGCTCGTCCTCCACCTGCAGGTCGACCTGCACTACAGCCCGCTTGGCGCAGGCACTGCATTCCTTCCCGCCAGCGTGCTGCTCATCCTGCTCTCCGCGCAATCGGGCGCTCTCGCGCAGCGTATCGGTCCACGGCTGCCGATGACGGGCGGCCCGATCCTGGCGGCTGTCGGGCTGATCCTTCTCTCCGGTGTCCGTGATGGCGACAGCTATTTCCTGTCGATCCTCCCCGGCATCGTCGTGTTCGGGGCAGGCCTGACCCTCACGGTGGCACCGCTCACCGCCGCGGTGATGGCGGCTGTGGACGCCCGCCACCTCGGCGTGGGCTCGGCGATCAACAACGCCACCGCCCGCATCGGCGGACTCCTCGCGGTGGCGGTGGTGCCCGCGCTCGCCGGCCTCTCGGCGGCGTCATCGCACCTTGCCGGGAGGTCGCTCAACGACGGGTTCACGGCGTCCATGCGTATCGCCGCCGGGATGCTGGTGGCGGGCGGCCTGGTCGCCGTCGCGTCGATCCGCCAGATCGCCCCCGCTGACGAGGCGGCCGCCGCGACGGCCTGACCAGGCTCCGCGCCGCCGCCCACCGGGGGCGGCCTACCATCGCCTCATGGCACGTGACGCTGTCGCCGAGATCAAGGCTCGTCTCGACATCGTCGACGTGGTGGGTGGCTACGTCACCCTGCAGCGCGCCGGCCGCGGTCATCGCGCACTCTGCCCGTTTCATTCCGAGAAGACGCCGTCGTTCAACGTCAGCCAGGAGCGCCAGGCGTGGTACTGCTTCGGCTGCCAGGAGGGTGGCGACATGTTCACCTTCGTGGAGAAGGTCGAGCACACTGACTTCCGCTCCGCCCTCGAACTGCTGGCCGAGCGGGCTGGCGTGGAGCTCGAGGCGGCAGCCCAGAATGGCGAGCGGCGCGGTGCGTCACGGCGGCGCAAGCGCACACTCGAGCTCAACGCGCGCGCGGCCGCCTTCTTCGAACATGTTCTGTGGTCCAGTCCCGCCGGGGCCGACGGACGCGACCTCCTGTCGTCACGGGTTGTGGCGGAGGAGCGGGCACGCACCTTCGGGCTCGGATTCGCCCCCGCCGGGGGTGGCGGCGAGGACGCCTTGTCCCGCTACCTCACTGAGCGAGCCGCGGCCACGCCGGACGAGATCGTCGATGCCGGGCTCGCGCACCACGCCCGCGGAGGTCGCGTCCGCGACCGCTTTCGGCACCGCCTGGTCTTCCCCATCCGCGACGAGCGTGGTGAGGTCATCGCCTTTGGCGGCCGCGCCCTTGGTGACGACGTGCCCAAGTACCTCAACTCGCCCGAGACCGCGGTGTACCACAAGGGGAGCGCCCTCTACGGCATCGACCTCGCGCGCACCGCGATGCGCGAGCACCGCGTCGCGGTGATCGTCGAGGGGTACTTCGACGTCATGGCGGCCCACCTTGCCGGGGTGGGCAACACCGTGGCCAGCAGCGGGACGGCGTTGAGCCGCGAGCAGGCCAAGGTGCTCTCTCGCCACGCCGACAGCGTGGTGCTCTGCTTTGATGCCGACGAAGCCGGGCGGGCGGCGGCGTCGAGGGCGGTCGACGTCGTCGCCTCGGAGGGGCTGGCGGCGCGCATCTGCCTGCTCCCCGAGTCGTGCAAGGATCCCGACGAGCTGGTGCGCCGCGACCCCGCGGCGTTTGCGGCGGTGGTGGACCAGGCGCCCCCGGAATGGCAGGTGCTCCTCGACCGGGCCATGGGCGACGGCGAGGCGGGGAGCATCGAGGCCCGCCGCGCAGCTGCGGAGAGAGCGGTGGCGGTGCTGGTGCGCATCCCCGAGGCGGCGGCGCGCGAGCTGTACGTCCAGCAGGCGTCGCGGCGCCTCAACCTCACTGCTGCGACGCTCGGCTCCGACGTGGCTGCCGCCCGTCGCGGTGTGGCTGCTCGCCGGCCCCTGCATGTGAGCGCCGTCCCAGAGGCCGCTGCACAGCCTGCGGCCGATGCCGGTGTGACCCTGCCGAGGCCGGCGTCGTGGGAGACGTACCTGGCCACGCTGTGCGTGCAACGCCCGGAGATCGCCACCCGGCTCACGGGAGAGTTCGCGCTTGACCTGGCGTCGGTGCGGCATCCGCTGGCGCGGCGGATGATGGAGATCGCGCTGGCAACGACGGCCGGGGAGTCGTTCCCCCTGCATTCGGTGGCTGCCCAGGATCGCGACTTTGCGGCCGGGCTGATGATGGAACCCGTGCCGGTGCTTCTCCCAGAGAGTCGCGTCGGCGACCTCGACACGGCCATCGCCGACTGCATCCGGCGGGTGGTCGAGGCTCAGCAGGTCACGGAAATCTCCGAGGTGAGCAGACAGATGGCGGCCGCCAGGGAGCGAGGTGACGACGTCGAGGTCGGCCGCCTCGCTGCCCGGCGCCGCCAGCTGGCCACGGCCTCGCCACGACTGCGCCGCAGCGCCCGCGCCGAGTGACGTCCGCCCCGCCCGCGCCGCGTAGCAGTGCCCGGCATGTTTGCGTTCAACGGGTGCGAGGAACGTTGAATGTCGGTGGACGAGTCATGACCAGGGGAGGAGGTGCAGACGTGGCGGTTGCGGGAGCGATCGACGAACTCAGCGCCGCGGCGGAAGCGCTGATCGCGCGTGGCAAGGAGCAGGGTTCGCTCACCCCCGACGACGTGCTCACGGCCTTCCCCGAGATCGACGCGGAACCAGACCATCTCCAGCGCATCTTCAGCGCGCTCGCCGACATCGGCATCACGATCAACGACGGCGACCGGGATTTCGAGGTGGTCGACGACCTCGATGACGCCACTATCGCCAAGGCCGAAGCCGCCGACTCGGTACCCTTCGACGACCCCGTTCGCATGTACCTTCGTGAGATCGGCCGCGTGCCGCTGCTCATCGCGGCGCAGGAGGTGCACTACGCCAAGCTCATCGAGCAGGGCGACCTCGCCGCCAAGGATGCGCTGACCGAGGCCAACCTTCGCCTCGTGGTCAGCATCGCCAAGAAGTACATCGGTCGCGGTATGTCCTTCCTCGATCTCATCCAGGAGGGAAACCTCGGCCTCATCCGCGCTGTGGAGAAGTTCGACCACCGCCGTGGCTTCAAGTTCTCCACGTACGCCACCTGGTGGATACGACAGGCGGTCACCCGTGCCATCGCCGACCAGGGGCGCACCATCCGAGTGCCAGTCCACATGGTCGAGGCGATCAACAAGCTCGTCCGGGTGTCGCGACGCCTGCTCGAGGAGCTTGGCCGCGATCCCACCGACGACGAGATCGCAGACGAGCTGGGAATCGACCCCGGTCGTGTCCGCGAGATCAGGAGGATCTCGCGCGACCCTGTGTCGCTGGAGACGCCCGTTGGCGACGAGGACGACGCCAGCCTCGGCGACTTCGTTGAGGACAAGGACGCCACAACACCGTCTGATGCCGCATCGCTGGCGGTTCTGCACACCGAGATGGAGGGCATGCTCGACACGCTGTCGCCGCGCGAACGACGTGTCCTGCAACTGCGTTTCGGGCTCGCCGACGGTCAGCAGCGCACCCTCGAGGAGGTCGGTAAACGGTTCGGTGTCACCCGCGAACGCGTTCGCCAGATCGAGGCCAAGGCGATCCGCAAGCTGCGCCATCCGTCGCGCAGCCGCAGGCTGCGCGACTTTCTCGACTGACTGCTGGCGCGGTTGCACGAACGTCCGCTCCGTATACTGCCTGCGTACGCGCCGACCAACCCCAGCAGAGAAACATCCCACACATTCCGGGTTAGCTCAGCGGTAGAGCAGGCGGCTGTTAACCGCAAGGTCACTGGTTCGAATCCAGTACCCGGAGCCATCAGCACCTTCGAAGGGGACGCCACAACCATGGCCAACGACGCAGCACACGTTCCAGCAGGGCCGAATTCCCGTCCGACCGACCCGGACACACCGGCGACGACTGCGATGCCGGACATCGCACCGCCGGCGTCGACGTCAACCACGATGCCGTCGACGGCGGCGAGCGCCGAGGTCATGGGCAGGGCCAGCCCGCCACCGGCCCGGATGGCCGCGGCCCAGCCCGCGGCCACTCTTGTCGGTGCCGGGTCGGCTGTTCGGACCAGCACCGCCGGCACCGCCACCGCCGCGCCCGCCGCCCCGTCTGCCGCGGGCAGCGGGTCGACGCTCGACGTCAGCGGGGCACCGCCCGGGTGGTCGTTCCGGGCCGGTTTCGGCCGCCCTGACACGACCGCAGCCCCGCCCACCTCCCGGGAGCAGACCGAGCTGCCGCTCGAGCCCGTGCCCGCGGTCCGCGCCGCGGCGCCGCTCCTGCAGCCCCACTTCGGGCCCGTCGGCCGTGCGCGACCACCGCTCCTCGTATCCCTGCTGGCGATCGTGACGCTGGGCGTGTACGCGCTGGTGTGGCACCAGAGGATGAACCGCGAGCTCGAGGAGTTCGACCCCAAGCTCCATTCCCGTCCGCTGCGCAGCGCCCTGGCGCTGGCCGTGCCGTGGCTGGCCGGAATGCTCGTCACGCTGGCCGGGGCCGCCCTCATCGTCGGCGGCCGCCTCTCACTGCACCTGCCGCTGGCGTCTCATGTCTCGCCCCTGCAGTCGTATCTCATGCTGGGCGGTCTCGCGGTGGTGCCCTACCTGACGTTGCTGCTCCCGATCAGCCTCATCGCCGTGGTGATGACGCTTGAGCGACTGCGCTGCGTGGAGGAGCACGTCGGCACGACCACCGACCGCCAGGTCCGCCCGGTGGGGGCCACGCTCCTGCTCGCCGTCCCCGTGGTTGGTGGCCTGGTACTTCTCGCCGCCGAGCAGGCCCGGCTCAATGCCGTCTGGGACGCGGTCGCGCCATCGGGGCGACCATCCCCCTGAGCACCGCCGACCCGCCGCCACCACCACCTCCGCCGCTTCCCGACGCGGAGCACCGCCCCGCGCGGAGGCGGCGCAGCGCGCAGCGCACCCCGGCTGTCGTCGATCGCATGCAGCTTGCTGACGACGCGGCGGGACGTGTGACGATCTTCAGCATCGAGGAGTCGGTGGTCACATCTCCAGCCCCAGGTCCGCCTCCAGACTCGGAGCCGGTGGAGAGGAGCCCGACGCTCTGGAATCGGGCCGGTGATGCCCTCGACAGTCCCCGGGTACCCATGATCCTGGCGGCGGCACTGGTGGTCATCCTGGTGCTGGGGTTGCTGCTGAGCCGCCACTGACGCAGACCGTCCCGGCGATGTCCGGTGTGACACTAGCCTGTGGTTCTACACTGCTTTGTGTGACCAACCGCGCGC
>PLWW01000019.1 GCA_003153125.1 Candidatus Dormiibacterota bacterium | reverse complement strand
TCACTGTCCTGGGCGTGGTGGAGGAGGGAGAGCGCACCGGCAGGGACAGGAGCGGCGGCGGCGACCAGTCCCTGGACGGCGAGCGCCTGGGTGAACGCCTGGCCGTCCCCGAAGGCCCCGGTGGTGGCGTTCCAGTAGGCGGAGAGACGGCTGACCAGGTCGAGGCCGGCGAAGGAGACAGGGTTCCTGCCGGCGGCGACGACTGCCTCGATCAACTCCCCGCAGGCGCCGGCGGCGGCGCTCGGGTCAATGACCAGGCGGCAGGCGGAGCTGGCGTTGGCGGCGAGGTAGTCGATGACCGAGGGCCCGCCGTGAGCGAGCACGTTGGGGTCGTAGCCGGCGGCGGCGGCGCCGATGGCGTAGAGCTCACTGGGCCCGAAGCTGCCCGGGCTCGAGGGGATCGACCCATCCGTCGCCGACTGCTGTGACTGCAGGTACAGCAGTGCGCGTGACGCAGGGTCGGCCTGGCCGCTGACGGGATGGGCGCCCCCAAGAAGTGAGGCAGCGCCCACGACGACCAATGCCGCGGCTGCCAGCCCCGCGGCTCTCCGGGTGTCGTACATGGGAAGCCCCATGCGGTCAGCCCCTACCCTCGGGGAGGACCTCACCGCATGAGGCCGACATCCCGTTTCGCGCGGGGGTGGGGAAATCTCAACCCCGGATCGGTCTCCTGGCTTGCGGATCGGCGCCGGTGCGGCCGCCTTCCCAGACCTGCGTCCGGTGGCATCGTGGTCGCTGGCTCCCCGCTCACAGTTGCGCGACAGCGCCGGATTCTCACCGGCTTCCCATCACCCGGGGCACATATTCAGGTGTGCCCCGGAGTATGACGCGACCGGGCCGCCTCGTGAGAACGGGAGCTCAGGCGGCGCGATCGACGCGAGCAGACCAGTAGTGCAGAGTTGCCGCCTCCTCAGCCCGCTGCGCCTGGGCCAGCCAGGTGCGCCATTCGACCAGGTGCGCGGCGGGCGGGGCGAAGAGGGCGAGCCACTTCCAGTCCGGCGGCAGCGCCTCGGCATGTCGGGCGAGCGGTGTCAGTGGTTCCACGATCAAATCCCCGTGCGTGTCAGGTCGGCACATAGATAAGCTTCCCTCGCGACGGCGATTCCGAAACCAGGTCCTGCCGGCAACGCCGCGCGACGGGCACCACACATCCAGGCAATGACCAGCGAAGACCCTCATATCGGCGCCCAGGACCGACTCAGGCGGGTCGCCGTCGGCGAGCCGGCGCTGAACGCCGGGCCGATCGTCCTCGAGCCATACAGCCATCGTTGGCCGGAACTGTTCGCGGTCGAGTCGGCGCGGGTCAGGGCGGCGCTGGGCGGTCGCGCGCTGCAACTCGAGCACGTCGGTTCGACATCGGTCCCCGGCCTCGCCGCCAAACCGATCATCGACATGTGCCTGGTGGTCGAGGATTCGGCCGACGAGGCAGCCTACCTGCCCATGCTGGAGGCGGCCGGGTACGTCCTGCGTGTGTGCGAAGAGGACTGGCATCAGCACCGGATGTTCAAGGGACCGGCCGCCGGCATCAACCTGCACGTGTTCTCTGAGGGATGCCCGGAGATCGAGCGCATGCTCGCCTTTCGCGACCGGCTCCGTTGCGACGGCAGCGCCCGAAATCTCTACCAGCGCACCAAGCAGGAGCTGGCTCATCGGCACTGGACGTACGTGCAGGACGACGCGGACGCCAAGTCAGCCGTCGTGGAGGCGATCATGGCGGTCGAGCCCGCTCCACCCAGGGACGCCGGGGCGGCGTCCTAGCGGTGCTCGATCGTGATCGTCAGCGGGCTCCACTCGCCGGTCAGGCCCTGGCCGTGGAGGCTGATGCTGTGGTCGTCGTCGATGGGCTTCTCAGTCATGAGGCCGAGGGCCACAAGGAACGACTCCATCTTGAACGGCACCTCGCGGTGGTGGTCCACCTGCTCGCCGTCGATGAACCACCACAACTCGTCGGCGCCCTTGTCGTAGGTGATCCTGTAGAGGTGGGTCTGGCCGGGCTTGGTCGCCACCGGCAGCTCGTTGAAGATGCAGAAGTAGGTCGGTCGGTTGAGGTCGGCGGGCGGGGCTGCCACCACTCCCGGGAAGAGGACACGGCCGTACACGGTGGCGAGGATGTCGTTGCTGGCGAAGAAGTCGATGGCAGCGCCGGTGTTGAAGTCGAGCAGGTTGACGGTCGCCATGCCGTCGTAGAGGTCGCCGGCAATGCCCTGGTGGCGCCGTCCCGCGATGGCCAGCTCCACGCTGATGGTGCCGTCGTCCGGCGGGATGAATTTGGTCGTCGAGAAGTACATGTGCTTGGCGTTGTCGAGGACCTGGATGCGGTCGTGGGACCGTGACAGCGGGTTGGCCCGGACGCGGAGCTTGTCGTGTTCGACGATCACGGTGGCGTTGGGCTCGCGGTACTTCCACTCCGTCCCGTCGGGCAGGCTGAAGCCGCCGATCTGCCACGAGGGGTCTTCGCCGGTGATGATGGAGCGGAAGTTGCCGTAGGTGATCGTCTCGACGCGCCCCTTGCTGGGCGCCTCTGCCTGGGCCATCGAAGTGCCTCCGTTGCACGTCGACGGTAGCGCACGGGGTTCAGGTCAAGACGTGCGGGTAGACTTGATGCATGCGACGCAACGTGTCCGGACCGGTTGCTGTGATCAGCATGCACGCCTCACCGTTGGGCGCGTTGGGCCGCGGTGAGAACGGCGGCGCCAACCTGGCTGTCCGCCGGCTGTGCGAGGGCTTGGCCGAGTCGGGGATCCCCACCGACGTGTTCGTGCGACGCGATGACCCCGCGGCCCCGGCCGAAGAGATGATCGCCCCGATGAGCCGGCTGGTCCGCCTCACGGTGGGGCCGCCGCGAGCTCTCCCCAAACAGGACCTCGCCGACCTGGTCGACGCCTTCGCGGCGGCCGTGGCTGGCCATGCCATCAGCGAGCGGCGCAGCTACATCGTCGTCCACGGCCACTACTGGCTCGGCGGCCTGGTGGCCCAGCAGCTGCGCGACCTCTGGCACGTTCCCTGGGTCCAATCGTTCCACACCCTGGCGCGCGCCAAGGCCCGGGCGGGGCTGCCCATGGACGCGCGCCGTTCGGCGGCGGAGGCGCGCCTGGTGGCCGCCGCGGACCGTCTGGTGAGCGGCAGCGTGGCCGAGGCCAAGGACCTGATGCGCCTCTACGGGGCATCGCGCTCCCGCATCTGCGTCGCCCAGCCGGGCGTGGACCTCCGCGTGCTCCACCCCAAGGACACGATCGCCCTTCGCGACGAGCTCGGCCTCGGAGGCCACCGTGTCCTGCTGTTCGCCGGGCGTCTCGAGCCACTGAAGGGGGCGGAGACACTCCTCGACGCCGTGGCCGCGCTCTGCGCGGAGGAGCGCTTCGACGACGTGGTCACGCTGGTCATCGGCGACGACAGTGGAGACGGTGCCGCGGCCGGGGGAGGCGGAGAACGTCGCCGCCTCGAAGCAAGGGCGGGGGGCCACGGCCTGCAGGGGCGCGTGCGCTTCCTCGGCGCCATCGAGCACGAGGACCTCGCCGATTACTACGCGCTCGCCGACATCTGCGTTGTGCCGTCCCGCACCGAGACGTTCGGCCTGGTCGCGCTCGAGGCGCAGGCGCTGGGAACACCGGTGGTCGCAAGCGCCGTCGGCGGCCTCACCGAGGTCATCGCCGACGGTGAGACCGGCATCCTCGTCGCCGGCCGAGAGCCGCGTGCGTTCGCCGAGGCGATCGCCTCCCTGCTCGACGACACGGACCGTCGCGAACGCATGGGTGCGGCCGCTCGGCTACGCGCGGCGACCTTCACGTGGGCGCGGGCGGTGGGCAGGATCGCCGCTATCTACGCCCGCGTCAGCCGCCCGGTCGCGGTCACGGCCACGCCGTGCGGATACAGCGACAACGAGGTCATGGCGATCGCCGGCTGACGGCCGTGCCCGCCGGGCCCGTCGCAGCGTGAGGGGCGACGAGGGCCCTGGGGCGACGTAGTATTCGGCGGTGACCTGTTCGCACTGCGGTGCTGAGGTGCCCGACGGCCAGTTCTGCACCCACTGCGGAGCACACCGCGACGGGGGACCGTTGCGCCTCCACCACTTCGTGCTCCACCCCGGCGAGCACCTGACGACCCCCAGCGTGATCTCCACCCTGATGCCGCGCCTCGCCCACGAGCGCAGCCACCTCTTCCGCTGGGGCCTTCTCGGCGGGGTCGCCCTCGTCGCCCTCCTTGCCGTCACCGGGCTGGTGGTGCCGGCGATCTGGGTGGCGGCTCTCCTGGTGCCCGTCCTCTACATCTCCTACCTGCGCGAGGCGGACGTGTTCGCCGACGAGCCGCTGCTCGTTCTGCTGGCCACAGTCGTCGCCGGCGCCGTCGTCGGGGTGGCTTTGACCGCGGCCGGCGACGCCATCGGCAAGGGGCTCGGGGCGGGCGGAGTTGTGCTCCTCACCACCGTGCTGGCGGCGGTCGCCGAACTCCTCAAGCCGGCGCTGCCGCTCCTCCTGCTGCGCCGGCGCTTTCCCAACACCCTCGACGGGCTCGTCTTCGGCGTCGCGGCCGGAGCCGGCTTCGCGCTTGCCCAGACGCTGCTCAACCTCACGGGTTCGCTCGGCGGTGTGGCCCTGCGCGTGGACCCAGCCAACTGGGTGTTCACACTGCTCAGCGCGGCCCTGCTCATCCCGCTCCTGCACGGCTCGTGCAGCGGGCTGGTCGCGGCCTCCCTGTGGCGCCCGCGTGGTGGGCACGCGGCGGCGCTGCGCGCCGCCGGCCTCCCCCTGGCCGTGATCGCAGCCATCGCGTTCGCGGCGGGAAGTGAGGTGCTCGACGACGCCGGTCTGACGCCCCTGTTCGTCCTCCTCTGGCAGGCCGTCGTGGTTGCCGGCGTTCTCGTCGCCGTCCGACTGGTCATCCATGCGTCGGTGCTCGACGAGGGTGCCTCTCTGGGCCTGCGCGAGGTCCGCTGCCAGCACTGTGGGCGGACGTTGGAAGCTGGCCGTTTCTGCCCGCAATGTGGAGCGCTGCTCGGCGCCGGCGCCGCCGCGGAGATGGCCCACAGTCACGGCTGAGCCCTCTCGTAAGGTTCTACACTCAGCGCCCGCGGCGACGACCGCAGCCGGCCGCGAGACCGAGGACGGCCGCGAGACCGAGGACGAGAACCGCATGACCGATGAGGTGGCGCAGGACGCGGCGGACAAGATAGTCGACGACGACCGCCTGCTCGACGGCGAGAACCCCGCCACTCCGTACCTCGATGACGCCGCCCATTGGGTGACCGTCTACGCCGAGTTGCTGGCCGTGAAGCGCGACCTCCTCACCGTCTCCGAGGGACGTCTGGCCGAGATGCCCGCCGAGGTTCGGCACGAGGTCGCCAGCACCGACCTCGTCGTCCTCGACGCGGAGATGAAGCGCTTCTCCCGGCGCCTCGCGTTCTGGCGGGACCGGTGCCTGGAACTGGGCGGTTCCGCCGACGGCTGAGCCGCCGGAAGGAGCTGCGGCGCGTACGGAATGGCACTCAATCGACCCGGTCGGGGCAGCGTCGCGGCGTCCTGACAGCATCGGTTCGGCTTCGGGAGGCGTCGCGACGCAGCTTTGTTAGGATCACGACAGATGCTCTCGGACTTCGCGCCGATCCTCGTCTTCTTGGCCGTCTGCGTCGCGTTCGGGGCCGGCGTGCAGGCGCTGAGCTCGTGGTTCGGACCGCGCCGCGCCAACCCCGCCAAGGGCCTTCCCTACGAGTGCGGCATCGTCCCCGTCGAGACAGCGCGGCGGCGCTTCTCGGTCAGCTTCTACGTCACCGCCATGCTCTTCATCATCTTCGACGTCGAGTCGATCTTCCTTCTCCCGTGGGCGACGATCGTGCGTCAGTTGAAGATCTTCGGCATCGTGGAGATGGGCATCTTCATCGCCACGCTGCTCATCGGACTCATCTACATCTGGCGCAAGGGAGCGCTGCGGTGGGATTGACGTACGACCGCGCGACCGGTGTGCCGCTGCTCAACGCGCAGGGTGATGCCGGCGCGCTGCCGCTGCCCCGCGTCGGCGACCTCGAGCGGACCGCCGCGAAGGCGGGGGCGATCACCACGAGCATCGAGAAGGTCATCCAGTGGGGCCGCTACAGCTCGCTGTGGCCGGCGCTGTTCGGCCTCGCGTGTTGCGCCATCGAGATGATGGCGACGGGAGCGGCGCGTTACGACATGTCCCGGTTCGGCTGCGAGGTGTTCCGCGCGTCTCCGCGCCAGGCCGACCTGATGATCGTGGCCGGCCGTGTCTCCCAGAAGATGGGTCCCGTCCTCCGCCAGATCTACGACCAGATGCCCGAGCCCAAGTGGGTGATCAGCATGGGTGCATGCGCCTCGAGCGGAGGGATGTTCAACAACTACGCGATCATCCAGGGTGTGGACAAGGTGGTCCCGGTGGACGTGTACCTGCCCGGTTGCCCGCCTCGTCCCGAGGGGCTGCTCGACGCGGTGCTCAAACTGCAGATGAAGATCGCCGCCGAGCGGCCCAGCTCGTTGCGGGGATAGAACCGTGACCACGCCCCCCGCTCCTGTCACTTCGGCAGGTCCGCCGCGTGGTCGTCGCGCCGCCGAGGTGCTCTCACGCGAGCTCCCTCTCGCCGTGATCAGCGTCGACGAGGAGGTCGGCGAGCTCACCATCCTCGTGCACGTCGAGCACCTGATCGGGGCGCTGACCCTTCTTCGCGACCACGCCGACGCCCTCTACCGGGTGCCCGTCTTCGTGACGGCGGTCGACTGGCCCGATCGAGAGCCCGCGGCGCCGCGCTTCGACGTCGTCTACCAACTGCGCTCGATCGAGCACAACGACGAGTGCCGCCTCATCGTGCAGGTTCCCGAGGATGCGCCGCGCCTTCCCAGCGCAGAGCGCGTGTTCGCCGGCATGGACTGGCACGAGCGCGAGACCTTCGACCTCTTCGGCATCGAGTTCACCGACCACCACGACCTTCACCGCATCCTGCTCCCCGAGGACTGGGTGGGCCACCCGCTGCGCAAGGATTACGTCAGCTTTGGGGAACCGGTCGCGTTCACCCACAACCTCGAATGGGCTCTGCCCGCCGCCGAGCGGCCGCGCGACATGCCCGGGGAGTCGCGCTGATGGCGGTGCTGCCGCCGATGCGCGGGGCCGGCACCCCGACGCGCGACGAGGGGTCTGAGGCGTTCGACCGGGGACGGTCTGTGCTCGGCGTCGACCCCGGCAACGATGCGATCGACCTGGTCCAGCTCGACGACCAGACCATGGAACTGAACATGGGCCCGCAGCACCCCAGCACCCATGGGGTGCTCCGCCTCGTGCTCGAGCTTGATGGCGAGGTGGTGCGCGAGTGCCGCCCCGACATCGGCTTCCTCCACACCGGCTTTGAGAAATCCTTCGAGTCGCACACGTGGCAGCAGTGCATCCCGTTCACCGACCGCATGGACTACCTGGCTCCGCTGTTCAACAACCTCGGTTTCTCCCTGGCGGCGGAGCGACTGCTCGGCATCGAGGTGCCGCCCCGCGCCCAGTACCTGCGCGTGATCATGTGCGAGCTGACGCGCGTGGCCAGCCACTTCCTCTGGTACGGGACGAGCGCGCTCGACCTCGGCGCCACGACGCCGTTCGTCTACGCTTGGCGCGAGCGCGAAAAGATCCTCGACATCAACGAGCTGATCAGCGGCGTGCGCATGCACACGTCGTTCATCCGCGTGGGCGGTCTGCTCGCCGACGTGCCTGACGAGTTCTACGCGCTGGTCAACGAGGTGGTGAAGACGTTCCCCTCGTTCATCGACCAGTACGAACTGCTCATCACCAAGAACCCCATCTGGATGGACCGCACTCGCGGCCTGGGCGTGCTCAGCCCCGACGACGCCATGGCATACGGCGCCACCGGTCCCACCCTGCGCGGCAGCGGGATCCCTTACGACCTGCGCAAGGCGCAGCCCTACAGCTCTTACGACCATTTCGACTTCGACATCCCCATCGGCAGCCACGGCGACGTCTACGACCGCTACCTGGTGCGCATGCGCGAAGCGCGCGAGTCGATCAAGATCATCGGCCAGGCAATGGCCAGCCTTCCCGGAGGCCCGGTCAACACCAGCGACCGCAAGGTGGCTCTGCCTCCCCGCAACGAGATCAACACGTCGATGGAGTCGCTCATCCACCACTTCAAGCTCGTCACCGAGGGTTTCCACGTGCCCCATGGGCAGGTGTACCAAGCCATCGAATCGCCCCGTGGCGAGCTGGGTTTCTACATCGTCAGCACCGGCGGCAACCGCCCCTACCGTTGCAAGGTGCGGGCTCCCTCGTTCAGCAACCTCAGTGCCCTGCCCCACATGGTGCGCAACGAGCTCATCGCCGACGTCGTGGCCGTGATCGGCTCGATCGACATCGTTCTCGGGGATGTCGACAGATGAGCCCTGGGCCGGTGGCGGGGGCACGCGGCATGGTGGGGGAGACGGGGCGGCGCGCCGCGGTGACCGAGACAGTGCGGTGCTAGGCGCGGCGACCCGCAAGGAGATCACCGCTCTCCGCGATCGGTATCCACACCCCCGCAGCGCGATCCTGCCCTGCCTCTGGGCCGTGCAGAACGAGCAGGGCTTCCTGACCGTCGAGGGGATGACCGAGGTCGCCGAGATCCTGCACCTCGTGCCCAGCGAGGTGCAGGCGGTCAGCACGTTCTACTCCATGTACTTCCAGAAGCCCGCGGGCGCGCATCACGTGCTGATCTGCGTGAACGTCAGCTGCGCCCTGCGCGGCGCGGACGACATCGTCGGCCACGTCGAGCGGCGCCTCGCCTGTCCATCCGGCGGCACCACCGCGGACGGCGCGTTCACCTGGGAGAGCACCGTCGAATGCCTGGGCGCCTGTGGCGGGGCCCCCGCCATGCAGGTCGACCATCACTTCCACGAGAACCTCACTCCCGACACGGTCGATGCGCTTCTCGACCGGCTGCGGTCCGTGCCGGGTGCCCACGCGGGCGCGGGCGCAACCCCGAGTGGACCCCATCCGCCCACCGCGGAGACGCCGCCGCTCGCCACCGCGGAAGGCCCGCCGGCCGGCGCGGCCCCGCCAACCGAGCGAGCCGAGACGCCGGGGCCTCGGACCGGCACCACGGCCAACCCGCGCGGCCCCCGAAGCAGGCCGCGCCGGCGACCGCGCCCCAGCCCGGACGATCTGTAGGATCGCGCGGATATGGCCGAACACAGACTGCTCACCAAGGACTTCGGCACCGAGGGACTGCAGACGCTCGCCGTGTATGAGCGCCTGGGCGGATACCAGGGCCTGCGCGAGGCGTTCCAGCGCTTCACCCCCGAAACCCTGGTCGATGAGGTCAAGACGAGCGGCCTTCGCGGACGCGGAGGCGCGGGCTTCCCGACCGGGATGAAGTGGGGATTCCTCCCCAAGGACGTGTTCCCCCGCTACCTCTGCTGCAACGCCGACGAGTCCGAGCCGGGCTGCTTCAAGGACCGCAAGCTGATTGACGAGAATCCCCATCAGCTCATCGAGGGCCTCCTCATCGCGGCCTACGCGCTGCAGGTCAACATCGCATTCATCTACATCCGCGGCGAGTATTTCGACCAGCGCCTTCTCCTCGAACGGTGCGTCGAGGAGGCTCGCGCGGCGGGGCACATCGGCAATGACATCCACGGCAGCGGGTTCAGTTGCGATGTCATCGTGCACGGCGGCGCCGGTGCCTACATCTGCGGCGAGGAGACGGCGCTGATCGACTCTCTCGAGGGGTACCGCGGTCAGCCTCGTCTGAAGCCTCCATTCCCGGCGATCAAGGGCCTGTACGGCAAGCCGACGGTGGTCAACAACGTCGAGACACTCTCCAACCTGCCGCACATCGTGCAGCGCGGTGGCGCGTGGTTCAAATCGATCGGCACCGAGAAGAGTGCGGGCACGCGGCTGTTCTGCTGCAGCGGCCACATCAACCGTCCCGGGACGTACGAGATGGCTATGGGCACGCCCATCCGCGAACTGCTCGAAGAGGAGTGCGGGGGGATGTGGAAGGACCGCTCCCTGAAGGCCTTTCAGCCCGGCGGCGGCTCCATGCAGGTGCTGCTGCCCCAGCATCTCGACCTTGCGCTCGACATGGACGCCGTCCAGCAGGCGGGCTCGTCGCTGGGGGCTGGTGCGATGGTGTTCATGGACGAGACCACCTGCATGGTCAACGTCTCCATGCGCCTCGTCGACTTCTACCACCACGAGTCATGCGGCAAGTGCGCGCCGTGCCGGGAGGGCACCTACTTCGAGTCCGACCTCATGCACCGCCTCGAGGCAGGCGCCTGCACCAGCGAGGAGCTGAACACCCTCGCCGACATCTGCGACAACATGAACGGCAAGTGCTTCTGCCCGCTTGGTGACACGGCCACGTGGTTCGTGATGTCAGCGTACAAGGCATTCCGTGACGAGTTCGAGGCGCACTGCGGGGCAGGGTCATGCCCGGTGCGCAGCGGCACCGCCCAGCTGGTGACGGCGTAGATGGCCGCCGACGCGTCGCCACCCATGGGGGCCGACGACGGTCTGGTCGGCATCACCATCGATGGGAAGTCCACCCGGGTCCCCAAGGGCACTTTGGTCACTGATGTCGCCACCGAGCTCGGTATCCACATCCCCATCTACTGCTCGCACCCCAAGATGGACCCCGTCGCTGTGTGCCGGATGTGCCTCGTGCACGTCGAGAAGATGCCCAAGCTGCAGCCCGCCTGCGCCACCTACGCCGCCGACGGCATGGTCGTCGACACGCAACGTGCCGATGTCACCAAGACGCGTGAGGGCATGCTCGAGTTCCTGCTCCTCAACCATCCCCTCGACTGCCCGGTGTGCGACCGCGGCGGCGAATGCGACCTCCAGGACTTCGCCTTCCGCTACGGTCCGCCGAGCTCGCGTTTCCCGATCACCGACAAGAGGCATCTCAACAAGGCGGTGGTGCTCAGCGACAGGATCGAGCTCGACCAGGAGCGCTGCATCCTGTGCTGGCGCTGCACGCGCTACTACGACGAGATCACCGGCGAGAAGGAGCTGGTGCTCCAGGAGCGTGGCATCCACACGCTCATCAACACCTTCGATGGGCAGCCACTGACCTCCGTCTTCCAGGGCAACCTCCCGGAGATCTGCCCGGTCGGCGCGCTCACCCACCGCCAGTACCGATTCAAGGCGCGTCCGTGGGACCTGCAGCGAGCCAAGAGCGTCTGCCCCGAATGCTCATACGGCTGCAACATCAACGTCGACACCCGCGACTTCGAGGTGCGCCGCTTCGCGTCGCGTGACAACCCCCAGGTCGACGACATGTGGCTGTGCGATCGCGGCCGTTACAGCGCCGAGAGCTGGAACAACGTCGATCGCGTTCGCCGCCCCGCCGTGAGGCGCGACGGCACAGTTCGCGACGTCTCTGTCAGCGAGGCGATCTCGTCCGCGGCCCGGTCGCTTCGCGAGGTGCTGGACAGTAGCGGGGCCGGCTCGATCGCCGTCATGGGGTCTGCGCAGAACACCAACGAGGAGCTGTGGCTGCTGCAGCGACTGGCACGGGACGTGCTGGGCACTCCGCACATCGATCACCAGCTCGAATCGTTCCCGGGTATCGGGCCCGCCGAGCACGCGCTGGCCATCGCCGACGTCGAGGAGTGCTCGGCCGTGGTCGTGCTCGGCGCCGAGCCGGAGCACGAGGCGCCCGTGCTCACCCTGCGCCTCCGCAAGGCGGCGACCAAGCGTGGTGTGTCGGTGTACAGAATCGACCATGACGCGGGAGCCGACGCGATTGGCGAGCTGCCCGCCCAGGGCGTCATCGGCGTGATCGCCGACGAGACCCACCGCGACCACGCGGCGCGGCTGTGCGCCGAGCTGGGGAGGTCGCACGATGTGCGTCGCCTGACCATCACACGCGAGGTCAACGGGCGCGGTGCCAAGGATGTCGGCGCCCTGCCCAATAGCGGGCCGGGCTACGCGGGCGTCGGCGCCGGGGGCAAGGCGGGTCGCGAGATCCTCGAGGCCGCTGCGGCCGGCGCCATCCGCGCCCTGGTGGTGATGGGCGGCAGCCTCTGGGCCGATGGCGCCGCCGAGCTGGTCGCGCGAGCCGCCGCCAAGCTCGACGTCCTGGTGGTCATCGACACCCGCCCCGGGCCCCTGAGCCGGGCGGCCACCGTGCTCATCCCAGGCCACGCCTACTTCGAGAAGGCGGGGACGGTGACCAACACCGAGGGCCGCGTGCAGCGTCTCCGGGCGGCGCTGCCACCGGCCACCCAGACCCCGACCGAGACGCGCGTGCTGAGCGCGCTCGCCGCCGAGTTGGGAGCGGCTGGTTGGCCGGCCGATCCCCTCCATGTGCATCGTGAGCTGGTGGCGGCCATCCCCGCGTACGGCCTCGCCGGCAACGGGGGACGTGCCGACTTCCTCGTGGCGGCGACCGCGTGATCGCCAACTTCTCCGACATCTTCAGCATCGGGCGCGTTGGTGAGGACGGCATCGTCGTGATCATGGTCAAGGCCGTGGTCGTCCTCCTCGCCCTGGCCACAGCCGCCGCCTACCTGACCTACGCCGAGCGCAAGGTCGCGGCGCGCATCCAGCTGCGCATCGGGCCCAACCGTGTCGGCCCGCTCGGCCTGCTCCAGCCCGCGGCCGACGCCGTCAAGCTGCTCTTCAAGGAGAACGCCGCGCCCAGCGGGCGCGACAAGCTCCTCTACCTGGTGGGCCCCGCCCTCGCCGGCGGCGCTGCCATCTTCGCCTTCGCCGCGATCCCCATCAGCGGCCTGACATGCGTCGGCGGAACAGTCGTCGGCGACGGTTGCAACGGCGGCTACCCGTTCCACTGGGACCTCATCCACGTCAACGTCAGCCTCCTCTTCGTGCTCGCGGTGACCTCGCTGGGCGTGTATTCACTGTTCCTGGGAGGCTGGTCAGCGAACAGCAAGTACTCGCTTCTCGGCGGCCTGCGCTCCTCGGCTCAGCTGATCTCCTACGAGATGGCCGTCGCCTTTGCGCTTGTCGGCGCAGTCATCCTCGCCGGCTCGCTCGACCTCGAGAAGATCGTGCTGGCCCAGCAGGGCGCGTGGTTCGTCCTCCTCCAGCCGCTGGCTTTCCTCCTCTATTTCACGGCGGCGCTGGCCGAGACCAACCGGCTGCCCTTCGATCTGCCTGAGGCAGAGACGGAGCTCGTGGCCGGCTACCACACGGAGTACTCGTCGATGCGCTTCGGCTTCTACTTCCTCGGCGAGTACATCAACATGGTTATCGTCTGCTCGATCGCCACGCTGGTGTTCCTTGGCGGCTGGCTGCCGCTTCTCCCCTGGATCCACTCCGACTGGCTGGGTGGCCTGGTCGGGGTCGCCTGGTTCCTGGGCAAGGTCAGCGCGCTGCTGTTCGTGATGATGTGGCTGCGCTGGACGCTGCCGCGCTTCCGCTACGACCGGCTCATGAACCTCGGCTGGAAGGTGCTGCTGCCGCTGGGACTCGTCAACATCGTGGTCACCGGCGCCATCGTGGCCATCCGGGCGTCGTGAGGAGGCGCTGATGCTGATCGAGGTCGCCAAGGGACTGGCCTTCACCCTCAAGACGATGCTCCGCAAGCCGATCACCGTGCAGTGGCCGGAGGAGCAGAAGCCCACCGCCGCCCGGCACCGCGGCCGCCACATCCTCCACCGCTACGACAACGGTCTGGAGAAGTGCATCGGTTGCGAGCTCTGCGCCGCGGCGTGCCCGGTGGGCTGCATCTACGTCGGGTCGGCGGAGAACGACCCCGCCGACCCGGTGTCGCCCGGCGAGCGCTACGCGGAGCGCTACGAGATCAACCTGATGCGCTGCATCTACTGCGGCTACTGCGCGGAGGCGTGTCCCACGGAGGCGATCACGTTGGGGCCCCGCTTCGAGCTTGCGGACTACCGTCGCGAGCGCACGGTGGTGACCAAGGCAGAGCTGCTCGAGGCGTGGCCGTCGTTTGCACAGGCGCGCCGCCCCAACAGTGGAACGGGCGCAGGCGCCGACCAGAAGGGGCGGGAGCTGCACGAGCCCGGGGTCAGCCCTCGCGTCGCCTGGGAGGCCGTCGACGAGCTGCGCACCGACAGCCCCCGCCCCGATGAGTTCGGCGTGCCGTCGCACGTGCCCCGGGTGATCTCCCCTGATGAGGCCGAGCCGCGATGACCGTGATCATCTGGGTCACCGGAGCCCTCGCGGCGCTGAGCGCGCTGGGCGTTGTCTTCTCGCGGCAGCCGCTCTATTCCGCGCTGTCGCTGGTGATGACCATCGGCGCCCTCTCGGTCATCTTCCTGGTGCTCAACGCGCAGTTCCTCTTCGTGGTCCAGCTGATCGTGTACGCGGGCGCCGTGATGGTGCTGTTCGTCTTCATCATCGCCCTGCTGTCGCCCGGCGCAGAGGACCGCGTCCGTGTCGACAGCCGGTTCGTGATCGGGGCGGTGGTGGCGCTAGGCATCACCGTGGCCATGGTGGTGGCGGCCCGCAACGGGATCACCTTCAACAACAGCAACGTGTTCCGTGCGCAGCAGATCGGCCAGGCCTCCGACCCTTACCACGCCTTCTCGTTCGACCAGAGTGACCTGGGCCTGGTCAACACCGCAGGCAACGTGCAAACCGTCGGCGGCCAGCTCTTCACGACCTTCCTGCTGCCCTTCGAGATCACATCCCTGCTGCTCCTCGTCGCCGCCGTCGGAGCCGTGTACCTGACCCGGCGCACCCGTTCGGGCGACCCGCCCGAGCGCCGCGAGCGTGCCCTGGGCCGCAAACCGGAGCCGACGCTCGAAGAGGACCGCATCGAGGTCGAGGTCGGATGAACGCCACCAACGACTTCCCGTTCCTCCTCGGCCTCGCCGCGTTCCTGTTCAGCATCGGCGCCCTCGGGGTGTTGATCCGCCGCAACCCGATCGTGGTGTTCATGTGCATCGAGCTGATGCTCAACGCGGTCAACATCGTGTTCGTCAGCTACGGCCGCTACCTCAACAGCGAGGAGGGCCAGGTGTTCGCGTTCATGGTGATCGTCGTCGCCGCCGCCGAGGTGGTCGTGGGGCTGGCGTTGATCACCCAGGTGTTTCGCCTCGGTCGGGAGCTCGACGTCGACGACCTCGACGAGATGAGCAAGTGAACACGACCACCGTGGCGGTGTGCGGGTCGCTGCTGATGCTCTTCCCGCTGGCCGGCGCGCTCGTCAACGCGCTCGCCGGTCCACGACTGCCACGCAACGCCGTGAACCTGGTCGGCACGGTCAGCATCTTCGCTGCCTTCGTTGTTGCGTGCGTCATGCTGACGCTGGTCGTCGGCGCGCCGGCCTCGGCCAAGGCGGCCACCGTGAGCCTCTGGCAGTGGATCAACCTCGGTCACGGTGGGCTGAGCGTCGGCGTCGACCTCACCCTCGACCCACTCAGCGCCGTGATGATCATGGTGATCACAGGAGTGGGCTTCCTCATTCACGTGTATTCGGTGGGGTATATGGCTGAGGACCGCGGCATCGCGCGGTTCTTCAGCTACATGAACTTCTTCATCTTCTCGATGCTGGTCCTGGTTCTCGCCGCGGACCTGGTCATCCTCATCATCGGCTGGGCGCTCGTGGCGCTCAGCAGTTACCTCCTCATCGGCTTCTGGTACGAGCGCCCGAGCGCTGTCATCGCCGCTCGCAAGGCGTTCATCACCCAGGTCATCGGCGATGTCGCCCTGGTCATCGCAGCGTTCCTGATCGTGCTCAAGGTGGGCACGCTGAGCATCCCCGGCATCTTCGCCTCCGCCGGCTCATTCCCGTCCAGCGGCCTGCTGGTCACAGGAATCTGCTCTCTCCTGGCCATCGGCGCCTTCGCCAAGAGCGCGCAATTCCCTCTGCACACGTGGCTGCCTGACGCCATGGAGGGCCCGACGCCGGTGTCCGCGTTGATCCACGCCGCCACGATGGTGACCGCGGGTGTGTACCTGATCGCGCGTTTTCACCCGCTCTTCGACCGCGCCCCCGTGGCCCAGGGAATGGTGGCGTGCGTCGGCATCGGCACCGCCGTGATGGCCGGCATCATCGCCCTTAGCCAGGTCGACATCAAGCGCGTGATCGCCTACTCGACGATGTCACAGATCGGCCTGATGATCTTCGCCGTGGGCATCGGCGCCTACTCCGCGGCCATGTACCACCTGGCCGCGCACGCGGTGTTCAAGGCGCTGCTCTTCATGGCTGCGGGCAACGTGATCCACGCCCTCCACGACGAGCAGGACATCCGCCTCATGGGTGGCCTGGCGGCTCGAATGCGGCGCACCGAGGTGTGCTTCCTCAGCGGCACCTTCGCGCTCGCCGGCATCCCGTTCTTCGCCGGCTTCTTCAGCAAGGAGGGACTGCTCGGCTTCGGCTTGACCAACGGCCCGGGGGCTGTGCCGTGGATCCTCTACATCGTCGGACTGGTCATCAACGTGCTCACCGGCCTGTACGCGTTCCGCCTCTGGGCCACGGTCTTCCGGGGCGAGGCACAGACCGCGCGCGTGTACGCCGCCCACGAGGCGCCGCCGATGATGCTCGGCCCGGTCACGATCCTGGCCGTGCTCAGCGCCGGCCTCGGCATCGTGCTCGGAATCTGGGCCCTGTTCCTGCACGCCAACGTCCTGGGTGGCGTTTTCACGAGCTTCCTCGCGCCGGTCTTCACCACCGCCACGTCAGGGCCGATCGCAGTCGACCTCGGCACCTGGCCGGCGGTCCTGGCCGGGACCATCGGGACCCTCGCCTCCCTGGCCGGTGCCGGGTTTGCGGCGCGCATGTGGCTGCAGCGCCGGCCCGACCCGTCGGCGGTCCTCGAACGACTGCCCCGGGCGCTGCCGCAGCTGTCGTACAACAAGTTCTACTTCGACGAGATCTACGACGCTCTGTTGGTGCGCCCGACGATCGCGCTGGCCCGGACCACGCGCAAGGTCATCGAGCCACGCGCCATGGACGGCTGGGTCCGCGCCATCGCTGACGCCTGCTCCGAGCTGGGCGGCTGGGCGCGTGACTACCAGACCGGTCTGATTCGCGACTACGCCTCCTACATGATCTTGGCCGCGGGCATCTTCGTGGTGGCCACCATCGTGCTGGTGTCGCGATGAACGTCCCCTGGCTGACCGTCGTCCTCGCCGTTCCGCTGGGCGCGTCGTTGCTGCTCCAGGTGGTGCCGCGCAGTGCGACGGGCGCCATCAAGGCACTCACCGTCGGAGCGACGCTCCTGACCGCGGTGATCGTCGCCGTGCTGGTCGCGGCGATGAGCGGCACGCACCTGTCTCCTGGTCCGCTTGGCTTCCACTACGAGGAGCAGCACAGTTGGATCCCGGCGATCGGCGCCTCCTATCACCTCGGGCTCGACGGTATCTCGGCATGGATCCTCGCGCTCAACGCCGCTGTCTTCCTGCTCGGGGCGGTGCTGATCTCGCGGCGCGGCACCGACCGGCTCAAGTTGTTCTGTGGGCTGCTGCTGCTCACCGAGACCATGACCGCGGGCGTCCTGCTCAGCCTCGACCTGCTGCTCTTCTATCTCTTCTGGGAGGGCATGCTGATCCCGCTCTACTTCATTCTCGCCAACTACGGCAACGAGAATCGTGGCCGGGCGACGGTGAAGTTCATGATCTACACAGTCGCCGGCAGCCTGCTCATGCTCGTCTCCATCATTGCCCTGCAGTACGCCAGCGGGCGGGGGTCCTTCGACATCACCGCGCTGCTCGGCGGCCAGATGTCGCGAACGCCGGTGGTGATCCCGTGGGTCAACATCAGCACCTTCAGTCCCGAACAGTGGGCCTTCCTCGGCTTCGCCGCCGCGTTTGCCATCAAGATCCCCATGGTCCCGTTCCACACGTGGCTTCCCGACCTCTACGTGTCAGCGCCGGTGCCCGTCCTGGTGTTCTTCGCGGGCCTGGTGAGCAAGCTCGGCGCCTACGGCTTCATCCGCTTCGGGCTCACGCTTTTCCCTGACGCGGTCAACACCTTCAAGTGGTTGTTCGCTGCGCTTGCGGTCCTGAGCATCATCTACGGGGCGCTGATGGCCCTCAGCGAGACCGACCTCAAGCGGATCGTCGCGTACTCGAGCATCAGCCACCTCGGATTCATCGCGCTCGGCATCTTCACGCTGACCACCAACGGGGTCAACGGCGCGGTCATCCAGATCGTCAACCACGGCATCATCATCACCGCGCTGTTCATCATCGTCGGGGTGGTCGAGCAGCGCACCGGGACCCGCGACATCCGCGAGCTCGCCGGCCTCGAGAAGCGCATGCCGTGGCTGTACGCCTTCTTCCTCGTGGCCACGCTGGCCGGCCTCGGCATGCCCGGGATGAATTCGTTCGTTGGCGAGTTCTCGATCATGCTCGGCGCCTTCCAGCTGTACCCGGTGTACGCGGTGCTCGCGGGGGTGGGAGTGGTGCTGGCGTGCTGGTACATGCTGCGTCTGCACCAGGGGCTGATGCACGACCCGCCCCAGCCACGCACGGAGGGCGTCCGTGACATCAGCGTCCGCCAGGGACTGGTGCTGCTCCCGCTCACCGCCTTGATGGTGCTGCTCGGCGTGTTCCCGCGCCCGATCGGGGACGTGGCACGGCCCAGCGTGCAGCAGTCGGTCGCCGTCGCCAACGGGTCGCTGGTCGCGACGGCGGTCACCATCCCTGCGGTCACCTCGCAAGCTGGGGCGCCCTGACCGTGCTCGCCGTCATTCCCCCGCTGGTCACGCCGAGCGGTGTCGACATCCTCGGCATCCTTCCCGAGGTCATCCTCGCGGGTGGCTTCGTCGCCCTGCTGATGCTCGACCTCGTGACAAGCCAGGCCCACCGCGGCCGCCTCGCGGCCTTCGCGCTGGTGGCGGTCGCTGCGTCCTTCGGGTCGACGGTGTGGGGCTGGTTCGATGCCGGCACGCCGCACACGGTGTACAGCGGCTCGTTCGCGTACGACCGATTCGGCCTGTTCATCAACGCGATCATCCTGATCAGCACAGCGCTTGTCCTGATGATCAGCCCGCAGTACCTGAATCGTCGCGGTCTGCATTACGGCGAGTACTACTCGCTGATCCTCGCCGCGGCCACCGGCATGATGATCCTCGCCGGGGCCAGCAGCCTGATGGTGATCTTCCTCGCCATCGAGTTGCTCTCCATCGCGCTGTACATCCTCAGCGGCTTCAGCCGCACCGAGCCACGGTCCCACGAGGCGGCCATGAAGTACCTGCTGCTCGGTGGGTTCGCCTCCGGCTTCCTGCTCTTCGGGATGGCTCTCATCTACGGCGAGACCGGGCATACCCAGCTGGCTCAGATCGCGGCCGCGCTGCAGAACGCCGGCAACAGCGTCGACCCCCTCCTGATGGCCGGCATCGCCCTGCTCTTCGTGGGCCTCGCGTTCAAGATCAGCGCCGCACCCTTCCACACCTGGACGCCGGACGTGTACCAGGGCGCGCCGACGTCGGTGACCACGTTCATGAGCGTGACCACCAAGGTGGCCGCGTTCGCCACGCTGATCCGCGTCTTCACCTACACACTCGGTGAGACCACCGTCTACGACCGCTGGAAGATCATCGTGTACTTCGTGGCCATCGCCTCCATGGTGGTCGGCAACGTCGCCGCCCTCCGACAGAACAGTGTGAAGCGGTTGCTCGGCTACTCGGGCATCGCCCAGGCCGGCTACATCCTCATCGGCGTGGTGGTGCTCAGTCCGCTCGGCACCATCGCCTCGCTGTACTACCTGGCCGCGTACGCGGTCACCAACATCGGGGCCTTCGCGGTGATCACCATCATGGCCGGGCGCGGCGAGGACATGGACAGCTACGACAGCCTGCGCGGCCTCGCCTTCCGGCGACCGTACGTGGCCGCAGCCATGAGCCTGTTCCTCCTGTCCCTGGGAGGTTTCCCGCCGACGGCGGGGTTCTTCGCCAAGTTCTTCGTGTTCGCCGCCGCCATCCACGCCAACCAGGTGCCGCTGGCGCTCTGGGGCATCGCCACCAGCGCCGTCTCGGTCTTCTACTACCTGCGGGTCGCGCTGCTCATGTACACGCGGCCGACCGCCGACCAACCGGTCTACAACTGGTCGCGCACCTCATTTGCAGGCGGCGCCGTGCTCGTCTTCACCGGGGCGGGGACACTGGTCCTGGGCATCTTCGTGACGCTGGTGTGGACGATTGCCATGGCCGCGCAGCACGGCATCCTCCCGGCCGGCGTGATCTGAGACCACGGCGCGCGATCGGCTGATCCCCCTAGAGTCACCCGCGTGAACGATGCCCTGCGTGCCCAGCTCGCCGCCATCGTCGGCGCTTCGGGCATCGGTGCCAACGACGTCGTTCAGCCTGCCGACATCGCCCAGCTCCGCGCGGTGCTGGGCGCGTGCTCCGTCGCCGGGGTCGCGGCGGCGCATGCGGGTTCCGGAGCCGGCGGCGATGCCACCGTGTTGATCGGAGACGAGCGCCTCGACGCCATCAGGGTCGAGGCGGCCGCGCTGCTCCTTCACGCCGGCGCCGGGTGCACGTGGGCAGCGGTTCGCAAGAAGGCGGCAGCGAAGAAGCTGGCAGTCAGCGGCCTGTCCACCACCCGGTCCGACCGCGTGGGAGAGTCGATAGCCCTCGGCGAACTGGCGCGTCGAAGCGTTGCGGGCGTGGACCTGCTCACCGGCGCCGGAGCGTTGATCTCAGCCGGAGGGCGGACGCTCAAGGACGTTGTCGGCTACGACGTGGCGGGGCTTGCCATTGGCAGTGGCACCCGGCTCGGGCTGGTCATGGGCGTCACGCTGCGCCTGGAACCCGCCGCGGCGGGGACGCCCGCGCAGCCGGGGGCCGGGCCATGGCGGGGCGATGGGGGGTTGGATGTCGCCGCTGCGTTCTCGAGCCTCTCGATGCCCGATCAGGCGATGTCGCCCACGTCCGACTGAGGGTCCGCCCCGGCGTCGTCCTTGGCCGGGGGTCTGTACGTGATCAGCTCGAGTGTGCCGTCGGCGAAATCGAGCTCGAGCATCCCACCCTTGGCGCACTGGAGCCGGTGCAGCGCCCAGGCCCGTCGGTGCTCGCTACGCACCCAGAAGGCCTGGATGGGGTCACCGTGGCTGACGCAGATGCCGCCTTCGTCCGGTGTGGTCGCGAGGATGCGGCGGATGGGCCGCTCGACGCGGGCTGCCATCTCGTCGACACGCTCGTCGTTGGGGAGCAGGCCCGGCCACACCATGTGGACCATCCACAGGGGACGGCGCCACGGTACGTTGCGAGGCCTGATGCCTTCGAGGTAGTGGCCGAAGCGAGCCTCGACGAGGTCCTCGGTGGTGGTCACGGTCGAACCCGGGATGTGGCCGGAGATGATCTCCGCCGTCTGCTGAGCGCGCAGCAGCGGGCTGACGAAGATCTGCCGAGCAGTCGTCTGCGCGAGGCGACGGCCGAGTGCGTGGGCTTGGCGGATGCCCTTGGTGCTCAGCGGGAAGTCGGGGAGGTGGCCATAGAGCACGCCATCGGGGTTGTGGACGTCGCAGTGGCGGGTGAGGTGGACGCGCGTGTGCAGTGATGGAGACACGCCCGCGATGCTACGGGATCTGGTCATCTGGCTCGCTTGACGGTGCGGTCGCCTCGCTACCCTGCACCGATGAGCGTGCGCGAGGCGTCCGACAGGTCCCCGGACTGGGACGCCGCCACCTACGACCGCGTCGCCGATCCGCAGACGCGATGGGGCGCCGCTGTGCTCGACAGGCTGCCGCTGCGCGGCGACGAGACGGTCATCGACGCGGGGTGCGGCAGCGGCCGGGTCACCCAGCACCTCCTCGAGCGCCTGCCCGACGGCCACGTGGTGGCGCTCGACGCGTCCCCGTCGATGCTCGACGCGGCGCGGCTGCGCCTCCAGGGCAACGATCGGGTGCGCTTCGTCAACGCCAACCTTCTCGCGTTCAGCCCGGCCGATGTGGGCGCACCCGTGGACGCCGTCTTCTCGACCGCCACGTTCCATTGGGTGCTCGACCATGACCGCCTCTTCCACAACATCGCGGCAGCCCTGCGCGGCGGCGGCCGCCTGGTCGCGCAATGCGGCGCGCGCCGAAACATCGACCAGCTCACCAACGTGGTCCGCGGTCTCGGCGTGGAGCGCCCGGGCAGCTGGCTCTACGCGTCGGTGGACGACACGGTCGATCGCCTGGGCCACGCGGGCTATGTCGACGTTGACGTGTGGACCAACGAGGAGCCCACACCGTTCGACACCGCCGATCAGCTCCGCGACTTCCTCGAGGCCGTGTGCCTGCGCGAATGCCTGGTCACCATGAGCCGCGACGACCAGCGGGCCTTCCTCGACGAGGTGGTGGAGCGGATGCCATCGCGGATCATCGACTACGTGCGTCTCAACATCGTGGCCACCCGCGCCTGAGAGAGGGAGGGCGGGGCTAGGAGAGGCGCTCGACGACCATGGCCATGCCCATGCCGCCGCCGACACACATGGTCTCGAGGCCGATCGTGG
>PLWW01000076.1 GCA_003153125.1 Candidatus Dormiibacterota bacterium | reverse complement strand
CAGGCGCAGGCGATGGACACGACCCAGGGCGTGGATGTGGCCACGGGCAAGGTCATCGGCCAAGTGCGTCGTCGGCACCGCGCCATCGAGTTCCGCGCTTTCCTCGATCGCATCGACCACGAGGTGCCTGACGGGCTCGACGTGCATCTGGTGCTCGACAACCTGAGCACCCACAAGACGCCGGCGATCAAACGCTGGCTGCTGCAGCGTCCGCGCTTTCACCTGCACTTCACGCCGACCTATTCCTCGTGGATCAACCAGGTCGAGCGGTGGTTCGCCGAACTGACCCGCAGGCAGTTGCGCCGCGGTGTGCACCGCAGCACCCGAGCCCTCGAGGACACCATCCGCCTCTACCTTGCCACCTACAACGACGATCCACGACCCTTCGTCTGGGTCAAGACCGCGGACGAGATCCTGGCCAGCATCGAACGATTTTGTCTACGAACCTCCGGGACAGGACACTAGCTCATCGACGTTGGGAGAACTCCACCGAATTCACACCACTCCAGGGGACTTGACCAGGGCCTCAGCTACGCGCTGCCACGGGGTGCCGATCGGCCGTGGGTCGCCGCCCAATCGCTGCCACCACGCCCCAGTGCCGTCGTGAACTGGTCCATTCCCATTAGGATCCCACCGTCACCCGCTGAGACAGCGCACTACAGGCGGCGGCTCGATCGTGGCGGTGAGCCCCGGCGCTCCGGCAACGTGCAGGTCGGCGTGTTGTGACGAGGCGTCCCTCACCGGATGACCTGACCTCAACGGGACTGCGACGGATCATCGATGTGATGTTCCGACGCCTTACCCGCGGGCGATTCTCCTTCTCATTATGTCGCGCCCGCACGAGCGGACGAGTCCCACCGAGTTTGAGGAGAGAGGTCCCGCATGACTAGGCGTTTCGTATCCGCCGGTATCTTGGCAGGGGCGCTCGTCGCGCTCGCCGCGGCGCCGGTGTCCGCCGCAACCCCGCCGACCGATCAGATGAAGAACTCCGAGTTGATCGCGTCCCCATCTGTGGTCCTCATCGAGTACGGCATCTCGGCTTTCGTTCAAGACAACTCTCAAGGACTGACCTTCGGTGACTCGCTTTGCAGCACCTGTTCGGGCGGTGATGGGTCGGCGAGCACCGTCCCCTTCACCACCGGCTGGCAGGGGACTGGTTTCTTCGTTTCGTCCGATGGCAAGATCGTGACCGCAGCTCACGTTGCTGCACCCACCGACGAGTCCGTCAAGACAGCGGTGGTCAACCAGTACATTGATCAGGATGCGATCAACCAGGGCATCTGCACTGCGGGCGACTCGGCGTGCCTGGCAAGTGCAGAGAGCCAATATGGAGCCACGTTCCTGCTCAACTCGCGACTGACTGAGCAGCAGACGAAGATCACTGTCTACACCCAGAACATGACGTCGCCAGACCAGGGTCTCCCTGCGACGCTGGAGGCATCGAGCCCGCAGGACACCGGCCACGACACCGCGGTGATCCAGGTGAATGCCACCAACACTCCGGTGCTCCAGGTCGCGGACACCAGCGGCGTGTCCGTCGGTGACGCGGTCACCGTGCTCGGCTATCCGGCTGTCGCCGACATCTCGCAAACCCTCAGCGCAGCCTTGACACCTTCTGAGACGACAGGGTCGGTCACCGCCATCAAGACGGGGCCACAGGGCTTCTCCAATGGTGTCACCGTGTTCCAGCACGATGCAACGACCGGCCCTGGCGGATCGGGTGGCCCCGGTATCCGCGCGGACGGTTCCGTAATCGGGCTCGTGTCGTTTGGCAGCACGTCCACTACGAACGTCGGCTACCTCATCGCCGGTAGCGAGGTGAAGGACACGATGCAGCAAGCTGGTGCCAACAACTCATTGGGGTCGATTGATCGCCTCTGGAGAAGTGGACTGAGTCTCTATGACAACCGACACTTCAAGGCTGCGGAGTCCGATTTCAAACAGTGCATGGCCCTGAGCGCCATCCAGGTGGGATGCGCGAAGTACGACACCCTCGCGACTGAAAGCTTCGGCAAGGACGTACCTGTTCCTGTGGCTTTGACCGCAGCATCGAAGTCCGGGCTCCCCACCTGGCTGTGGGCTGCTACCGGAGGGGCAGTGATCGTCGTTCTCCTGTTCGCCGGTGTGCTGCTTGCGCGGCGCCGGCCATCGCCCCTCGCCGCGGTACCCGCAGCAACTCCCATTCCCTTCTCCATCGCGCCAGTGGTTGCACCTGCACCTCCGCTTCAGGCCCGTGCCCCGGTGCCCTCGGGGCCACTGGCACAAGCTGCTGGACACGCACCACCCACGCTCCCGAAGTTCTGTGCAGACTGCGGAATGCCGATGAATGGACAGGCGGTTTGCAGCCACAGCGGTCCTGCCTCGTCCGCTGCTTGACGGATCGCTATGGGGAGTTCGATCAGCCAGCGCGTGGCAGCCGCGGCTGCCACGCGGCTGTTGATCGATGAACCCGGCGCGAGCTCAAAGGCGTCGTCTCCGGCGCGGTAGATCGTCGCACCCTCGAGTAGGTAGAAGACCTCGGCCTCCTGGTGATGTACGTGCAACGGAGGAGCCGTGCCGACCGGGGCGACAACCTCGAGCAACGTCAGCGCCCGGCCGATTCGGTGGAACGAAGCCTGATGCTGAAGCTGTTGCCCATGGACCAGAACACACGGCCCTCGTCACCGTCGCGCAGCACCGGCGCCGGCACCGAATCGATCGGAAGCGATGTCAACTCACCCACATGCAGTGAGCAGGGAGCGTGATCAGCGCCGCCAGATCACGCTGTTCGCGGTCCACATGGCGAGGTGATGAAACGTGTCGCGCCGCTCTTCGAAGCTATGCGCACGGCTTCCGGTGCCGATCCGACCATGGCCTCACTGCGGCGTGACATGCTTGCCCGACGTCTGCAAGGGATGCGCACCTTCGTGTCGACGCTGTCGGCCGCAATGGCCCGCTGCGCAATGGAATGTCACCGGATACGGCGGCTGAGACTGTGTGGGCGCTGAGCAGTCCGGACCTGCATCAGCTGCTGACGGCGCAGCTCGGCTGGAAACGAGCGCGCTACGTCGCATGGCTCGAGGAAACGCTCGCCGCCGCGCTAATCGATAACCGGTAATCAATGCTCAGGCCGCAGAACCACGCCTTCCAGGTCGACTCGGGCGTTTTGCGACCAGCGTGGACCGCCACGTGATCAGCGTTGGCCACCCGACCAGCCGTTCTTCGGCGGCCACAAGGCGACTCTGGCAAATGCTTCCGGCCGCCGCGGACGACCCCTCGGCGACCCTTCAAGCCGCGTCGACCGCGTCCTCGGGCGATTGCGGCGTTTTGTGGTCAGCGTGGAACACCGTGTGGTCTGCGTGGATCCCCGTATGGTCAGCGTGGACCCCCGTGG
>PLWW01000111.1 GCA_003153125.1 Candidatus Dormiibacterota bacterium | reverse complement strand
GGCAAACCGATCGCCGAGGGACGTCTCGATGCCAAGCCGGCGGCGCGATACTGCGTCGAGGACCAGGCCAAGGCCGAGAAGGACCCGCTCCTGCGCGGTTAGGCCCCGGCCTCTACCAGCCCAGCGGCGTGGGCGTGGACCAGTCGGTGTCGTGGACGTCGGCGAAGCGGAGGCGCTCCGGCCGCAGCGCGTCCAAGAGCGTCTCCTGCCAGTCGAGGAGGGCGGCGTGGAGGCGCACGGTGTTGCGGGCGCGCACCGCCTTGCGCGGCAGCGGCACACCCACCTCGTGCTCGAGGCCGTAGAGCTGCTGGCGGAGGTTGCGGTCGAATGAGCGCTCCCCGGTGAGGTGGCGCTCCTCGAGGAGGTTGATGAGCGAATCGATGGCGGAGATGCGGCGACGGATCGCCGACCCGTCGAGGCGGCGGCGCAGCGACACCTTCCTCCGCTCCCAGATCTCACGGCCGGCCCTGGCGATCAGGTCGGAATCTCTTGTCGCTGCCATGTTGACCGACATCTGCTTTGTCCCCTGTGGATGCTGCTCCGCCCCTCTTGCGGTGTGTCATTCACGTGGTACGCAGAGAGGTCGCGAATGGAGCATCGGACCTCGCACCTTTCGCAAACGTGACAATTCCGGTCCTACGACCAGGCCGGTCAGTGGCGGAAGTGACGCTCCCCGGTCTGGACCATGGCCATGCCGAGCTGGTCGGCGGCCGCGGTGACCACCGAGTCCTTCTTGGACCCACCCGGCTGGATGACGGCCGCCACCCCGGCCCTGCCCAGGGTCTCGAGGCCGTCGGGCATCGGGAAGAAGGCGTCAGACGCGGCAGCGGANNCGCGACATCTGCCCGGCGCCCACCCCGACGGCCATGCCGTCGCGGACGATGACGATGGCGTTCGACTTGACGTGGCGGCACAGCCGCCAGGCCACGAGCAGGTCGCGCCACTGGCTCTCGCTGGGCGTGCGCGTGGTCATCACTGTCATGGCGCTGCGGTCGGCGCTGGTGCGGTCGAGCGTCTGCACGAGGAGGCCGCCGTCGACGCTGCGCACATCGAGCTGGGCCGCACAGGACGGCTTCTCGACGACGAGCACGCGCAGGCGCGCCTTGGCGGACAGCCGCTCGGCCGCCTCCGGGCTGATCGCCGGGACCACCACCGCCTCGAGGAAGGTCCTGGCCAGCTCCTCGGCGGTGGCGTCGTCGAGGGGTCGGTTCAGGGCCACGATGCCCCCGAAGGCCGACCGCGGATCGCACTCGAAGGCGCGGCGGTAGGCGTCGGCGGCGTCCGTACCGACGGCGAAGCCGCAGGGGTTGGTGTGCTTGATGATGCAGGCGGCCGGCTCCTCGAAGTCGCAGACGAGGCGGCGGGCGGCGTCGACGTCGAGCCAGTTCGTGAAGCTGAGCCCCGCCCCCTGGAGCTGGCGCGCGTGGGCCACGCCACCGGGCGCGCCGGGAATGGCGTAGAGAGCGCCGTGCTGGTGGGGGTTCTCGCCGTAGCGCAGCTCGGCGATGAGCGCACCGCCGGTGGTGTATTCAGGCCGGGCCTCCGGCCTGTCGCCAAGCTCGCCGTCGAGGTAGGAGGCCACGGCGGTGTCGTACGCGGCCGTGTGGGCGAAGGCCCGGGCGGCGAGGCGGTCGCGGGTGGGCTGCGAGATGGCGCCGTGCTCGCGCAACTCTTCGAGCACCGCGCCGTACTGCGATGGGTCAACAAGCACGGCGACGGACGCGCTGTTCTTGGCGGCGGCACGGATCATGGTGGGGCCGCCGATGTCGATGTTCTCGATGGTGGTGGCCCGGTCGGCGCCGCCGGCCACCGTCTTCACGAACGGATAGAGGCTGATGACCACGAGGTCGATTGCGGTGAAGCCGTGCTCCTCGAGCGTGGTCATGTGGTCGGGGCGGTCGCGCCGCGCCAGGATGCCCGCGTGCACGGCGGGGTGGAGCGTCTTGACGCGGCCGTCGAGCATCTCCGGGAAGCCGGTGACGTCACTCACGGCGGTGGCCTCGATCCCCGCCTCGGCGAGGGCGCGGCGGGTGCCGTCGGTGGCGACGAGGTCGACGCCGCAGTCGCGCAGTCCGCGGGCGAAGTCGACGAGACCGGTGCGATCGGCCACGCCGAGGAGGGCGCGCATCAGCCCACCCCCTCGCGGAGACGGCCACGGCGCAGGATGCGCACCCGCGAACCGGTGGGCAGCAGCCGCCCGGTGGCCCACAACGCGATCGCCTCGGGAAGCAAGCGCCATTCCTGCTCGTGGATGCGCCTGCGCAGCGAGTCCGCGTCGTCGTCGTCGTGGACCTCGACCGCGGCCTGGAGCACGATCGGGCCGGCATCGACGGCGCCGGCGGCCAGCAGGTGCACGGTGCAGCCGCTGATCTTGACGCCGGTGGCGAGCGCGTCCTCGACAGCGCGCATGCCGCCGCCGAAGGCGGGCAGCAGGGAAGGATGAATGTTGAGGATGGCGTTGGGAAATGCCGCGAGCACCTCGTCGCTGAGGACGCGGTCGTAGCCGGCGCAGACCACCAGCTCGACGTGCGCGGCGCGCAGGGCCCGCACCATGGCGTGGTCACGAGCGACGGCGTCGTCGCCGTGGTCAGCGACCGGGAGCGCGAGGGCGTCGATGTCGCGGGCGCGAGCGATGTCGAGCGCGCCGCAGCGGCGGCGATTGCTGATCACCAGCACCACTTCGGCGGGAAAGTCGGGCAGCTCGCACGCGTCGAGCACCGCTGAGAGGTTGCTGCCCGCGCCCGACGCGAGGACCGCGACGCGGCAGGAGGCGCTCATCCCAGGCGGACGCGCTCACCGCCGTTGGACTCGACGACCTCGCCGATGCGCCACACGTCGACGCCGGCGGCGTTGGTGACGGCGGCTGCCTGCTCGCGAGGCACGGCCAGGACCATGCCGACGCCCATGTTGAAGGTGCGCCACATCTCCTCGGGCATGACCCCGCCGGCGCGCTCGAGAGCGGTGAACAGCGGCGGCACCTCCCACGAGGAGCGGTC
>PLWW01000049.1:892-32439 GCA_003153125.1 Candidatus Dormiibacterota bacterium | reverse complement strand
CAAGGACATCGCCGACTCCGTGGTCTCGCGGACGTGATCGTCGCCCGCGCAGCGGAGACGGCCGGGTGACGTCGCGCGTCGGCGTCGTCGGTCTCGGCGTGATGGGGTCCGCCATGAGCGGCAACCTCCTCGCCGCCGGCTTCACCGTGGTCGGCTTCGACGTCGTGCCGGAGCGCAGGGCAGCCCACGTCGAGGCAGGAGGAGAGGTCGCCGAGTCCCCGTCCGCTGTGGCCGACACCGTTGACACCATCATCATGTCGCTGCCCAGCGTGGCGGCCGCCGAGGCGGTCGTGTCTGGAGACGGCGGCCTGTCGAGCCGCGCCCGTCACGACCTTGTCGTGCTCGAGACCAGCACCCTGCCGCTCGACACCAAGCTCTCCGTGCGGGACGTGCTGGCCCCACTGGGCATCCGTGTCCTCGACTGTCCGCTGAGCGGCACCGGCGCCCAGGCGCGCGTCAAGGATGTGATCGTCTACGTGAGCGGCGACGAGGAGGCGGCCACTCGCGTGGTGCCGGTTCTCGAGGGACTCGCGCGGCGCCACTTCTACACCGGCGAATTCGGCAACAGCTCCAAGCTCAAGTACATCGCCAACCTGCTGGTGACCATCCACAACCTGTCCACCGCCGAGGCGCTGCTCCTCGCCAGGCGAGCCGGCCTGGACGAGCAGCTCATGCTCGAGGTCATCGGGGACGGCGCCGGCGCATCCCGCATGTTCCAGGTGCGCGGTCCCCAGATGGTGGCCGGCGACTACAAGGACCCCACGATGCGGGTGGAGGTATTCCAAAAGGACATCGAGATCATCCGTAGCTTCGCGCACGAGCTCCACAGCCCCACCCCTCTGTTCACGCTGAGCGCTCAGTTCTACGAGGCAGCGATGGCCCAGGGACGGGCGGCCCAAGACGTGGCCTGCCTGCTCGCTGTGCTCGAGCAGATGACCGAGCGGGACGGCGACTGAGCCGGCAGCTGCCGGGACGCGCGCTCAGCCGGAGGGGCGGCGCGCGCGACCGGTGCTGCCCCGCTTCTTCAACGTGCGGGCGCCCTCGGCGGATGCGTTGGCCGTGAGGATCGCGTGCAGGGTGGTATCGAGATGGCGCCGGAGTGTCTCGGCCGCCAGGTCGCCGTCACCCGCGCGCAGGGCGGCGAGGATGCCGCGGTGGTCGGCGTTGCCCTTGCGCATCAGCCCCGGCTCGAGGTGCACCGCATGGGCGACGTACAGCGCGGAGGAGTCCTGCACGCTCTTCACGAACCCGGAGAGACGCGGCGACCGCGCCGCGTTCTCGAGCAGGGAGTGGAACTTCCAGTTGGTCTCAACCCACGCACCCGGGTCTCGCTCCTTCTCCATACGAGCGTGGAGGGCGGCGGCTTCCTTCAACTGCGCCTTGGTGATGTGGGTTGCCGCCAGCCGTATCGCCAGGGGCTCCAGAGCCTTGCGGATCTCGTAGACCTCGGTCAGCTCATCCATGTCGAGTTCGTGGACGACGGCACCGCGGTGAGGATGGAAGCGGATGAGCTTTTCCGACGCCAGGTCCCGCAGCGCCTCCCGGACCGGCGTGGTGCTCACCTTGAGCTGGACGGCGAGTTCGGCCTGCACAAGGCGCGTGCCGCCGGGCAGGTCACCGCTGAGAATGGCATGCCGGAGCGTCTCACGAACGATCTCGTGCGCGGTGAACCGTTCTGTGGCGTTCTGCAGATTGCGGATCTGCAGGCCTCCGAGGCTGCTCATCGACTCTCCATGCGACACCGCTCCGGCGGCGCTGACTGCGGGTATTGTGACGATCGAGCCTGCGTCTTCACAGACATCCTGGGGCACGATCGGCCCCGGCCCGGTGCCGTCAGGCGGCTTGACGTTGACAGATTGCATGATGTAGCGTCGCCCCGATTTGTGGGAGCCGCGATGGCGGTCCCGCGCCCGTGTCGTCACGTCGTTTGAAGGGACCTCAGCATGTCTTTCGGCATGGTCGGCATGGACTGGCAGGAGCGCATCAACTGGCAGCGGATGCGCGAGTACCGGGTTGCCCGCACCCGCGAGGCGATGAGCCGCCATGGGCTCGGCGCAATGCTCTTCATGTACGACGAGAACGTTCGCTATGTGACCTCCACGCTCACCCCGGGCTGGAACCGCCTCAAGCCCGGCCTCCGCTACGCGATGATCACCGAGGGCGGCGACCCCATCCTTTTCGAGCAGGGCGACATCGGCATCCACATCGAGAAGCACTCTCCCTGGCTCCGCAAGGAGAACATCCGGCACTCGTTCTCGTGGATCAAGGGAGCCGCCGGCCCCGCCTCGGACATGCAGGTGGCCAAGTTCACCAAGGCGCTCCTCGAAGCCATGGAGGAGGCCGGCGTCAAGGACAGGCCGCTGGGCGTCGACTTCATCGACATCAACATGATCCGCGCCTTCGAGCGTGCCGGGGTCCAGTGGACCGACGGCATGACGCCGATGATGGAGGCGCGCTCGGTGAAGAACCAGGACGAGCAGGAGGCGATGCGCATCGTCGGCGCCATCGGCGACGCGCTCCATTACGAGTTCTCCAAGTTCCTCAAGCCGGGCCTCACCGAGAACCAGGTCACCGCATTCGGGATGAAGTACCTCTACGACATCCCGGGGATGGAGGACGTCGAGGACATCATCGTGTCCTCCGGGCCCAACGCCTGGCCGAACTGGCGCAACTTCTCCGACCGCATCATCCGGCCCGGCGAGATCGTCATCATCGACCTCGCCGCGCTCACCTGGAACGGCTTCAAGTCGTGCTACTACCGCACCTATTGCGTCGGTGGCACGCCCACCGCGGAACAGCGCGACTACTACCAGATCGCGCTCAAATGGCTGTACGACTCGATCGAGGCGGTCAAGCCGGGCGCGACCACCGCCGACATCGCCAGCAAGTGGCCATCCGCGCAGGAGACGTGGGGCTACGAGGACGAGGACCAGGCGGCCGCCAACCTCTGGGGCCACGGGCTCGGGCTCGCCCAGTACGACATGCCGGTGATCTCGCGGATCTGGTCGCTCGACTTCCCCCAGGAGATCAAGCCGGGCATGGTGTTCGCGCTGGAGACGCAGCATGGCAAGGTTCATGAGTTCGGCGTGCGCATCGAGGAGATGCTGATCGTCCACGACGATGGCCCGGAACTGATCACCACGTTCCCGGTCAAAGAGATCACGCTGGCCGGTTGACGCCTTGGCGATCGAGCTGCTCTCGCTGCAGAGCGAGGGCAGCCTCGACCCCGCTCGTGTCGGTGGCAAGGCGGCCCGTCTCGCGGCGGCGCTGAGCGCGCACCTGCCTGTCCTGCCCGGGTTGGTGCTCCCGGTGGGCGCGGATGACGGGGTCCTCGAGGCGGCTGCCGCGCAGGTGGCCTCGTCCGGGGTGCACGCCGCGCGCTTCACGGTGATGGGTTCCACCACGCCCGACCTCAGCGACCTCGGCGATGCGCTGCGCGCCCTCGGTGACGACCTCGTGGTCCGCTCCTCGTCGCCGCTCGAGGAGGCCGCCGAGTACTCGGGCGTCTTCGCCTCCTACATCGGCGTCACCCCGGACGAAGCGGCCACCGCAGTCCGCGGCGTCTGGGCGTCGGCGCTGACCGATGCCGGCCAGGCCGCGACGCCGGACATCCCCCGCATGGCCGTCCTGGTGCAGCCCCGCGTGGAGCCGGCGGTGTCCGGCACCGCCCAGGTCACCGGCGAAGCCGGGGTGACCATCCTGACCGTGCGCGGGTCGCCCGCACCGCTGCTGTCCGGGTGGGCGCGCGGCGATGCCGCCATCGTCGACGCCGCCGGGCGAGCGACCGGTCCCGGTGTCGCCCTGGCGGGCGCCGCGATGATCGCGGAGGTGGCGACCCTTCTGCGCAATGTGCAGGCCACGCTCGGCGACGACCTCATCGAATGGGCTGCGACCGGCGCCGGGGTGCTCCTGCTCCAGGCCAAGCGGGCGGCCCGCCGGCCGGCTGCCCCGGCCTCCGTCCACGAGAACGAGCCGGCGATGGGGGCGGAGGCGGCGGGCGTGGCCCGCCTGGTCCACGCATTCGCCGGGGCCCTCGGCGAGGAGCTGATGCTACCCGTGCTCCTCGCCGGCGTTGGCCCCGCATCCACGGCGCCGTTGCTGCCCGGGCTGCCCGACAATCGGCCGCTGGTCACGCCGGCGGCCGCGGGTTCCGCGTGGGTCGCTGCCCAGGCCGTGGCTCGGGCGCTGCGGGCGCGGGCGTGGCGCGGCGTCGCGCCGACTGGCCGGGACGCAGCCGGGGTCCTCGCCAACCTCCGATCCGGCGACGTCGGATCCGCCCTCGAGCGCCTCGCGAGCACTGTGCCGAGCAGCGCCGAGGACCTGTCGGCCCTGCTGGTCGCGCTCGGCACGGTGGTGTCCTGGCTGCGTCAGGAGGGCGCGGTTTCGGGCGCCGATGAGGTGTGGGCCATGAGCGTCGCCGAGGTCGGACAGACGCTGGCGTCGGCTGTGCCTGGGGCGGGCACCGGGCAGCGCCGCGACGCCCGCCGCCGAGCCCTGCTTCGCTGGGAGCCCTTCATCCACACGGCCGTCGCGGGCACAGGGGCTGTGGTGCTCGGCGAGGCCGTCTCCGGCGGGTCCGGCGCGGGGGTCGCCGTCGTGGTGCGCGGCCTGCCCACCGACACCGTCCACCTCTCCCGCATGGTCGTGGTCGCGCCCCACCCCATCCCTCAGCTGGCGCCGCTGCTCTGGGGCGCCTCCGGCCTCGTCACCGCCGGGGGCAGCGCCGCCGCTCACCTCGTCGAGGTGGCGCGGTCGCGAGGCGTCCCGGCGGTGATCGGCTGCGACGAGGCCCGGCTGTTCGGGCTCCTCGACGGCGCCGCCCCCTTCCCGCTGGTCGCAGTCGACGGTGACGCCGGACGCGTGGTCATCGACACCTTCGTCCCGCGAGCAGGACGTCACGCGCTGGGCCGCTGACGGTCATGATCTCGCCCTGTCGCATCACCCGCCGCGCCCCAAGGAGGCTCGTATGCCCATCCCCCTGCAGCAGGCCCAGGATCTGATCGGCGCCGCTCACCAGCATGCCGTCACCCTGGGCGTCCCGGTGACCGTCGTCGTCGTCGATGAGGGCGGCCACCTTGTCGCCCTGGGGCGTATGGACGGGGCCTTCGCGCTGAGCCCCCAGATCGCCGAGGCCAAGGCCGTGGGGGCGGCGGTGTGGTACCGCGACGGCGCCTCGCTGAAGGAGCTCCGGGAGGCGCGGCCGGCCTTCTTCGAGGCCGTGGGCCATCTGACCCGGGTCCCGCTGATCCCCGGTCTGGGCTCGGTCATCCTCCGCGATGGCGGGCGCGTCCTCGGCGCCGTGGGCGTCAGCGGGGGGAGCAGCGAGCAGGACCTCGAGTGCGCCCTCGCGGGGCTGCGCGCGATCGGGCTCGAGTCAGAGCAGTAGCTTGACGACGGCCACCACCCCGGCCACGACCAGGAGCCCGCGCAGCACCACCGGCGAGAGCCGGCGCCCCACCGACGCCCCGGCCTGGCTCCCGGCGATGCTCGATGCCGCGATCAGCAGCGCCGGCTCCCAGGACACCGGTGCGAAGAACACGAAGATGATCGCTGCGGCGCCGTTGACGACCATGGCAATCACGTTCTTGAGGGCGTTGAACCGCTGCAGCGTGTCGCTCAGCAGGATCCCGAACAGGCTCATCAGGATCACGCCCTGGGCAGCCCCGAAGTAGCCCCCGTAGACGGCGGTCGCGAACACCCCGAGGGGGAGCAGTACTCCCAACCCGCGGCTCTCCGCCCGGCGTGGGATATGCGTCCTCAGCCACGGCTGGATGATCACCAGCACGACGGCGAGGATGATCAGCGGCGCCACCACGACCTTGAAGACCCCCTGTGGCAGGGTGAGGAGCAGGACAGCCCCCGCGATGGCGCCGGCCAGGGCGGGAAGCATCAGCCCGATCACGCGGTCGCGCTGGCCCTCCAGTTCGCGCCGGTACCCGACCACCCCGCTGACGTTCCCGAACGACAGGCCGACCGTGTTGCTGACGTTGGCCACCACCGGCGCGAACCCCAGGGAGAGGAGCACGGGGAAGGTGAGCAAGGATCCCGATCCCACCACCGCGTTCATCGACCCCGCGACGAAGCCGACGGCGAGCACGGCCACCACCGCCCAGCCGTTCACCAGGGCACAGAAGGTGTGCCGGTGGGTGCCGCCGTTGTCATACACTCCCTTGTCCGCATTGCGCGTGCAGGAATTTGATTCCATTTAGTGGAACGGAGCGGAGTATGACGGGCGCTGCCTCTCGGGTCCTCATCACCGACCAGGTCTTTGGTGGAACCACCATTGAGCGCGGAGTGCTCGAGCCGCTCGGCGTGGAGGTCGTCGAGGCTCCGTCCGCCGACGAGGCGACGCTGGTGCGGCTGGCTGACGGTGTGGCCGGCATGCTGGTGTGCTACGCGAAGATCAGCGACGCGATCCTCGAGGCGGCGGCCCCCACCTGCACGGTGGTGGCACGCTACGGCATCGGCTACGACAACATCCCCGTGGCCACCGCCACTCGCCTCGGCATGGTGGTCACCAACGTACCCGACTACTGCCTCGACGAGGTCGCCGACCACACCATGGCGCTGCTGCTCTCGATGGCGCGTCGCGTGGNNCTGATCGGCGTCGGCCGCATCGGCCGCCGCGTTGCCGCGCGCGCGCTGGCCTTCGGGCTCGAGGTCGTCGCCTACGACCCGTTCGTGCGTGAGTGGGACCTTGCCGGCGTGACGCGCGCCGACAGTGTCGAGGCCGCGGTCGGCGAGGCCGACTTCATCAGCCTGCACGCCCCGCTGACCGCTGAGAACCGCCACATCATCGGCGCGTCCCTCATCGCCCACATGCGCCGCGCCCCGGTCATCGTGAACACCTCGCGGGGCGGCCTCGTCGACCTCGACGCGGTGGTCACGGCGCTCAACGCCGGCAGCCTCGGGGGAGTGGCGCTGGACGTCACTGAGCCGGAGCCGCTTCCCGTGGATCACCCGCTGCGCAGCCACCCGCTCGCCCTGGTCACACCGCACGCCTCCTTCTACTCCGCCGAGGCCCAGGACGACCTGCAGCGCTGCGTCGCGGAGGAGGTCGCCAACCGTCTCCAGGGCCGGCCTCCGCGCTCGCCGGTCAACCCTGAGGTGCTCACAGGGGCGCGTCCGGGTGGCTGACGCGGTTCGGGTCACGATCCCGACGTACCCCGACCTGGCCGGTCGAGTGGCAGTGGTCACCGGCGGGTCCAAGGGCATCGGAGCGGCAACGTGCCGCGCCCTCGCCGCCAACGGCGTCAGGGTGGTGGTGGCGGCGCGCGACCAGGCGGGCATCGACCAGACGGTGGACGCGCTCACTGCCGCGGGAGGCACGGCCATCGGCCTCAGTTTCGACGCCACGAACTACGCGGCCGTCGACCAACTTCGCCTCACGGTGGAGCGCGAGCTGGGGCCGGTCGACATCCTCATGCCCTTCGCTGGGGGCTTCGTCGAGCGCACCCCTGTGGCAGAGATCAGCGAGGAGGACTGGCGTTTCGTCATCGATTCCAACCTCACGGCCACGTTCTTCGCCTGCAAGTCCTTCCTGCCCGGCATGGTGGCGAGGGGCCGCGGGGCGATCGTGACCATGGCCTCGAACGCCGGGCGCACCATCGACGTCACCCTCACCGCGTCGTACGCGGCGGCCAAGGCCGGGGTGGTGCAGTTCACCCAGCACGTCGCCCGCGAGGTCGGGGCCAGCGGCGTCCGGATCAACTGCATCGCGCCGGCGACCACGCTCACCGAGCGCGTGTCCGCGATCATGTCCGACGAGCTGATCGACCACATGACCCAGCTGTCCACCCTGAAACGCATCGGCACGCCTGATGACTCGGCGATGGCGGCGCTGTTCCTGGCGTCAGACTCGGCGTCCTGGCTGACCGGCATCACGATCGATGTCGCCGGCGGCCGGGTGATGCGCTAGCCCGGGAGACCCCACACATGAAGCTGGACATCCACAACCACGCCCTCCCCAAAGCCTCGCTCGAGATCCTGCGCACCGAGCCCGCATACGGGGCGACCGTCACCGACACAGAGTTCACCGGCGGCAACCACGGGCTCTTCTGGCTGGACCCGGGGTTCTACGAGCCCGACGCCAAGGTCGCCCAGCTTGAGGCCAAGGGGCTCGACGGGGCGATCATCAGCACCGCGCCGCCGTTGTTCTTCTACAACCTCGGAGCCGACCTCAGCGAGAGGATGGCGCGGGCCACCAACGGCGGGCTCCGCGACTTCGCCGCGACCCATCCGGACCGGCTGCGCTGGATGGCCACGCTGCCCATGAACGCCCCGGACACGGTGGTGTCTGTGCTCGAGGAGGCCGTCGAGGCCGGCGCCGTCGGCGTCGAGGTGGGCACCTGCATCGCCGGCCGGCGCCTCGACGAGGAGGACTACGAACCGTTCTGGAGCGCGGCCGAGCGTCTCCAGACCCCGGTGCTTCTGCATCCCGCCTTCAACGAGGCCAACTGCGGGCTCGAGCCCTTCTACTTCCAGAACGTCATTGGCAACCAGCTCGAGACCACGATCACCATCGAGCGGCTCATCGCCTCGGGCGTGCTCAGCCGCCACCCCGCCGTCACCGTCGTGCTCGTCCACGGCGGCGGCTACTTCCCCTTCCAGGCGGGACGGCTGAAGCACGCCACCACCGTGCGTGCCGAGCTGCGCGATGCCCCGGCCGACCCGTGGTCGTTCTTCGGGCAGATCGTCGTCGACACCCTCACCCACGACGCGGAGACCCTCCGCCACCTCATCTCTCGTGTTGGTCGCGCCAACGTGGTCATGGGCACCGACTCGCCGTTCGACATGTCCACCCCGGAGCCGATGACCATGCTCAGCGCGGTGGCCGACGAGGAGACGGTGCAGGCCATCACCGAGGACAACATCGTTCGGATCTATCGACTCTCCGAACGCGCCACGGCGCCCTGAGCGCCGCCATCGCCGACCCATTGCGACGCGCCGCTATCGTTGGCGGCGATGGTTGAGTCGGCGGACCGCATGCTTCGCATCCTCGAGGCATTCGGGGCGCGCGAGCGCGACGTCAGCCTCGGGGAACTCGCTGACCGGGTGGGCCTTCCCAAGAGCTCCGTCCACCGCCTGCTCACCACCCTCATAGCGCACGGCTTCATCGACCGCGACCCCAGGACGCGCCGCTACACGCTGGGCATCCGGCTCTTCGAGCTCGGCTCCGCTGCCATCCACGAGCGCGGGCTCCACGGCGCCGCCCAGCCGCAGCTCGAGGAGCTCTCCCGCACCACGGGCGAGACCTGCCACCTCGCGGTGCTCTCCGGCATCGAGGCTGTCTACGTCTACAAGGTCGAGGGCCCTTCGACCATCAGCATGTCGTCGCGGGTCGGAGGACGGGCTCCCTGCTACGCCACCAGCATCGGCAAGGTGCTGGTCGCCTGGGGATCGCCGAACCTGGTGGCCGAGGTGCGCGCCCACCCCATGGTGGCCTGGACCGCTCACACGATCACCACTGTCGAAGCATTCGACGCCGAGCTGACTGCGGTGCGCATGCAGGGCTATGCGCTCGACCTCGAGGAGTACGCCGAGGGTCTGAACTGCATCGCAGCACCGGTCCGTGACCAGGGTGGGGGGGTGATGGCGGCGCTCGGCATCGCCGGCCCCCGGACCAGGATCGAGGAGCGGCGGCTGGCGGAGCTGACCCCGGTGGTGGTGGCGGCGGCGAACGAGCTCTCGCGCAACCTCGGGTTCGTGGAGGACCACAGCCTCACCGCGGCGCGATAGATGACCGGGCCACAGCGTCACGCGGTCGTGGTCGGGGGTTCTCTGGGAGGCCTGACCGCGGCGCTTCTCCTCCTCGACGCCGGCTTCTCGGTCGCGGTGTACGAGCGCTCCGCCGAGCTGGCCGACCGCGGCGCCGGGATCGTGGCCCACCCCGAGTCGCTCCGCTACCTGGTCGAGCGCGGGATCGCCCGCCTCGAAGACGTCAGCATCTCCTGCGCCAACCTCCGCTACCTTGACCGCGACGGAGGCCTGCTCCAGGAGGGACCGGTCGGCTACCGCTTCACGTCATGGTTCGCGCTCTACGAGCGGCTGCTTGAACGGCTCCCGCCAGGCTCGATGCACTTCTCGGAGGCGCTGCACGACGTCTCCGACGGCGCCGACCGGGTGACCGTCAGCCTCGACGGCGGCCTCGAGGCCAGCGGCGACCTGCTCGTCTGCGCTGACGGAATCTCGTCGACAGCGCGGCAGCTCCTGCAGCCCAGCGTCGAGCCCGTCTATGCAGGCTACATCGGTTGGCGGGGGACGGTGCCGATCGCCGCTCTCGAGCCTCGCCTGCGCAGCACGCTGGCCGGCCACATCACCTACCAGCTGCTTGACGCTGGCCACACCCTGGCGTACCCGATCCCCGGTGCGCGGGTCGGTGCCACCGGGGCCGCCCTCAACTGGATCTGGTACCGCCGCCTCGACGAGGGGCCTGACCTGACCCGGGCAATGACCGACGCGGCGGGCCGGCACCACCAGCTCTCAGTGCCACCCGGCTCGGTCGCCGCGGCGGTCGAGGGTGAGCTCCGCGAGGCTGCAGCCGACCTGCTCGCCGGCGACCTCGCCGCGTTGGTCAAGACCACGCCCCGACCCTTCATCCAGCGTGTCGTCGNNCGCTCCCGGCGACTCCTGCTTTGATGTGGTGACCGGCACCGCGCCCGCCGGCCGCGCCGGCCCGGCGCCGGGAGCAGTGGAGGAGAGACCGTGGCAGAGGTAGCCATCCGGCGCAGCGGGGACCTCGACGACGGCACCGCCCAGACCCCGGGGCTCCGCCGCCTTGAGGCCATCTCGGCGCGCCTGGTCGGCAGCGAGCACATCTGGATGGGGCTCTCCGTGCTGCCTCCCGGCGGCCGCACGGCGTGGCATCACCACGGCGACTCCGAGACCGCGCTGTACATCCTCAGCGGAGTGGGGCGGTGGTGGATCGGCGACGCCGCCACCGACGTGCGCGAGGCGCACCCGGGCGACTTCGTCTTCGTGCCACCCAACGTCCCCCACTGGGAGGAGAACGGCAGCGCCGACGAACCGGTCCAGATGATCGTGGCGCGGAGCACCCAGGAGGCGGTGGTGGTTAACCTCGACCGCCCGGTGCGGGGCGGCGAAGGCTGAGCCGTGGGCGGGCCGAGCGCGGCGCCGTCCCACCGTCGCCACCAATCACGGCTTGACGGTGCGCCTCACAAATCCCGATACTGCGCCCCTCAGCGGAACGTCATTCCGCCCTGTGGAACGGTTGAGTGAGGGTTCGATGACCCAACCGCGCAGCGACCTCGGTCAGTACGCGCACGGCCAGTTCCGTGTCGACTACGAGGACCGCCCCGACCACGCCGCGCTCCGATTGAAGAGGATCGCGCGCGCGCGCGAGGCGATGGACGACGCCGGCGTGGATGCGCTCCTGGTCTGGAAGAACGAGAACGTCCGCTACCTGACCAGCCTCCGCGCGCAGATCATCGCCGGCAAGAGCGCGGTGCTCAACGGCTGCCTGCTGGTGCGCGACCACGACCCCATCCTGCTCTGCTCGGGCGGAGAGATCGAGCGTGTCAAGCTGGTGATGACCTGGATCGAAGAGGCCTACGCGGTCCCCATCATGGAGGCGAGCGGGCTCGTCCGCGGCATGGTGGAGAGCACGCTCAAGCCGCTCTTCGACCGTCTCCGGCTGGGCTCGGCCAGGGTGGGCGTGGACGAGTGTGGTTTCGCGCTCATCGAGGCCATCGGCGCGCAGATGCCGGACGTCCACCTCGTCAACGGGGACGCGGTGATGCACGCGGCGCGCCTGATCAAGTTTCCGGAGGAGATCGCCCTGATGGAGGAGGTCGCCGCCATCGCCGAGGCCGTCACCCAGAGCGCCATCGACGCCGTGCGGCCCGGGGTGCGCGAGACCGACGTGGTCGCCGAGGCCATGCACACGCTGTTCCGGCTGGGCGGCGAGCAGGCCCACGTGGACACCCCCTTCGTGGCGTCGGGCGAGCACATGGCGCCGCCCAACCGCATTCCGTCGGACAAGATCATCCGCGACGGCGACATGGTGTTCATCGACATCGGCGCCGGCTGGTCGGGGTACTGGAGCGACATGGGCCGCACGGTCTTCTGCGGCGGCCACCCGGCACGCCGCCAGCAGGAGGTGTACAGCGCCGTCTACCACGCGCTCATGGCGGCGACGGCGGTGATGAAGCCGGGCAACACCAACGACGACGTGGCCCGGGCGGTGCGCACGGTGGCCGCCGAGCACGGCCTCGCGGGGCGGTTCATCAGCCTCTTCATCGGCCACGGCATCGGCGTGGGGTCCAATGAGCCGCCCTACATTGGCGAGGACCTGCCCGGCGCGGAAACGGTGGTGCTGCAGGAGAACATGACGTTCGCGGTGGAGCCGCTGATCTGGGTGCCGGGGGTGCGCGGCGGCGCCGGCGTGCGCCTCGAGGACACCATCGTGGTCACCCCCGAGGGTGGCCGCTCACTGACCCGCACCAGCTTCGACGACCGGCTGCTGCTGCCATGACCGCCATGGCCCGGTCCAGGGTTTACATCCTCCGCTGCACCGTGCATGATGCACCGCCGTGGGTCACCGATTCTGCACGCTGCGCACATTGCGCCTGGCCGACCTGATGCGTCTTGCGAAACCGGTGTTCCCCACCGGTCAGCTGCAGGCCGCATCGTGCTCCTGAACCTCACACACGCCTTCGGGTTCGGGCTCGTCACCGCGTCGATCCTGGCCATCGCCACGGTGGCCCTGACCATGCAGTACTCGGTCACCAACGTCCCCAACTTCGCGCAGGGCGACATCATGACCGCGGGCGCCTTTGGGGCGTACACCACTCAGTTCGTGGTGAACAACGTCATCGTCCAGGCGGTGGCAGCCATGGTGGTGGGCGCCGCCATCTCGTTCTTCCTGAACTGGTTCCTGCTCCAGCCGTTCGCGCGCCGCGGGGCCAAGCCGCTGATCCTCTTCGTGGTCACGATCGCCTTCGCCTTCGTGCTGGAGAACACGATGCTGGCCATCTACGGCGGCTCACCGGTCCTCTACAAGCTGGGTGACAGCCCTCCCAACCAGATCGGGCCGTTGCTGCTCACCGGCCGTGACCTGGTGATCATCGCCACGGCCCTGGTCTCCCTCGCCTCGGTGTACATCGTGCTGAAGTACACAAAGTTCGGCAAGGCGCAGCGGGCGGTCGCCGACAGCCCGGACCTGGCCCGCGTCTCGGGGATCGACGCCAGCCGGGTCGTTCATCTCACCATGACCTGGGCGGGCGCGATGACGGGGCTTGCCGGGTTCGTCCTGGCTGCCCAGGTCGGCGCCTTCACTCACACGCTCGGCTTCACGTTCCTGCTGGTGGTTCTCGCCGCCGCCGTCGTGGGTGGGATCGGCCAGGTCAACGGCGCCATGATCGGCGCGCTGCTCATCGGCGTCGGCATGGAGGTGGCGGCGCTCTACATCGCGCCGGACTACAAGCAGTCGGTCGCGTTCGTCGCCCTGGTCATCACCATCCTCTTCCGGCCCGACGGCATCATCCCGTCGCCCTCGCGCAGGGCCGTGCAGCTGTGATCCAGTACATCATCAGCTTCCTGACCATCGGCGCTCTCGGCGCCATCCTCTGCCTGGGGCTGAACGTCCGCTGGGGCTGGTCGGGTGACTTCGACCTCGCCTACTACGCGATGGTGGCGGTCGGCGCCTACATGGGCGGCGTCACCGTGCTCCCCAAGTCGCAGCTCACCGGCGGGGCCGCCTGGATCCTCGGGCTCAACCAGAGCTTCCTCGTCGGCTGCCTCGTGGCCATGGCCGCCGCCGCGTTCGTCTCACTGTTGCTCGGCGCTGTGGCGCTGCGCCGGCTTCGCGGCGACTACCTCGGCATCACGACAGTTGCGTTCTCGCTGATCATCACCGCGGTCTTCACCCAGCAGCTCAACCTCTTCAACGGGTTCAACGGCCTCTACAGCATCCCCTCGCCTTTCCAGGACCAGTTCGACGCCTTCTCGTACCCGCTGGTGTTCCTGATCATCCTCCTCGTCGCCCTGGCGATCGTGTACGCCGTGCTCGAACTTCTCTACCGAAGCCCGTGGGGCCTCGGGCTGCGCGCCGTGCGCGAGGACGAGATCGCGGCGGCGGCTTTCGGGCGCAACGTCTACGTCACCAAGCTCACGGCATACGTCCTCGGCGGCGCGATTGCCGGCCTCGGCGGCTTCCTGTTCGCCAACTACCTCACGTCATGGAACCCTGCGTCGTGGAACACGATCGAGGTCTTCATCCTCTACTCCGCGATCTTCCTCGGCGGTTCGGCCAACCAGCGCGGCGTGCTCCTCGGCGTGGTTGTCGTGCTGATCATGGTTCCCGAGGGCACCCGCTACCTGCCCAACGTGCCCGGCCACCCCGACCTTTTCCCGGCGATCCGCGGCCTCGTCAGTGGCCTGCTCATCCTCATCGTGTTGCGCTTCCGGCCCCAGGGCCTGCTCCCCGAGAAGCGACCCCGCGATCTCCGGCGCAAGCATCGCCCCGTGGCGACGGTGGCCGTGGGAGCCTCGGGCGATGGCTGACCCCGGCGCTCCGCTGCTCGAGGTGCGCGGGCTCGCCAAGAGCTTCGGGGGCGTGCATGCGGTGGTCGACTGCAGCCTCACCGTCATGCCCAACGCCATCGTCGGGCTGATCGGTCCCAACGGTGCCGGCAAGAGCACGGCCATCGACCTCATCTCCGGCTTCCGGGCGCCTGATGCTGGGACGGTGACCTTCGACGGCCGGGAGATCCAGGGCTGGAACGCGCATCGCGTCGCCGGTACGGGCCTGATGCGCACCTTCCAGACAGCGCGTGAATGGAAGAGCCTCACCGTCATGGACAACATGCTCGCCGCGGCTCCGCAGCAGGGCATGGATGCGATGTGGCGCGCCTTCGCGACGCGCCGCCAACTGCGCGCGTTCGACGAGGCCAACCGCGCCACCGCCCGGGGACTGCTCGAGCAGTTCGGGCTCACCCAGCTCACCGACGATTTCGCCGGCACGCTCAGCGGCGGCCAGAAGCGCCTNNTGGATCGAGCGCGCCTGCAGCGACGTGTTCGTCATGGCCCTGGGCAGCACCATCGGGCACGGCTCGATGGACACGCTGCGCAGTGATCGCGCTGTGATCGACGCGTACCTCGGGGAGGTGGCGGAAAGTGCCTGAGGTGCTCGCGCCTGCCGCCGCCGCGATCCTCGACGTGCAGGCGATCACGGCCGGCTACGGCGGGCCGCCGATCATCAGCGACGTCTCCCTGCGCGCGGCGCGGGGCAAGCTCACCGCGCTTGTCGGTCCCAACGGCGCTGGCAAGTCGACGTTCATCAAGGTGGTCGCCGGCCTCATCAAGCCGACCGAGGGCCGGGTCACGCTCGATGGCACCGACGTCACCGGCGTGCCCGCGCAGCTGCTTGTCCGGCGCGGGATCTCCTACGTGCCCCAGGTGTCCAACGTGTTTCCCACCCTGACGGTGCTCGAGAACCTCGAGATGGGCGCGTACACCCGCCGCCACGGGGTCAAGCAGAAGATCGACGAGCTCTGTGGGATGTTCCCCGACCTCCACCCCGCGCTGAAGCGCCAGGCGCGCACCCTGAGCGGCGGCCAGCGAACCATGCTGGCGATCGCGCGCGGGCTCATGCTCGACCCGCACGTCCTCATTCTGGACGAGCCCACCGCCGGGCTGGCGCCGAAGTTCATCGATGCGGTGTGGGAGCAGGTGCTCACCGTGCGAAAGCTCAACGTGGCCGTGCTCATCGTGGAGCAGAACACCCGGCGCACGCTCACGCACGCGGACTGGGCGTACGTCATGGTCCTTGGTCGAAACGCCCTCGGGGGCACTGGGAAGCAACTGCTTGACGACCCCGAGGTCGTCAACCTCTACATCGGAAAGGAGGTCTGACTGGTGAGATCAACGACCCACGCGAGGCGGCGAACCCTCGTGGTGCGGGGCGCGGCCGTTGGCGGAGCGATGCTGGTGGCGGCCTGTGGCTCAGGCAGCACCGGCAGCAGCAGCAACAGCGGCGGCTCCGGACCGATCGTGATGTCCATGGTCGGTCCCCTGACCGGCTCGGCGGCGTCGCAGGGCATCCCCATCCTGGAGGGGGCCAAGGCGGCGGCCAAGTACATCAACGACCACGGCGGCATCCTCGGACGCCAGCTGCAGATGGACCAGGTCGACACCGTCGGCGACCCGGCGGACGCGGTGCCTGCGGTCAACCACGAAATCCCCAGCAGCAGCCCGGTTGCGTTCATCGGCCCGATCACCCTGGAGATCAAGGCTGTTCAGCCGATCTTCGATCGCAACCACATCGTGGACGGGTTCAACGGCGGTTCGGTCCAGTACGACACCAACACCGACAAGTATCTGTGGCGCTGCAACGCCTCAGACTCCGAGCTGGGCGTCGCCATGGCGCTGGAGGGCTACAAGAAGGGGTACAGGCACGCCGCCATCTTCTACTCGAACTCGGCGTCGACGGAGACCCTGATCCCGATCATCCAGAAGGCATTCACGGCACAGGGCGGCACGGTCGTGGGCACCGTCGCGGTGTCCCCCTCGCAGCCGTCGTACCTCTCCGAGGTGCAGCAGGTGGTCAACATGCACCCCGACGTCATCTTCACCCAGATGGAGCCGGACACGGGTTCGGTCGCCGTGGCCAACTTCAAGGAGATCAACAACCTGGCGATCCCCTTCATCGGGACGGACCTGACCGCAGGCAGCGACTTCGTCAAGGCGATCAACACCCAGGTCGCCCATGACCACTTCATCTCCGTGCAGGGAAGCAACGCGCTGACCTCCAGCGGCCAGACCTTCACCAACGTCTACCAGCAGGTCAACGGCCATGCGCCGCTGGCGGCGTCCTCCTACGCGTATGACTGCACCATCGACTTCGCCCTCGCGATGACCAAGGCGGGCACGTCCGACCCCAACGTCTGGGTCAATGACATCACCGCCGTCTCCAACCCGCCCGGCACGGCGGTGGGCGACTACGCACAGGCAGTCACGATGATCAAGGCCGGCACCAAGATCGACTACCAGGGTGCGAGCGGCCCGATGGACTTCAACAAGTACCACAACGTGACGGGGGCGTGGGACGTAGTCCAGGCCACCGGGGACGCTGGTGGAGACTTCGCAACGCTGGAAACGCTCCAGGGAACCGACATTCAGGCCGTCATCAACAAGGAAGGCGGCTGAGCACAGCCATCGCCGGTCGCGCGCGGCCGGCAACCGAGAACGGAGTCGTGGGGGCCCTCATCGTGAGGGCTCCCACTTCCGTGCGTTCATCGACATTCGGCTTTCCAGGCAAGGGGAGACAGACGTGACACTTGGATGGGGCATCGTGGGGCCGGGCGGCATCGCCGACAGGGAGATGGCGCCCGCCATCGCCGCCGACGTGAACAGCGACCTTGTGGCCGTGGTCGCCCGCGACCCTGACAAGGGGAGCGCCTTCGCCGCCAAGCACGGCGCCGCGTGGTCGGGCACCGACTACGCCGAGATGCTGGCTCGCGACGACGTCGACGTCGTCCTGATCACCACGCCCAACGGCCTCCACGCCGNNGAGCGAGCCGTGGCGGCCTGTGCGGACGCCGACGTCAAGCTGGGCATGAACTTTCAGTCGCGCTTCCACGAGTGTTTCGAGGAGGCCCGCCGGGTCATCCAGTCCGGCGACCTCGGCCGCGTCAGCCACGTCCAGATCGACTGCAGCCCCGGGACCCGGCGTCCCGCCGGGTGGCGCACCAACCTCGACGTCTCCGGGCTGGGCAGCGTCAACAACATCGCCGTCCACATGTACGACGTCCTCCGCTTCCTGCTCGACCAGGAGGTCACCGAGGTGAGTGCCATGTTCGACGTGGGACGAGCGCGCGAGATGGAGGTGCTGCCCATGGTCCTGCTCCGTTTCGACGGGGGCGCCATGGCCTACGCCAACGGCAACCAGTCGTCCTTCCGGCCTCTCAACGAGCTCGTGGTGTACGGCGACAAGGGCCGCCTCGACGGCCAGGGACTGACCCGCCCGGAGACCGAGGGCGACCTCCGCGTGGTCACCGAGGGCGGCGAGCGCTCGACCCACTTCGTCAACGCATCGTGCTACAGCCGCCTCCTCGCCGCCTTCGCAGACGCCGTGGTCAACAAACGCGAGCCCAGCCCGTCGGGTCGCGATGGGCTGCGCAGCGTTCAGCTCACCGACGCGATCGCTCGCTCGGCACGCGAGGGCCGCGTCGTCGCGGTGAGGGCCTAGGGTCGCGCCGTGTGTGTCAGGGGAGCAGCAGCAGCTTGCCCACGGTGGCCCGGCCCTCGAGGTCGCGGTGGGCCTGCTGCGCCTCGTCCAGCGGGTAGCGTCCGCCGACGTGCACGCGCAGGCGTCCCGTGGCCACCAGGCCGAGCACCTCGTTGGCGCGGCCGAGCAGCTCGGCGCGGTCGCGCGTGTAGTGGGCGAGGGTGGGGCGGGTGATGTACAGCGAGCCGGCCGGTGCCAGCCGCTGGATGTCGAAGGGCGGAACCGGTCCGCTCGCCGCACCGAACGCGACCAGCACGCCCCGCGGGCGCAGGCAGCGCAGGCTGTCCTCGAAGGTCGCCCGCCCCACGCCGTCGTACACGGCGGCGACGCCCTCCCCCGCGGTGAGCTCACGCACCCGGTCCGGCACACTGTCGCGGTCGTAGCGGACCACCTCGGTGGCGCCTGCCTCGAGAGCCAGGACCGCTTTCTCCTCGGTCGACGCGGTGCCGACCACGCGGGCGCCGAGGGCCGCGGCCATCTGGGTCAGGAGCAGGCCGACACCCCCCGCAGCCGCGTGGACGACGATGGTGTCCCCGGCCTGCACCGCGTACGTCGAGTGCAGAAGGTAGTGCGCTGTCACTCCCTGGAGGAGCACGGCGGCTCCCGTCTCGTCGGAGACGCCGTCGGGGAGGTGTACCAGCTCTGCCGCGGACACCGCCACCCGCTCGGCGTAGCTCCCCCGGGCGCTCTTCCAGGCAACCCGCTGCCCTGCCTCGAAGCCCTCGACGCCGACGCCGGCGGCCAGGACCCGCCCAGCGCCCTCGCCGCCGAGGACGAACGGCGTCGGCGCGTCGTACCCAGGGCGTCCGATGCGCGCGTACGTGTCCATGTAGTTGACGCCCGCGGCGGTCACCGTCACCACCACCTGTCCGGGGGCTGCGACGGGGTCGTTGACCTCGACCACCTTCAGCACCTCGGGGCCGCCGTTCCTGGTCACGCTCACCGCTCTCATGACCCGCCGATCGTACGCTCCGTCGTGGACGTTGCCCTTGCCGCGGGTCGCCGCACCCACGCCACCCAGCACAATGCCGCACCAGGGAGACCCCATGACGAGTGACCGACCGCTGTTCCACCGCAACGTCGCGTCCATCGACTTCGCGCGCGTCCAGCGCGACCAGGGCTGGGTCGACCTCAATATCAAGTTCGTCCCCGAGGCGATCAGTGGCTTCAACGACGTCTGCCTGTTCCGGGCAACGTTTCCGCCCGGTTCTGCCCACCAACGCCACATTCATGCCAATGCTGTCGAATTCTTCTACATCATCAGCGGACGCGGCATGTCGGGCTTCGGCGAAAACGAGCACGAGGTCACCGCGGGCGACGTCGAGATGGTCGAGAAGGGGAGCGTGCACTGGCTGCGCAACATCTCCGACGACGAGCCCATCGAGGTGCTCGGCGGCTACCTCGCGGTGGCCAGCCTCGAGGAGGCCGGCTACGAGCCGGTCTCGGCAGAGTCGTAGGCGCCCGCGTGTCTCTCGCCGTCGCCGTCACCTGGCATGCCCGCCCCGGCACTGAGGAGCGCCTCGAAGGCATCCTCACCGAGATGAGTGCGTTGACCCGCGCCGAACCGGGCTGCCTCATCTACCAGCCGCATCGCTCCCTCGACTCGCCCGGCGTGTTCTTCATCTACGAGCGCTTCGTCGACGAGGCCGCCCTCAACGCCCACCTCGCCGGCGAGGACTACCGGCGCCTGGTCCTCGACGAGGCGGTGGCGCTGCTCGAACACCGCGAGCGCTCCCTGTACGCGGTCCTCGACCCCGCCTAGGGAGCCGGCGGAGGAGATGCGCGGCCGGAGAGTGGGCAGCCTGCGATCGCTGCGCGGGCTGACCGTCGACATCAGCCCCCTGCGGGAGTCCCGCGACCTGCGCCTGCTCATGAGCGGGCTGAGCGTGTCGACCATCGGGCGGCAGATCACGGTCGTGGCGGTCCCGTACCAGGTGTACCTGCTCACCCGCTCCTCGCTCGCCGTGGCCCTGCTCGGCCTCGTGCAGGTCGTGCCCCTGGTCGTCGTCAGCCTCTACGCGGGCGTCCTCGCCGACCTCTACGACCGCCGCCTGCTTCTGCTCGGCTCCCAGGCGCTGATGGCCCTGACCTCGGTGGCGCTGGCCCTGCTCGCCATCGACGGGCATGCCCCGCTGTGGCCGATCTACGTGGTCACCGCCTTCAGCGCCGCATTCTCGGCCGTCGACACGCCCACCCGGCAGGCCACCGTTCCGGGCCTGGTCTCACGTGCCAAGTTCCCCGCGGCGGTCGCGCTCTTCCAGGTGATCTTCCAGTTCGGAGCGGTCGCCGGCCCTGTGGTCGGGGGCCTGGTGATCGCCGGCGTCGGACTGACCTGGGCGTACAGCATCGACGTGGTCACCTACGTGCTGGGGATGCTCGCCGTCCTGGCCATGTCGCCCCAGCCCCCCGCCGGCGGCGAGGTCCGGCGACTTGGTCTGCGCGCCCCGCTGAGCGGGCTCGACTACGTCGCCAGGCGCCCGCTGCTGCTCTCCGTCTTCGGGGCCGACCTGCTCGCGATGGTCTTCGGGCTCCCCCGCACCGTCTACCCGGCGATGGCCGCGACCATCTTCCGGGTGGGGCCCACCGGGCTCGGCTTCCTCTACGCCGCGCCCGCCGTCGGCGCCCTGGTCGCCTCGCTGTTCACGGGCTGGGTGACCCACATTCACCGCCAGGGGCGGATGGTGATCCTCTGCGTGGCCGCGTGGGGGCTGGCCATCATCGGCTTCGGCCTGGCGCCGTGGTTCCTCCTGGCACTGGTCTTCCTGGCCATCGCCGGCGCCGCCGACATGCTCAGCGCCGTCTTCCGCAACACCATCATCCAGCTGAGTACGGCCGACGCCTTCCGCGGGCGGGTCACCAGCCTCTATGCGATGGTGATCACCGGCGGCCCACGGCTCGGCGACCTCGAGACAGGGATCGTCGCCACGCTGGTCTCGGTGCCCTTCGCGGTGATCTCCGGGGGCGCCGCCTGCCTGGTCGGCCTCGTAGCCCTTGTGGCGGTCGTGCCTGCGCTGGGACGCTACCGTGCCGACCTCGAGGTTGGCGCTGCCGAGCCGGTCCCCGACGGATAACCCGCCGGCCGCGGTCAGAGGTTGAACGGCGCCTGGAACGAGTACTGGTTGAGCAGGGTGATCTCGTTGCTGAGGAGCAGCAACCCGAAGCCGAGCAGCAGCAGCCCGGCGATGATGTTGATCACTCCCATGCGTCGGTTCACCGCGCGGATCACGTTCTGCAGACGATCGGCAAGCACCGCGACGAGCAGGAATGGCACGGCCAGGCCGGCGCAGTACACGAGCATGAACGGCAGGCCGGCAAAGTCGCCGCTCACAGCCAGTTGCAGGATCGCTCCAAGCTGCGCGCCGATGCACGGCGTCCAGCCCAGCGCGAACGTGATGCCGAGCAGGAAGGCGCCGATCGTTCCGCCCATGGGCACGGAGTGGACGCGCCAGTCGCGCATCAGCAGGGGGATGCGGATCACGCCCATGGTCTGTAGCGCCAGCAAGATGATCACCGTGCCGGCGACGCGGTTGACCGCAACCTGGTGGTGAAGCAGGAAGGTCACCTCCAGCGCCTGGAGCACATAGAAGAGGGCGATGAACACGACCATGAAGCCGGCGACGAACGCCACCCCGTTGCCGAGGATGGGCACGTGCACCGCCCGCGCCCGGCTCAGCCGCGCCGGCGACCGGAGCATCGCGAGATCGCCCGAGGAACCGCCGGCGCCGGCAGTCACGAGCAGTGCGGGCTGGTCCGCCTCCTCGACGCCCTGGGCGGCGCGGCCGCCGAGGAAGGCGGCGTAGACGGGCACGAGAGGGAAGACGCACGGCGACAGGAATGACGCCAGGCCGGCCAGGAAAGCCAGGGGGTAGGTGGGGCCGATCAGCGCGAGCACGCGGCCATCCTACGCGCCGCCCCGCCTCAACCAACGTCAGCCTACGGCGGCCCCTCGACGTAGTAGCGCTGCCGCCAGCGCAGCAGCAGGTAGGCAACCGAAAGGACGAGAAGGACCTCGAACACGAGCGGGACCGGCCAGTGGAACACCGACCCGAGGACGGTGCCCGAGCCGTTGCCACCGGCCGGCTCGGGCGTGGCGGAATGCGCCGACTGCGACGGCCGCGGCGTCGCCACCGGGGTGGCCAGCGTCGAGGGGATGGGCTGGCCGGGCGCCTCAGCCACCAGTGCCGGCGGGGCCGGCGCGGTGGTGTCGATCTCGGTGAAGACGACGCCCCCGGTGGTGGGATCGAGCGCCGCGATCACTGTCGGAGGAGTGACCTGCGCGACCGCCAGGCTCTCCACCTCGCGCACCCGGGTCGGCAGTCCGGCGTCGGCGACTGTGAACGACATGCCAGAGTCGGTGGAGCGGAGCAGGTCCCCGCCCGTGCTGCCCCCCTGGTCGGCGCCGGCGTACACCAGGCTGGGATCGAGCGGGCTGAACGCAGCCGTCGTCAGGATCAGGTTCTCCGGGATCCCGGTGCTTGCGGTCCACGTGGAACCACTGTCACCGCTCCTGAAGGTGCCCTTGCTCGTGGTCACCACCAACGGCCGCTTGGGAACCGAGCTGGAGAGCGGGCCGGCCGCGACCGCGGTCGCCACCGCAGACGAGGGCAGGCCGCTCTGCAACGTCTGCCAGGCTGCCCCCGACGTGCCGTAGCGGAACAGGTAGCCGTTGGACAGGTTGCCGCGGTCGCTGGAGGCCACCAGCACCAGCGATGGCGTGTTGGCGGCGACGGCGAGAGCGGAGATGGAGTACTGGTCGAGACCGCCGTCGTGCCAAGCGGTGCCGTTGGGGCTGAGGGCCACGCCGCGGTTGGTACCTGCCGCGATGCCGTCGAGACCGAACGCCAGGGTTCGCACGGTGAGGTCCTGGAGACCGGCCGACACGTCGGTCCACGTCGCCCCGCCATCCGTGCTGAGGTAGACACCCTTGCCATCGGTGCCGGCGAACAGCCTCGTGGGATCGCGGGAGTCGAACCCGACGGTCCACACGCGCCCGGCCTTCAGCGTCGAAGCCGTCCAGGTGGCTCCCGAGTTGACGCTGACAAACACGCCGTCGTCGGTCCCCGCCAGCACCAGCCCGGCCGTCTTCGGGCTTGTCGCCACCGACCAGACGCGGCCCGGACCCAGCCCAGGGAGCGCCGACCCCGGTGACCAGGCGGCGCGGCCGTTCGCAGAGCCTGCCCAGCCGACCACGATCGTCGCTGTGGCGGCGCCGAGGAGGATGGCCGCGGTGACGCGGCGCGGTCTCATGTGCATGGTGTTGGGGGGTTGGGGGCGGGCGCTGGAAGTCGCGTGTGGGAAGGCGCCCCGCTGAGTGGGAGACGGCCCCGGACCGTCGCGTCGTGGTTGAGGATACCAGCGCAGGATGATCGCGACGGCCCGGTGACGGCCTCGATGCGGGGGCGTTGATCTCGCCGCGCCGTCGCGATCATCAGCGGGCGCGGGGCGGCAACGGACATTCGATATGGTGCAGCAGTGATGCCCGCTCCGGTCCAGACCGGTCCCCGCGGCGCCCGGTGGCGACCGGGCCCGCAGGCGTGACCGCCGATCCAGCGATCGCGACGCCGGAGACGTCTCAGCCACCCGCGGCGCTGGCGGCGCGGACCAGCGAGGCGGTCAAGGTGTACGGACGCGGCGACGCCAGCGTGCGCGCCCTCGACGGGGTGACCGTCGGCTTCGCCAAGGGCCAGTTCACGGCCATCATGGGGCCGTCGGGATCGGGCAAGTCGACGCTGCTCCACTGCGTCGCCGGCCTCGACCGTCTCACCTCCGGGGAGGTGTACATCGGGGAGGTCGAGCTCAGCGGCCTCGGCGACCGCCAGTTGACCATGCTCCGCCGCGTCAAGGTGGGCTTCATCTTCCAGTCGTATAACCTCGTGCCGACGCTGTCCGCCGAGGACAACATCGTCCTGCCGCTCACCATCGCCGGTCGCAAGGCCGACCCGGCCGCCCTCGCCGAGGTGGTGCGCATCACCGGTCTCGGCGACCGTCTTCGGCACCGTCCCAACGAACTCTCGGGCGGTCAGCAACAGCGTGTCGCGGCGGCGCGCGCGCTCGCCAGCCAGCCCGAGATCATCTTCGCCGACGAACCCACGGGCAACCTCGACTCGCGGTCGACGACCGAGTTGCTCGACTTCCTGAGCCGTGCCGTGGAGACGCTCGGACAGACCATCGTGATGGTCACCCACGACCCCCTCGCGGCCGCGCATGCCGACCGCATCGTTTTCCTCGCCGACGGTCGCGTCGTCGAGGAGGTGCACGCGCCGACGGCCGACACCGTCCTCGACGTGATGCGTCACCTCGGCGGCTGACGCGGCGTGGGTTGCTGAGCCGTGCTCAAGATCAGCCTGCGCAGCCTGCTGAGTCACAAGCTCCGCCTGGCACTCACCACCCTCGCTGTAATCCTCGGTGTGTCGTTCGTTGCCGGCACGTTCATCCTCACCGACACCATCAACGCCACCTTCACCTCCATCTTCAACGCTGCCAACGCTGGCGTCGCGGTCACGGTCCACGGTCTCCAGATCGCCGGGCAGGACAACGCCATCGGGGGCGCCCGCAACCATCCGGTGCCGACGTCGCTGCTCGCCACAGTTCGCGGAGTCGACGGCGTCAAGGACGCGGTCGGCAACATCTTCCGCAACGGCGCCAGCCTCATCGGCAGTGACGGGAAGCCGGTCGGCGGCAACGGGGGCGGCGAGCCCGCGTTCGGGGCCAACTGGATCGCCGACCCGGAGATCTCCCCGTACCACCTGCGCAGCGGCGTCGCTCCCCGGCAGCCGGGAGACGTGGTCGTTGACGCCGGCACGGCTTCGAAGAGCCACCTCGTCGTCGGTCAGGCGCTGCCCATCGTCTTCGGTGGCGGGGCCGAGGAACACTTCACGATCACCGGCATCGCCGGCTACGGGACGTCCGACAACCTCGCCGGCGCCACCATCGCGCTGTTCACCGAGGCCACCGCCGAGCGCGTGCTCGAAGGCCAGAACATGTACGACAGCATCCTTGTCAGCGCGCAGTCCGGCGTCACCGACATCGCGTTGCGCGACCGCATCGCCGCGACCCTGCCGGCTTCCGCCGAGGCCACCACCGGGCAGGCCGCGGCGGCCGCGGCGGAACTGAGCACCGAGACCACAATCAACACGTTCATCGGCACACCGCTGCTCGTGTTTGCGTTCATCTCGCTGTTCGTGGGCTGTTTCCTGATCATCAACACCTTCAACATCCTTGTCGCCCAGCGCACCCGCGAGCTGGCACTGCTGCGCGCGCTTGGCGCGACCCGCGCCCAGGTGTTGCGATCAGTGCTCATCGAAGCCGGCGTGACCGGGCTGGTGGCGTCCATCCTCGGCTTCGGCGTGGGCATCCTCATCGCGTCCCTCCTGCTCTCGCTGTTCGGCTCCGCACTGACGAGCAACCTCTCCCTGCAGCCGCGCACGTTCATCGTCGCTGTCGTTGTCGGCACGCTCGTGACCGTGCTGGCGGCGACACTCCCGGCGCGGCGCGCGACACGCATCTCGCCTGTTGCAGCCCTGTCCGAGGCGCTGCCGGAGACCCAGGCGCTGCCGCGACGCAGGATCATCGCCGGGGCAGTCATCCTGACGATCGGCTGCGCAGCTCTGATCGCGGGGCTCTTCGCGGGCACAGGCTCGGCGCTGCAGCTCGTCGGCGTCGGGTTCCTCGGGGTATTCCTCGGCGTCGCCCTGCTGGCCCCGCTCCTGGTGGCGCCGATCGCCACGGTGTTGGGCTGGCCGGTGCGCCGTCTGCGCGGCGCCCCCGGGTTGCTCGCCGCCGAGAATGCCCGGCGCAATCCACGGCGCACGGCGCTCACCGCCGCGGCGCTGATGATCGGGCTGGCGCTGGTGACGTGCGTCGCGGTGCTCACGGACTCGGTGCGCGCTTCGACCAACAACGCCATCGCCGGCGCCTTCCGAGCCGACTTCATCGTGTTCGACCAAGGGCCGTCCTTCAACAGCCAGGCCGCCACAGCGCTCACGCACGACAGCAAGCTTGCCGACGTCACCGAGGTGCGCAGCACGTCGGTGTTGATCAAGGGCAGCTCGCAGGACATCGCCGCCATCGACCCGTCCAACCTCAGCAAGGTGCTGGCGCTGACCATGCTCGGTGGTGACGCATCGACGATCGCCTCGACGAACACCGCCATCGTCGATTCCAGCGAGGCGACATCCTCAAACCTCCACGTCGGCCAGGTCGTCAGCTTCAACTTCCCCCAGGGCGCCACAGTCCCGATCCACATCGCCGGCATCTACAAGGCGAATGCGCTCGTCACGGGCTACCTCGTATCGCTGGCGACGATGCAGCCCAATGTGCCGACGGCCCGCGACGACCTCGTGCTGGCCAACGCCGCACCCGGCGTCTCGCAGACCGACGCGGCCGCCGCTCTGCACCACGACGTGGCCGCCTACCCGTTGCTGCTCGCCAAGAGCCGCGACGAGTACCGCGCCTTCGTCGGCGCCTCGCTGGACAGCTTTCTCAACCTGGTGACGACGCTCCTGGCGTTCGCGATCATCATCGCGGTGCTGGGGATCGCCAACACCCTGGCGCTCAGCGTGCTCGAGCGCACCCGCGAGCTCGGCCTGTTGCGGGCGCTCGGCCTCACCCGGTCGCAGACGCGTTCGATGGTGCGATGGGAGTCTGTGATCATCTCGCTGCTCGGCGCCGTCCTCGGACTGGTGGTGGGGACAGTTCTCGGCGTCGTGGTGGCGAGCGCGCTGAGCAGCCTCGGCATCGACACCATCTCGATCCCAGGCGGCAACCTCATCATCTATGCGGTGGGCGCGGGCGTGTTCGGTGTCCTCGCCGCCATCGTGCCGACCATCCGCGCCGCCCGCGTCGACATCCTCCGCGCCATCACCACGGAGTGAGCGCGGTTGCTCCCANNAGAACGCCACCGCGTGCGCCGCCCTGTTGGCGGGCGCGCTGTTCGCTGTGTCGGATTGGGCTCCGTGGGCTACTTTCTCAGGTTGGTCGAAGGCCCCCATCTTTGGGGGCTGCGCCGCGGCATTCATCAGCCCGGCCAGCCTCCGTGTTCCGCCGGGCGACGGCGGCGGCCTTGATGCTGACCGTCATCGCCGTGGGTGGCGGCATCTACCTGGGATCAGGACTTGATCCCTATACACCGATGACATCGATCGGCCCACCGATGGCGCCTTGATCAATCGCCATCCCATCGCCCGGCGCAACCCCCGGCCATCGCAGCGCGCGCGGAGGAACCTAGGTCACGTTTGGGGTTACTGCCCCCAGGGCGCCGGATGGTTGGGTGGTGGCATGACCCGGCAGCGTTATGCGCTGTCGGGTCGACTTGCTCCCGCGTTGTCGCCCGTACCAGGGCCCGATGACACTAGGGGCGTGGGCTAGCGGGCGCCGGCAAGGTAGCTTTCTCTTTCACGTAGAAGCGAAGGCTTTCGACAGGTGCGTCGGTGTGCTGAGGGTCCGGTGCCATCGGGGCGGTGCGCCCTCCAGCAAGTTGTGCAGTTGGCTGGAGACTGCTTCGCACTCGCGTCCCGTCGCGGTCAGTCCCACCTCGGCGAACGGAGGGCCGGAGAGTGACGCGACCCTCACCAACACTTCGTCCCCCGTTGCCGCTTGGCGGCGTCAGCTGCGCTGGGATAGTAGGGCTGGTCGGAAAGTTGCGCAGACGCAATCCCCTACGGCGAGGGCGGCCAGACGCGGCGGCTCGACGAAGGGACCGGCGGTAGCCAAGGGCGTGTCTGGCCGGCTATGACCCGGTAGGCCTTCCGACGTGCACCGCCAATCGCAGATTGCTTGTGGTCCTCGCTGTCTTTGAATCCGCCGAGCACTTACTGACACTGCGGATCGAGGCGGGGGAGGAGCGCGATCTCGTCCTGCGACCGCACAAGCTGCCGTCGCAGATCGTCCCGCGTGTGATCGACGTCGGCCATCGTTCTCTGTCTCCTCATGAGGTCCGATCATCTGGAGATGGTCGCGCCGTTCCGGGGAACCACGTCTGCTCCACCTGTTCCGGTGGGTGCGGGCGACCGATCAAGTAGCCCTGAACGAGATCGCAGCCCATCTCCATGAGAATCGCCAATTGGTTCTCGTTCTCGACGCCCTCACCCACTGAGCGCACACCAAGATTGTGCGCCAGGCTGATGACGGTTGACGCCAACATGCGTGATGTGTGGTTCGACTCAAGGTCGGTCACAAACGACTTGTCGATCTTGACCGAGTCGAGCGGGATCTTCGCGAGGTAGGCCAGGGACGAATATCCAGTGCCGAAGTCGTCCACGCTAATCACAACCCCCAGCCGGCGCAGCGCCGTCAACGTCGCCATCGACGTCTCCACGTGCTGCATCAGGTTGCTCTCGGTGATCTCGAGAACGAGCGCGCCAGGACCCAGGTTGCATGCCTCGACCATGGATGCCACGTACGCCAGCAGTCCTGGGTCGGAGAATTGGCGCGCTGAGACGTTGACCCCGACCCTGAAGTCTCCCGCTCCCCTGACCCGCCACTCGGCCAACTGGCGGCATGCCTCACCGAGGACCCAGGCTCCCAGCGTGGTGATGAAGCCGCAGTCTTCGGCGATGTCGATGAACTCCACAGGTGCCCGCATTCGACCAGTGGGTAGTTGCCACCGGACGAGAGCTTCGAAGGCAACCAGCCGACGGTCGGCGGCGCCAACGAGCGGCTGATAGAAAAGGCGGAACTCGTCCCGACCCATCGCCGGACCGAGTTCCTGCTCCACGGTGAGTCGCTCGACTGCGCGCGCATGCATCGCGGCGTCGAAGATCTCGAAGCCTCCGCGCCGATCTGTCTTGGCGCGGTACATGGCCAGGTCGGCCTCGCGAACCAACTCTTCAGGATCTGTAGCGGTGCCGTGCGTCACGGTGATCCCGACGCTCGTGGTGATGCGCACCTGGTGACCTTTCACAATGATGGGCGCCGCCAGCGACGCGATCAGCCGTTCTGCCACTTGGACCGGTGCGTGTGGCGAGCCGATCTCACAGACCACCACGAACTCATCGCCGCTGATCCGCGCCAGGGTGTCCTGACTCCGCACGGTCGAACCGAACCGGCGCGCGACCTTCGCCAGCAGCCGGTCGCCCACTTCGTGCCCGAGGCTATCGTTGATTCGTTTGAAGCCATCGAGATCGCAGAACACCACCGCCACCAGGGATCCGACCCGCTCGGCGTGCTGAAGCAATACCGACAGACGGTCGAGCAGTAGGACGCGGTTGGGGAGGCCGGTGAGGCGGTCGTGAGTGGCCTCGTATCCGTACTCCATGGCCAGCCTTTCGAAGATAGACGACACTGAGACTGTGCCGAATGATCCGTCGGGCCATGAGATCACCAGGTCGTGGTCACGAGCGTCCTTCGGCCTCTCCAGCACGACGGTCGACACCGTGTCGAGAGGGGTGTCGTGTGGCATCGTCAGCGGATCCCACGAGGCCAGTGCGGCCACTTTGCGAGTCGCATTGAGGAGCCAGCCGAAACCGAGGCGGCCGGTCATCGATTCGTAAAAGCCCAGCCGGGTGATCAGCCCCACACGACCCGGGGCGGCAGTGTCCGAGATCAAGATGGACATCAGCGCGTCGTCGTCCCGGAACATGCGCTCCAGATCCGCGCCCGTCATGTCGCCATCCGCATGCAGTGCTTTCAGGGAGAGGTCGCCGAGACGCAGCGGTTGCCTTGGTTGGCCCGAGGGGTCAGGGCGTGAGGGAGCCTCGGCCGATCGAATCTCGAGAGGTGCCAACGGGCGCTGCTCCATTTTCCCTAGTATCCCGTCGGATTCGACCGTGAATGTCTCGGACGTGCACCACATGTCCACGCTGACGTGCCGACGCGGGGTACTCGCAGCGCCCAATCGCACAAGGGCAGACGGCGACCCTTGAGAACTACTACGGCTTGGTGAGCAAGATCGTCCATGAGTGTGACCTCGGGGCATCAGGCATCGTGATCCTGACCTACCGCCTCCTAACCAATGGCCCGCGTGTCCTCGGCGGACGCACGTGGAGGTTGCGGACCGGCCGAGCGGGACATTGAGCGTGCCGGAGGGGCACCTGCAGAAGTCGCTCCAAGAGCGCAGCGCAATCGACGTGGTGACAAAGCCGACCAGGGCGCCGGTGACCTACCGTGCCCTCTTCGGGCTGCCCGGATTGCCCCGCCTGGCCGGGGCCACGGTGGTGGCGCGCACCGGGGCGTCCATGCAGGCGCTGGTGCTCGTGCTGTTCGTGTTGCAGCGATTCCAATCGCCCCCCCTCGCCGGGCTGGTCGTGTTCCTGAGCCTGGTGCCTGGCCTGGTGGTCAGCCCCGTCGCGGGCGCACTACTGGACCGCCACCAGCGCATGCTGCTGATCCGGCTCGACTACGCGATCGGCGCCACCGCGCTGGGATTGCTCGCCCTGCTCGACAGCCTCGGTCGTCTGCCCGTACCGATCCTCCTGCTGATTGTCGGGGTGGGATCCCTGACCAACCCGCTGAGCAACTCCGGGACCAGGTCGCTGTTTCCCGTGATGGTGCCGCGCGTCCTCTGGGGACGGGTCAACGCCATCGACAGCGGTGCGTACGTCGTGGCCTCGATCACGGGCCCCGCCCTCGCCGGGGTTCTCGTCGGCGCGGCGGGTGTGCACGCCGCCCTGCTCGCGACCGCCGTCCTGTACATCGGCGGCTTCGTGCTCCTCCTATCCATGACCGAGCCCGCGATCGAGCGCATCGCCGGCGGTTCGCTGGTCAGGGACGCGCTGGCGGGGGTGGGCTACGTGATGCGTCATCGAGAGCTGCGTGGTATCGCGGTGGCCACCAGCGTGATGAACGTCGGCTTCGGCATCCTCACGGTTGGGATGCCCGTGCTGCTGCTGTCCCAGCTCCACGCGGGCGCTGCCAGCGTCGGCGTGATGTACGCGATCATGGGTCTCGCCGGTCTGGTCGCCAGCGTGGTGGCCGGGCGCATCCCCTCCGAGCACCGCGAAGTGTGGTTCGTGTTCGTCGGTTGCTGTCTCAGCGGGCTCGCCATGGCCGCCATGCTGATCGCCGCCGGCGTCGGCGGTGGACTGGTCGTGGTGGGCGTGGCGATGGCGATCTTCGGCGTGTCGCAGGGCCCCTACGACATCGGAATGTTCTCGCTCCGTCAACGGGTGACCGCTCCTGCCTGGATGGGGCGCGCGTTCGCGGTCTCGATGAGCCTCAACTTCATCGGGATGCCGATTGGTTCGGCCCTCGCCGGGCCGGTGGTGGGCCATTCGCTGCCGACCGCCTTCATCGCGGCCGTCCTGGTCAACGTCGTGGCGGGCGTCGCCGCACTGCTGATGCTGCGCAACCGCGCCGCACCGAG
>PLWW01000049.1:0-849 GCA_003153125.1 Candidatus Dormiibacterota bacterium | reverse complement strand
ATAAACACGCACAGCTCATGGTCGTCCCTTCCGGAAGCGGATACCATTGCGGCGACGGTGCAAGCCTCGAGGGCGGCGCATGACAACGCTGTCTCGGCGGGGACGTCGTCAACGCCCGGCGGCGCCTGGAACGAGACACGGGTGGCCACCGCAGCACGCAGCGCCCCGTTCCGCGCTTCCGGCTCGTCCGACAGCGGCGCGTGGTCGGCTCTCGACTGCGATGGTGGTTGGGCCCACTTCATAACGGCTGAGAGCCACCGACAACGGCATCGAGATCTAGTGAGCGTATGGCATCGATCGCCATCTCCCAGCGCCCCTCTGCGCACAGCCCACTGAACCCCGCCCGTTCATAGCCGTCGAGCGCGGCGCGTAGACACGCCTCGCGGACGGTGTCAGCGAGGCGGTGCGCCTCGTTGTCCGGCGCAGTCGGCTGCGCCACGTCGGGCCCCGGTGCACGGGATGCCATTGCGTCAGGTCCTTCCTCGTCGGGCCCTGGTACGCGGGATGCCATGGCGTCAGTTGGATGCTCTTCGTGTGCGTTCATCTCAAGCCTCCGATGAGATGGTTGTTGACATGGAGTACGGTCGACCGGCTCTGCGGGATCTGAGCCAGTCCGCCGGATCGCGTCGTGTGGCCCTCCGGCGAGCAACTCGACCACACGACGTTGACGATTCGGTGGACACCACGTCCCGCTACCAGAGTGACGGTAGCCCTCGCGTAGTCGGCCGGATGCGGGTTCTCTCCCTGTGGCCGGCAGCGAAGTCACCCCTGTTCGCGGCGAGCTCCGAATGAGGATCGGCTTTCTGCTGACCCTCGGCGAAGCTGCCTTGGTGGGTGTGCTTCTGCTGC
>PLWW01000108.1 GCA_003153125.1 Candidatus Dormiibacterota bacterium | reverse complement strand
CCGAACTTGCCGGCGATTGACTGGGTCGCCTGCCATCCCGATGTGTACTCGCTACGGTGCTCCTGGACCATCCGTACCGCCCGCTCCCTCAGCTCCTGGGGATACCTGCCCTGCTTGGCCATCGCTTGCTCCTTCTAGCGTGAAGGAGTCTCCAGGATTCCCGGGGCGGTTCACCCTTCTCCTGCTCCCCCCCCAACTTTTCGGGGATTTCGTATTCGCTCTCGAGCGTTAGCCTTTTAGCCTCCTTTCACCGAAAGCGGCCGACCGGCGCCTCGTCGTCCTGCGCGGATTCCTCAAGTACGGACGCCACCGCGGCTGGCTGGCAGAGGATCTCGCCTCGACAATCCGGCTAGGCCGGGTTCCGGAGCGGCCACCGAATCCGATGAACGCCGACCACCTTGAGCGCCTGGTCGGGACGCTCGGAGGCACGACCCTGAAGGAAAGACGGGACCGCGCCCTGGTCCTCCTTCTCCTTTCCTCCGGCGCCCGGGTGTCGGAGTTGCTCCGGCTCGATCGCCGCGACTGGAGCCACAACCGCCTGATGCTGCGCGGCAAGGGGAGTCGCAAGCGGACCGTTGTGGTCACCTCCAGTGCTCGGAAAGCGGTCGACGAGTACCTGCAAGCACGTGGAAAGCTCGGTGACCCCTCCACCGCGCTGTTCATCGGTTTCCAGCCGGCGCTGACCAGGGCGAGCAGCAAGCGCCTATCTGCGACCGGGGGCCGCCACGTTCTGCAGGGATCTCGCGACGGGCAGGCATTCCGCCGTTTCATCCCCACCGACTGCGCGACACATTTGGGAGCATCGTCCAGCGGGAGACCGGCGATCCTTGCTTTACCGCCGCCACCCTCGGCTACGCGGATCTTCGCTCCATCGCGGGATACCTTCCGAAGCCCGCTGACCGGCGCCAGTCAGCGCGAAAGGCGCTGGAGGCCGCCGGGCTGTAGCACCCTGCGACACGTGCGGTGGGGACGACCCTAGCGACCACTTTGGCCACGTGGTGGTTCTAGGAAGTTTCGGTTGGCTCCGTGCGGCACAGACGTGCTCTGGGATGGCCTCGCGGCCAATTGCGGTGGATTGGTCCCGAGTGCCAGGGTAGATTGGGTGAGGCGCACCCGGACGCCTTCCACGCTGGAGGAGGACACGGATGAGCTTTCCGACGCCGAGCGCCGATCGGCCGCCCAGCGCCCAAGCGATCCCTGGAGGTGTCGGCCGATCGAGCCTGGCCGTCGGGCTGCCTGTCCATCGCGCTGTGCGGGGCGAGGGCTGCTACGTCACCGACGAGACAGGCCGCCAACTGCTGGACCTCAACAACAATTTCACCGCCCTCGTCCACGGCCATGGTCATCCCGCCATCCAGGCGGCGGCCGCTGCGGCGATCGCGGAGGGCATTTCGTTCGGGATGCCAAACCCGCACGAGCTCGAGCACGCCGCGCTCCTAGCATCGAGGTTCACGCATGCCGACCAAGTCGTGTACGCAAATTCGGGAACGGAGGCGGTGATGCTCGCCATCCGGGCTGCGCGCGCGCAGACCTGTCGCCCCCGGATTGTTTTCGTCTCAGGCGCCTACCACGGCACTTCGGACGTGGCGCTCGTCGCCGCGGGCCACGGGATGGAGAGCGGCGTCCCTAGCGGCGTCGCGGCCGACACCATCACGGTGCCCCACAACGACGTCGACGCGCTCGCACGGGCGATCGGTGATGGGGCGAACGTGGCTGCGGTCGTGCTGGACCTGATGCCCAACAAGGCCGGGCTGCTGCCTCTTTCCCAGGAGTTTGTCGATGCCGCGCGAGAGTTCACCAGTCGCCACGATGCGCTGTTAGTCCTCGATGAGGTGATCTCTTTCCGCTTTGCTCTGTCTGGCCTCCAGGAGCGTTACGGAGTAGTCCCCGATCTCACCGCCGTGGGCAAACTGATCGGCGGGGGCTTCGCCGTCGGCGCGGTGGTCGGCACCACTCGCGCGATGAGCGCACTCAATCCCCTCGCCGATAACGCGCTTGAGCACGGTGGCACTTTCTCCGGCAACCCCGTGACAATGCGAGCGGGAATCGCCTCGCTGACACTCCTTGACCGGCGGGCCATCGATCGGCTCAACACACTCGGAGATCGTCTACGGTCCGCGCTCGAGCCCGCGGCCGAGCAAGCCGGGTGGGAGATCCGAGGCTTCGGATCCGTTCTCCGCCTCCTGCCGCCGGCGGATGACCCCGACCCGCGCGGTCGCGCTCGCGCCTTATGGTGGGCCGCGTACAACCGAGGTTGCTTGCTGATGCCCACCGGCATGCTGTCGCTGTCCACCGCGATGCCTGACGACGTGGTCAACCGCGTCACCTCTACCGTTGCGGACGCGCTCGACGAGATCACCGTCCGGAGGGACACGTCGCCGGCAGCTCTCCAAGTCCCGTCATGGAGTGCCTCCGCGTGACCAACCCCGAGGTGGTGATCGTGGGAGCCGGCGTGATCGGCCTCAGCGTCGCCCTTTATGCTCTGGAGAAGGGCGTGGAGCGCGTGACTGTCTTGGATCGCCACCACCCGGCCGCCGGTTCGTCGGGATGGGCCGTGGGCATCGTCACCCGTCAATATGTGACCCCGATCGAGGTAGCGATCCGAGCTCGGTCACTCGAGCGGTTCGCGCAGCTCGAGGCCGAGGATGGCCTTGGTATTGTCCGCAACGGATTTCTCCGCTTGGGACGTGATCCTGCGGCACTTGAGCAGTTCGCTACTGGCGTTGCGATACAGCACGAGAACGGTGTCGCTGATGCACGCCTCGTCACGCCCGAAGAGGTTGGGGAGATCGTGCCAGACCTCGACCTCACAGGCGTTCTCGGCGGCATGTTTGGTCCGAGCGATGGTTACGTCGACCCCCACCAGCTATGCCAAGTGTACCTCAAGCGGATCCATGCGCTTGGCGGCAGGGTGCACTCCAGCACGCGCGTCGTCGGCCATGGCCGGGGGGCGCGTCTACGTCATCGGGTGGTCACGGACGGGGAGCCGGTCGAGGCAGACATCGTGGTCAACGCCGCCGGTCCCTGGGCCGGCGAGCTGGGCGATCTTCTTGGCCATTCCATGCCGATCATCAACGAGCGTCATCAAGTGTGTGTCGGCCGCTTTAACCGGCCGCTGGGGTACGTCATGCCGTCGGTGATGGACTACGTCGTTGGTTCAGGAGCGCAGGGGGCCTACTTCCGCCACGAAGGGTCTGACCAATTGATCGGTGGCCTGCATACCAACGAGCTGCTTGGACAGGCGTCGGAGAACCCGGAGAGCTACCGGACGTCGGTTGACGACGCCTACGTGGCGACCGTCGCGGAGGAGTGGCTTCGTCGTCTTCCCGGGCTTGGGGACATGTCGCTAGTGCGCGGGTGGGCGGGTCTGTACCCGATGACCCCCGACGCCCAGGCCATTCTGGGACCGTACGAGAGCGACACCACGGTGCTCGCCGCCGGTGGCTTTGGAGGGCTGGGGATCATGCTCTCGCCGATCGCTGGAAAACTAATCGCCGAGTGGATCGTAGATGGGCAAGCCACGTCCGTGGCGGGTGCAGACCTCTTCCTACCGCGACGTCTCGCCCTCGCATGACCATGCCCTCCCCATCCTCGTCACGGCTGCGGGTCGTGCTCACCGACGCCGCGTTCTCCCGCGGCAACTTCGACATCGAGCGTGAGCTCTTGGCGACCATCGGCGCCGACCTGGTCATCGCTGAGGGCTCTCGCGACGCCATCCTGGACACCGCCGCTGACGCGGACGCGCTGCTGACGACATTCTTCGTGCTTGACGCCGAGGCGATCAGTTGCCTGCGGCGATGCCGTGTGATCTCCCGGTACGGGGTGGGCTTTGACCAGATCGACACTCGTGCCGCGGCCGATTCTGGGATCGTCGTGACCTACTGTCCGGACTACTGCACCGAGGAGGTCGCTGCCCACGCCCTCGCGCTCCTTCTCATGCTGCTTCGCCGCATTCCCCAGGGCGACACCTTCGTGCGTCAGGGAGAGTGGGGCGCGCCGCGACTACGTCCCATCCAGCGGCTCTCTGAGGTTACCGTCGGAATCGTCGGCTACGGACGGATCGGCCGCCGCCTAGCGACCTCATTGCGCGAACTCGGGGTTACGGTCGTCATCAACGACCCGATTCGAGGTCGCGGAGAGAACGGCCTGGCAGCAGCGATCTCGCTCGATGAACTCTTGAGCACGTCCGATGCCGTAAGTCTGCACGCCCCACTCAACGAGGCGACCCGTGGCCTCATCGGCGCGCCTCAAATAGCGTCGATGCGGGAGGGTTCATATTTGGTTAACACTGCGCGCGGGGCGCTCGTGGTTCTTGAGGATGTCCTTGCTGCGCTACAGTCCGGTCAGCTGCGAGGGGCAGCGCTCGACGTGTTTCCGGTCGAGCCACCGGACCCGAGTGCATTCCGCGGCGTGCCGAATCTCATCGTGACACCACATCTCGCGTACTACTCCGAAGCATCCGTGCAGGAGATGAAGAGTACCGCCGCCCGGCAGGTGGTTCAAGTGCTCAGCGGCCGGGCGCCCGACCACCCGGTTCCGCGGTCGTGATGCCAGGCAATCCCGTGCCCGGAGCGACGTCGGTCTCGGCTAGCTGGCCGTCATGCGGTTTCAAAGCCAGCGGGGGTACCGTCGCCGCTGCATCGTCCGCCAGAAGCTGCTTCGCGTAGAGGGCGAGTCGTAACTCGATCAGGTCGTCGAGATGCGCCAGCTTCCGGTTGGTCAATCGCTCCACGGCCTGGAGCCTGTACGCCAGGGTGTGCTTGTGAATTGACAGCTCGCTCGCGGCGACGTCGAGCCGCCTGTCCAGCCTCAGAAAGGTCTGGAGCGACTTGAGCAAATCGGTCCCGCGACTTGCGTCGTAGTCCATGACGGGGCCGAGAAGCCGTGCTACCGTCTGCCGAAGCACCTGGGGGTCACTTGGCAGCCACAATGCGGGAACCTCTTCGCTGCTGTACTGCACGATCCGCCGCCTGCGCTCAAGTGCACGTTCGAGGCTCCACTCCGACTCGCGCTGGGCGACGGCAAGGGCGCCGTCGATGCCGACGGGCCTACTGGCGCCGGCGCTGAAGTCAGCGGAAAAATCTGCCAACGCCTGCAGCGCTCGGTCCTCCGCCGAAATGAGAAGACAGACTTCGCCGCGCTTCAGCATGAGGTGAGGGACGTGGAGGTCGCAGAGATGGTTATCCAGCGCCCGGTCGTCGAGCGGCGTTGAGCGGCCTCTAACCGAGACCAGCCGGACGGACTGACTCGCCTCGAATCCTAGCTCCGCCAAGCGAGCAGACATCTCCGGGGTCGCAGGCGAGCCGCGGAACAGCTGCGAGAGTATCTCGGCGCCCTCGCGGCGGAGCACTTCGCGCTCACGATGGATGGTCGCGAGCTCCAAGGCGACGACGGTGGCGATGTACTGGACGACGACCAGGCCTACCGCGTCGAGACCCCGCTTGATCGCCACGAGGTGCCCCACCCGCCGGTGTGACAACGTGATGGGGACGACGTAGCCGTTGGGGATGAAGGGACTCCGCGCCTCTGCCAGAGGAAACGAGATCTGGAAGTCTGACACGAGCTCGCGAAAGCCGAGGAAGAGCGGGCGGCCTTGGGGCGATAGAGCGTAGATGTCCAACGCCGAGACATCTTCGAGACGGGTCATCAGCTCGGGCAATCCGTAGCCCTCTGCGACAGACCGTTGAAGCGTGTCGAAGATGCGAAGCTGCGCGAGCACCTGTCGCCGAAGGGGTCCGTCATTGGCGGTGGCCACGAGGCGGGTGATCGCGGTGAATGGGAGCGAGAACGGGATCTCCATGATCGGCAGCTCGACTCGATCCGCTGCGCGGAGCATGGCGGCAGTGAAGCGTGGCGCGCGGCCCCCAACGCCGATGGCCAGCGCAGCCGCCCCGCGCGCGGCCAGGCGTTCCACGTAGGCGGCTTGCGCTGACGCCGACGACGGAAGCCCCAGCCCGGCCGTGACCACCAGTTCCCCTCCCTCGAGCCAGGCCCCCGGGTCGTCCATCTCGGAGATGTGGGCCCAGGCCACTGGTCGGCCGATGCCCTTCGCCCCGGCGCGCAGGGCGAGTCCCAGGCTGGGCGAGTCGAGGAGATCCTGCACCGTGATTCCCATGGTTTTCCCAGGCGTTGGACTCAGGCCCAACGATTCTCCGCCACGCTAGCACAGGTGCCAATTGTTTGACGCAAGCCCTGCGGTCACAGTAGCCACCGTTGCGGCAAGATGGCACGGTCGACGCCGTGCGAGGGAACGCGACGGAGGTAACCTGTGGCGCCGGTAGAGCGCGACCTGGACGCAGCGGCGTTCCTCGCTTGCAAGCAGGGTCTTCTCATCAATGGCGAGCGAGTCTCTGCCGCCTCGGGCGAGACCTTTGTCACCCTGAATCCCAGCAATGGGGAACCGCTGGCTGACGTTGCCTCCGCGGGTGCAGCGGATGTCGACCGCGCGGTGCGCTCATCCCGCCGGGCATTCGAGAGCGGCGTTTGGCGAACGAAGATGACGCCCCGCGACCGGGTCAACGCCTTGCTTCGCCTGTGCACGCTCCTCGAAGAGAAACGTGAGGAGATGGCGCAGCTAGAGGCACTCGATGGCGGGAAACCGGTGTCGAACGCGCGCAACGACGACCTTCCGATCAGCACGAACTACCTCAGGTACTCGGCGACCATGGCAGACAAGATCGTCGGCGAGACGAGGCCTGTGTCGGTACCGAACGTGCTCAGCTACACTGTCCGCGAACCTGTCGGCGTGTGCGGTGCCATCATCCCCTGGAACTACCCACTGATGATGGCGGTGTGGAAGGTGGGGCCGGCGCTCGCGGCCGGCAACTCCCTAGTTCTGAAGCCTGCTGAGCAGACGCCGCTGACCGCGCTCCGCCTCGGTGAACTTGCGCTGGAAGCCGGCATACCACCTGGCGTTCTCAACGTGATTCCGGGGATCGGCGAAGTGGCCGGAGCCGCGCTCGCACTTCATCCAGACGTGGACAAGATTGCGTTCACCGGATCCACCTCAGTGGGTCAGGAGATCGTGCGTGCCGCGTCTGGGAACCTGAAGCGAGTGTCGCTCGAACTTGGTGGGAAATCACCTCACATCATCTTCGCCGACGGCGACGTCAGCACCGCGATCGACCACGCTTCGGCAGGGATTTTCTACAACCAGGGACAGGACTGCACCGCAGGCTCACGTGTGTTTGTCGAGCGCTCGGCCTATGACCAGGTCGCCTCCGGGATTGTCGGCCGCGCTCGTGCCATGCGCATCGGTGACACAATGGATCTCGCGACAGAGCAGGGTCCGTTGATCACGGCGGAGCACCGTGAGCGCGTCGCGAGTTTCGTCGACGAGGCCGCGAGCGACGGCTTGGATGTGATCGCCGGCGGTAGTCGTGTCGCGGGGCACGGCTTCTTCTATGAGCCGACAGTGTTGGGGCCGATCTCAAATCTGGCACGCATCGCCCAGGAGGAGATATTCGGTCCCGTCGTGGTGCTCATCCCCTTCGATGGCGAAGACGATGCAGTCCTGCAGAGCAACCAGTCGAGGTATGGACTGGCCGCTGGCTTCTGGACCCGCGACCTCAACCGAGCGCTTCGCGTTGCCTCGCGTTTGAGGGCAGGAAGGATCTGGATCAACGGATGGGGATACGGCGACGCGACCACCCCCTTTGGCGGCTTCAAGATGAGTGGATGGGGGCGGGAAAACGGCCGGGAAGTATTCGACATGTACACCGAGGTAAAGAACGTGTGGATGCGCTTCTATGACAGCTGACCGGCTGGGCGCGGCGGTCTTCGGCACGGGGAAGATCGGGCGAGCCATCATCCGCGGATGCGTCGAGGGTGGCCGCATCCGCGTCGTGGCGGGTGTGGTCACCAGCGCGGACAAGGATGGGCACGACCTCGGCGAATTAGCCGGAATCGAGCCGATCGGTGTGGCTGCGACCAGGGACGTTGAGTCCATGCTGGGCCGCCCCGACGTCGATGTCGTCTTCTACTGCGGCCTCGGGGACCCGCCCAGTGTGGCCGGCCACCTGGCCCAGTTTGCGGACTACGGCAAGGACAGTGTGACGTTGACTGGCCTGGTGCACCCTGTCACCGCGCTGGGTGCCGACGGCGCACGCGACCTCCACGATCGTGCCGTGGCGGGTGGGGCGCGGATCGTTGGCGCGGGCTGGAACCCCGGTTTCCTGCTCGATGTCCTTCCCTTGACGTGGGCCGCTTGCTGCTCGCGGTTGGATCGCGTCTACGCTCAGCGGGTTGCCGACATGAGCGCCTGGGGAGACGGCGTGCACCTCGAGTGCGGCATCGGTCTCCCCCCTGAAGACGTCACCCCGAGCGCCAGTAACCGCCTCGACGAATGCGTGGGCTTGATCGCGGACGGTCTCGGCCTGACGCTGGACCGTGTGGACACCCATGACGAACCCTACGTGACAAAGAGCCGCCGGCGATACGAGCAGCGCGTCGTCGAGCCAGGCACAACCGCGGGGTTCCACAAGCGGTGTATAGGCGTCGTGGGGGGTAAGCCGCTCATCGAGCTCGAGATGTACGCCATCTTCGCCATCGATGAAAGCGAGGATCCGGTGTCCGAGGGAGCCCGCGTCCTCATCGACGGCGATGTGACGGTGGAAACCGAGGTGCGAGGCAACTGGTTTGGGGACTCGTACCCCATCACCGCCGCCAAGGCGATCAACGCCGTGGGCCCCTTGCGCCAGCTCGCCCCTGGCCTGTACCGACCCGACCAGCTACCGGCTGGCGTCTGAGACCCGTCATGCATCCATCCAGGAGAGAGAAAATGAACCACAGCTCCGGTCGCACATTCTTGGTGGCCGCAGTGCTGTCGGTCGTCCTGGGGGCCTGCGGCTCAACGACTGGCGGCAGCGGCAGTCCGGGTAGTCATCCCACCGGCCCTGTAGTCATCGCGGCGTTCAATCCGTTCTCTGGGCCCGATGCCAGCTTCGGCCCGGAGATCCTGGTCTCCTGCAACGCCGCGGCACAGCTGATCAACAACGTCGGCGGCATTAACGGTCAACACCTGAACTGCGTCAGTTCGGACACGCACGGCGACCCGGCTGACGCGGTTGCCGCGGCCGAGAAGCTGATCGCAACCACCGCCAACCTCGTGGGGCTCATCGGACCGAGCAGCGATGAGGCCCTTGCCACCTCGCCGATTTTCGAGCACGCGCACATCCCGATGTTTGCGGACACCGGTCAAGCGGCGTATGACAAGACGCCGCTCCAATACTTCTGGCGGGTCACGGCCGCCGATGACGCGAAGGGTAATGCGATGGCCATCTGGGCGATCCGCCAGGGCTACAAGCATGCTGCCGCGGTGTTCGGCAACGATGCGGGGGCACAGGCGGACGTCCCGGCCCTCAAGGCTGCATACGCCAAGCTGGGCGGATCGATGGACACGAGCCTCAATGTCGCCCTCGATCAGGCGTCCTACAGGACGGAGATTCAGCAAATGCTGGCGCAGCAACCTCAGGTCATCTTCACGGAGACCGATCCGCAGACCGCCGCCACCTTCCTAAGCGAGGTCGTGCAGTTGAACCACACACTGCTTCCCACCATCGGCACGGAGACAAGCTTCCAATCGCCGTATGTCCAGGCCGTGACCCAGTCGGTGGGGAACGATCAACTGTCGGCGAATTTCGTGGCCGTGCAGCCTTATGCGCCAGCAACAGGCGATGCATATCAGATCTTCAAGACCGCCGAACTGGCGGCCCCTGGCGCCTCGGCGTCCGACTTGTCAACTTATGCGGCGGACCCGTTTGCGATGAGCTACTACGACTCGGTGAATATCATGGCACTGGCTATGGTGGCCGCCGGGACAAGCGATCCCGCGACCTACAACAAGTTCGTGAGCAAGGTCACGGCATCAACCCAGGGCGCGACAAAGGTGTACTCCTTCGACCAGGGCCGCAAGGCATTGGCCCAAGGACAATCGATTCAGTATGTCGGTGCCGGCGGCGCCATCGCGTTTGACGCGTTCCACAACTCCTCCGGGTCGTTCCAAGTTGCCCGTCTCAACGCCGCGGCAGACGCAGCGCCACTCGGGGTGGTCACGGCTGCCGACATTGCGAAGGTCAGGTGATGCCGGGCGTGGCCGCCCGAAACTGAACGATCACCCTGTATGAGCATTGTTGGCTCGTCGATCGGCTTTGGGCTGATCACGGCGTCGATACTCGCCATCGCCGCGGTGGGGTTCACGCTTCAGTTCGGTGTGACCAACATCCTCAACCTTGCCTACGGCGACATCATGACGGCCGCGGCGTTTGCCGCGTACTTTGCAACCAAGGGAGGCGCCCCGCTCTGGCTCGCGGCGGTGGCGGGGAGCCTCGCTGGAGCAGTCCTGTCCGTGCTGCTCAACCGCTTCGTCTACAGCTGGTTCGCCCGGCGTGGAGCGAAACTCTTTGCGATGATTATGGTCACCCTCGGGGCGAGCCTGGTGGTCCAGAACGGGATGACGGCAGTCTTCGGCCCGGACTTCGTAAGCCTGCCGACGTCCGCGGGCACCACCTACCAAGTGGGTCCGGCGATCTTCACCGGACCCCAACTGGCAATCGTCGCATTGGCGCTGCTGGCCATGGCCGGCGTGCACTCGCTTCTCCGCTACACGCGTCTTGGCCAGGCCATGCGGGCGACGGCCACCAATCCGGATCTGGCCCGCAGCTGCGGCATGGCCACCAACCGCATCATCGACGCGGCATGGTTGCTCAGCGGACTCCTGTGCGGCCTCGCTGGAGTTGCGCTGGCCCTTAACCTCAGCACCTTCACCACCGGTACAGGCGGCACGTTCCTCATCCCCGTCATCGCCGCCGCGGTGCTTGGCGGCATCGGGCAGCCCTACGGGGCCATGCTTGGGGCACTGGTCATCGGGCTTGCCACCGAGGTGTCGGTGACCGTGGTCAGCCCTTCCTACAAGACGGTGGTCGCCTTCGCCATCCTGATCGTCGTGCTGCTGTTCCGACCTCAGGGCATCCTCTCGGAAGTGGCCATGGCGAAGGAGATTGCGACGTGAGCAGCGCCGTGCAGCTCTACGTCTCGACGCTATTGATCTACCTCGGCGTGGACATCATCGCGGCACTCGCACTAAACCTACAGTTTGGTGTCGCCGGCATTGTGAATTTCTCGTTCATCCTGTTCCAGGCGGTGGGGGCGTACGTCGCCGCGGTGCTCACCCTAGGCCCATCGACGCCACCTCCGGCTGGGTTCCAGGACTATGTTTTGGGGGCAACGCTCCCGTATCCACTCCCGCTCATAGCGGCCGCGGGGGCGGGAGGGCTGCTGTCGCTGGCGATCGGTGTGGTCGGGCTTCGCCGCCTCAGGACGGATTACCAGGCGATGGTGCTCTTGGTCTTCTCGCTCATCGCGACGATTGTGGTGACTAACGAAACCGGACTGTTCAACGGCAGCAACGGCCTCTCACTCGTCCCCAAGCCGCTGGCCGATGTTCTCGGCCTCTCCCCGTATGACATCGGGTACCAGTGGTTCTTCGTCGGCATCGTCGCTGTGGTATGTGTGATGGCCTACGGTGTTGTCCACGCGATCACAAGCTCGCCGCTCGGGCGCAACCTCCGCGCCATGAGAGACAACGAGCACGCTGCAACAGCCTTGGGCAAGGACGTGACCCGGCTCCGCATGTTGGCTTTCGTCGTCGGCGGCGCGCTCGCCGCCGTCAGCGGTGCCCTGCTCGTGGAGTTCATCTCGGCGTGGTCACCCGGGAGCTGGTTCCTTCCCGAGACCTTTTCCTTCTTCGCCGCCGTTATCGTCGGGGGAGCCGGGAACAACTTTGGCGCCATCGTCGGCGCGCTGTTGGTCCCCGTGGCGTTCCTAGAGGCGACGAGCTTCATCCCGACATTCGGTCGAGCGGGGCTGGTCGAGTCGCTGAAATGGGTCGCCGTGGGACTGCTGATCATGATCTTCCTCGCCTTCTGGCCTCGGGGCATTTTCCCGGAGCGACGCCGCCGGTTCCGAGCCAGTCGGACAGGAGCGGCGTCATACACGCCCGCACCGTCGCCGTGCTTCGTCCGCGGCACCGATCAGCCGGTCGACTCTGCCCTGCTGGAGGCGCGTTCTCTCCGCAGAGAATATGGAGGTGTTCATGCGGTGGAGGAGGCGTCCTTCACTGTCCCCACTGGCCGGATCACTGGGCTGATCGGACCGAACGGCGCAGGGAAAACGACGGTCCTAGGAATGCTCGCCGGTGCGGTCGCGGTCAGTGCCGGTGACGTCCTGTACCAGGGTGCAGTCATCACTCGTCTAGCGCCTCACCAGCGCGCGCAACGGGGACTGATCCGCACCTTTCAGCAGAGCAGCGAGTTTACCAACCTGTCGGTGCTGGAGAACCTAGTTGTAGCCGTCCCGCGCGCGCGCGGTGACGGCCTCGCTGGAGCGCTGCTCACCAAGAGGTATTGGCGCGGCCAACAGGAGGCTGAGGTCGATCGTGCGCGGGCTCTGCTGGAACGCTTTGCGATGACTCCTCAGCAGGACGAGCTGGCAGGTAGCCTGAGCGGCGGCCAGCGGCGGCTCGTCGAGATCATGCGAGCGTTGATGGCGTGCCCACAACTTCTGCTCCTCGACGAGCCCATGGCGGGTGTGAACCCTACCCTGGCTCGGCGCATCGAGGAACACCTTGCGGACCTACGGGCTGACGGACTCACGATGTTGATGGTGGAGCACGAGCTCGGCGTCGTGGACCGCTTGTGCGATGCGGTCATCGTCATGGCCCGTGGTCGGGTGATTGCACACGGGCCGATGTCCACGCTGCGGGTCAACCAGGATGTTCTCGATGCCTACCTCATCGGGTAACGCCGGGCCTGCGGCGCAGGGACTGGAGGTTGCGGACGTCGTAGCTGGGTATGGCGGCGCGCCCGTGCTCAAAGGGTTGTCGTTGACCGTCTCGCCAGGCCAGGTTGTCGCGGTTGTGGGGCCCAACGGAGCGGGCAAAAGCACGTTGATGCGGGCGATCACCGGCACTGTGCGGATCTCAAGCGGGATTGTGACGATTGGCGGAGTGGACATCACCAAATGGAGCAGCGAAAGGCGAAGCCGCCACGGGCTCGGATACGTTCCCCAGTCGCGCGATGTCTTCGACAGTTTGACGGTCCAGGAGAATCTCTCCATGGGGGGCTACATGCTCCCCAAGCGTGAGGTTGACGATCGGATCACCAACGTGTTCTCGCTGTTCCCCTCATTGTTGCCGCTGAGAACCCGCGTCGCGAGCAAACTCAGCGGCGGAGAACGCAAGCTCCTTGGCATTGGGCGGGCGCTGGTGGCGACACCGACGGTGCTGCTCTTGGACGAGCCAACAGCGAGCCTTTCGCCCGAGTTGTCGAAGGTGATCCTGACCGAGCACGTCCGGCGGCTCGCTGACACGGGAGTGGCTGTCCTGCTCGTCGAGCAGAAGGCCCTTCAGGCCTTGGAGGTCTCCGATTGGGCGCACGTCCTGGTCGGGGGTGAGACCCGCATTTCGGGTCCCAGTGGAGAGGTTCTCGCTAGGCGGGACATCCGCGAGGTGTTCCTCGGCGCAGCGGCGCTGGCAATCGAAGCTTCGACGGCAGAGGACGGGAAGCGGAGCTAAGCTTGGCCGCCCATTCCGAGGCGAACGTGGTTGTTGGCGTGCTCGTCGTACGGGCAGGCTGGAGGATGTGTGGATTCCGTCGGTGACCCCGCGGGCACAGTGCCTCCGCACTCCGACCGGCGTCTGACCGCGAGTTCGGCGTTGTCTTCGTCGGCCGAGAGCGACGACGACCCTAGGAGCTCCAGTCCACCGGGCCGTTCCAGTGACCCTGCCACCACACCTCATCGAGGTGACCGCCGGCTCCCGACCGGGACCGCGGTTCCGGTGACCAGTTCCCAGGGGTCAGGTCATGGCGCTACCCACCTGCTGTCGACAGCAGTGCCACTGCGACTGCGGCGAGACCGGCCCCAAGAGTCTGGACCCGACGCAGCCGCTCGCGCAGGAAGCCCAGCGCCAGCAGCACAGTGGTGGCGGGATACAGCGAGGTGATCACCGCAGTCACTGTCAACAGGCCGTGGTGCGTGGCCACGAAGTACGCGACCGTGGCGCCACCTCCGAGCGCGCCGACGGCCGCGCTGCCCAGTGATATGCGCTGGATGCCGCGAACCTGCTCGTGGTTGCGCAGCACAGCGACGACCACGGCGATCAGAGCGAGAACCATCGCCATGAGCGTCGCGGCCGCAACCGGCCAGAGGCCGGCGCCGCCACCGGCGCGGTTCAGGCCGACAAAGAGCACAGCAAAGCCGATGCCCGCGGCTGTAGCGTTGAACAGCGCGCGCCACGCCTCACCCGGAGAAACGCTCCCGGTCGGCTCACCCATCGACACCAGCGCAACGGCGACGCACGCCAGGACGATGCCGGCGGCGGTGACCGGCCCGGGGCGCTCACCGAGGGCCACTCCCACCGTCGCTGAGCCGGCGGCCGTGACCACCGCGCTCACCGGTCCGACGATGCTCATGCTGCCCCGGGCCAGGCCGCGATAGAGAAACATTGCGCCGCCGCCGCCGCCCAGGCCGGCGATGCCGCCCCAGAGCAGTGAGGTGCCGTCGATGACGCCGCCCGTGAACGGCAAGGCCGCGCCAACGACGATCGTGGCTGCCGCTTCAGAGATGAGCGTGACCAGGAACACGCTGGCCCTGCGCGCCATCAGGCCGGCGAGGAAATCCGAAACCCCGTACGCGATGGCCGCAATCAGAGCGAGAAGAACGGCCACCGCATCGACTTTACTTCCGCGGGCGACGGGACGAAACAGCAGAACCGGCGCTCCGCGCGCGTCGGCGGCCACCCCACGCGCGCTGAATAGCCGCCAGCTCATCCTCGCCCCGCTTGTCGCCTGATGCACTCCGCTGTGCTCAGCCCGGCTCGCGTCTCGTGCGCCGGCCCGCCGACGTGCCGTCTAGCGCTGCCGTCCCTCCTGGCCCGCGCCTGACTCCTCGGACACACCGGACGACGTCCCACCACGCAGGTTTTAACTGTGTCACGCTCCTAATACCCCGGAGGTCGTCGCCCGAATCAGCCGAAGGACGAGAGGCGAAGTTCACGTCCCCGAGCCTAGATTCGGAGCGGCGGATTATCCCAAAGCACCCCGGATGGCTGGCCTGCCGAATAACAGCTCTCCCTTGCACCA
>PLWW01000053.1 GCA_003153125.1 Candidatus Dormiibacterota bacterium | reverse complement strand
CCCAATCTCGGCCATGTCCAAAAGAAGCTGAGCCCGATGGCCCACAAGTGACCGGACCCCCGTGGAGTGAGCCAGGCCGGCGGCGAGACGTGCTCAGCCCCGGGACGCCACCGTCTCGCGCGCGACATCTCCTCAGCGGCATCCCCACGTGCACGCGGTCCGGACGACGGATGGCGAGGCCCGTGACAAGCGACAACCAAGACCCGGCAACGTGTCGCTCGGTGCTTGGGAACCTGAGGGTGACAAGGGATTTCGAGCGGTTTTCGACACCTTCGCCTTCGACCCGAGCGGAAAGTCCTTCGGGGCCGTGGGGACAAGCCGATCACGCATGCCCCCGTGTGATCGGTTGCCATGCCACGATGGTTCGGTGGATGAAGCTCTTCGGCTCAGGCGTTTAGATCTCGCTTGGTCGTCCCAGGGGTCCAATTCCAGCCCTGATCGGCACGGGGATTTGCGAGCGGAGCTGTTGAGAGCGCGCGTTGCCTTCTCTTGATCGGCAGCCGCCACGATGGGAAGCTGCCGTTGCTCGCGGCGCGCACATACTGCACCGGTGAGTGACCGCCCCCCGACCCCTGGAAGCAAGTACGCCTGCGCGAAATGCGGCGACACGGCGGTCTGGGAGGAGTTCGGCCTGATATCACCGGGGGCGTACCGCAACTGCCCCAAGTGCCACACGAAGGTAGGCTTCGACGCAGGTGGGCGCCCGGACGGCCTCAGGGCGACCACCTGGCCGGTGACCTCCTCAGACTGACCGGGCTACAAGGCCCACGGTGGCAGGCGCTCGCCTAGCTATTGTCCACCGGCCCCCGGCCAGCCGAACCCTGCCACCGGTAGCGCTGGCCGTAGCCGGGACACGTGATCCGGGGCGGATCCGGTCCCCTGGGATCGCGCGCCGGAATCGAGTAGAGGCGGGGAATAATCGTCCGGTCACACACGGCCCAGCCCACCTGGTCGTTCCACGGCTCCGCCGGGTCGGAAGTCACCGCGCATTGTCACACGCGCCGGTGCCTCCCATAGGCGCCGGAGGCACGTCTGCAGCCGATATCAGTCGAGGCGGCCTTCTCTCAGAAGCGAGCACTCGCTGTCTTGCAGTTGACGAGCGAGGCCAGTTGCCTATTGTCGCTCTTGCCACATTGCGGGCAGACTGGAGGCTGCTCCTTCAGTTTCGCGTGCTCCGTGATGACCACAATGACGTCGAAGCGCTCCTGACAATCGCGGCACTCGAACTCGTATGTGGACATCGATGACCCTCCGAAGCTGGCGGCTTCCTCGTCAGTAGGCGTCCACACCGCAGCCTCGGCGTCAGCCTCCGCCGGAGACTGCCGCCACCCATCCGGATGACACGTCGATCGCCTGTTTTNNGACGTTGATCGAGGAGCGGAAGCTGCATCCCTGCCCTCCCCCTGATGGACAGTCGGTGCGGGGAGGAGCACCATCCAACGTGGTGGACGACAATCTGGGCGCGTTGAGGGGGAATGGCACATGAGTCAGATCACTCCAAGCCGCGAGGTCAAGATCGAGAAGTACAAGTCGCCGCGCAGGTACAAGCGTGGCGTCGAGCAGATGTACCGCGAAGGCTGGTCGATCGGCGGCGAAACGTTCCGGCGCAAACGGTGGTCTTGGATGACCGGCATCCTGACCCGTAAGCAGGTCATCACCGTGACGTGGGTGCGTCTCAGGCGCCACGGTCATCACCTCCGCGTTGCCACCCACGCATAGCCGTTGCCCAGGTCGTTGCACGTCCCATACTTACGCACGCCATATGCCGCGCCTATGAGCCACCCAGGCAAGCGTGGGCAAGGTGGCTAGCTGTGCCTAGCCTGCCTCTGGCCGATGCCGCCGCCCACATGGGCGTATCCGTGAACACCTTGCGCCGGCGTATCCGTCGTGGCGAGCTGGAGGCCGTCAAAAACGACCGAGGCCGCTACCTGGTGAAGGTGGAGGACACGTGGCCGCTACCTGGTGGCGGTGGCGGACACGCCGCACACGCCAGCCTCCACACGCCAGCGGACGACCCCGCCGAGGTGGCCGTTCTCCGCCAGCGTGTCGCCAGCCTCGAGGCCGAGCTGGAGGCCCGCCGCCGGGAAGTTGAGGCCGCGGAGCTGGCGCAACGGGAGATGCGCGCCCTCGTTTCTCAAGCGCAGTCCGTACAGCTCCGCCTCATGGGTGGCGGCAGCNNGTTGGCGACGGTGCGATCTAGCCCGGAGAGCCAGGCGGTGGTGTGGGTGGCGATGCCTGGGCTGACGGCGGCCCTGATACGGCTGGTTCCGCCACCGGCTCCTTCGCTCTCTGACGCATTTCGCGGAGCTCCTCACGGTCCCCCAACTGGCCCCGTCGCCGATGCCGCCACGTCGCTCCGACGAACGTGGACAACATGACGGTGGCAAGAACAGTTACCAGCAGTACAACGACCAGCGGTGTGTGGAGATCCCAGCCGAAGTACTTGAGCTCGACGGTCTGAAGGTTTTGAATGATGGCAATGAGGATGCCGATGGCAAGCACGAAGGCGAGCACGAGGCTCGGGTAGAGGCCCGTGCCGCGACGCTCGCGCCGCGCCGGCGGGTGGTTGGCGTCTCTGGCCATCGAGTTCATTCTATCGTTGGGGACCCGGGCGCTCAGGCAAGCGATGATGGTCGACCCGGCCCGTCATGGCAAGCCGCTGCGACCGGGCTGCCCCTGCACGTCGGCTCTGGCTGGCACCTGGTGGCTGACCGGCTCCCGTCCGGACAGGGTCCGAGTCGACGCCGTGGGCCATCGAGCCCAGGGCGAGAGTGGTCAGCACGGTGGCGATGTGTGGTGCTCCGAGCGCGAACCGCTCATGGAACAAAGTTGTACTGGGATGATCGCCATGGTGGGCGACGATCGTGCCCCCTGACGAGCCGCGGTGGGCGAAGTTGATCAACAGATCGCGCGCCAGCCTCTAATCGAGGCCAGCGATCCTCGTAGGCGCAAGGCCCACCTGGAAGACCCTCGGATCTGGAGATGTCGCGAGCCTCAAACTGACGGATGTGCGTGAGGC
>PLWW01000060.1 GCA_003153125.1 Candidatus Dormiibacterota bacterium | reverse complement strand
CCCTTCGAGTACGTCGACCTCGGGCCGCGCCAGCGTCGGCATGAAGCCCTGCACGAAGGCGCTGTAAGTCTCGTTGATCAGCCGCTGCGAATCCGCGGCGATCGTGCCGAACACCAAAGAGCTCTTGCCCGCGCCGGAGACGCCGGTGAAGACGGTCAGGCGCCGCTTGGGAATGTCGACAGAGATGTCCTTGAGGTTGTTTACCCGGGCGCCGTGGACTCGAATCAGGTCGTGGCTGTCGGCAACGTGCAGCGCACGCGACTGCGTGTCCGTCCTCGTGGCCATGCTCATCGTGTCTCCATCTGTTAGGCGGGGCCGCCGTTGCATCCGTCTTCTCCCAAGAAAGGTAATGCAACTCTGGCGTCCACAATCGCCATAGCAAGCCACACGTCCTTGCTTCCCGGTGACGTATATGAGCTCGAACGAACGCCTGGCTCCAAGCACGCGCGCATCATGAAATACAGCTTAGACAAGAGGTGCCAACGCGGGAGGTTTTGTAAGCTACGAGTTAGCGGATTGCGTCGTGGTTTGTAGCAGGCGAAATTCGTTTCCCGAAGGGTCGCGGAAGGCAGCGTCGACGCCATATCCCCGCTCGCCCGCCGGACGGGTGAACTCAACCCCTTTCGACTTGAGCTCTTCGTACATGGCAAAGCAATCGTCCGTCGTAAAGACGATGGTGCTCAACATGCCCTTTGCAACAGCTGTCTCCACGTGTTCGCTCGTTGCTTCATCCATCGGATAGCCGGGCTTCGCCAACACAATGGCCAGATCCGGTTGCTCCTTCGACGCGACTGAAAGCCAGCGGTATTCGCCGTTCTTGACGTCCTCGTGTACCTCAAAGCCAAGCGTCTCGAAAAATGCCAATGCTTCATCCTGATCACGAACCCATAGAGTCGCATGCCCAACGCGAAGTGCCATTCCTGTACTCCTTTCTACAAATAGTGCAGTGTTGCGCAGCGTAGCCGGCCGGTCAGGCTGCGCCTTCTCGAATCCTGCTCAACTGTGGACGTTCGACTGACCGCAAGACGCATGGAGAGATGACGCGCTGCGCCAACAGCGGCAAGTGTTGCTTGCGGTACTCCGTTGGCGTTTCGCCAAACACCCGTCGGAATGACGTGCTAAAGGATCCGACGCTCGTGAATCCGACCGACGTGCAAATCCGAATGACGGTGCAATCGGTGTTTCGGAGGAGTGAAGCCGCACGTTCAAGTCGTCGACTCAACACATACTGATGTGGCGTCTCCCCAACCGCGCGATGGAACTGGCGTGAAAAGTGTGCGGACGATTGGTGCGCCACTCGAGCGATCGTTGCAACGTTAAGAGGGTCGGCGTAATGCGAGTCCGCAAAGTCCTTTGCGCGAAGTAAACGTCGAGCGATTGGCGGGGATTGCACACGTCGATGATACCTGCCTATCGGCCGCCCATAACGTCAAGTACGGATCCGGTCGTGTATGACGCACGGTCGGAACAGAGTCAGACGATTGCCTGTGCAACTTCTTCTGGCTTCCCCGGTCGTTTCATCGGTGTGGTTGCCGAAAGTCGCTCAAGTCGTGCCGGATCCCCCGTCGCTGCATGGATTTCCGTCTCCAGCACCCCAGGACGGTTCAGGTCGATAGTGATTGCGCCAATCTGGCCAGGTGACGCGTTCAGCTGAACTCAGCGAGGCTGCGTGCCCCATACGGGAGGCTGGCCTCGGGTGCCGACTTACCCGACTTGGTGCCGCGCGGCACTGGCCGGAGCCCGCGTGCGACTTCGAACATGTATGTGACAGTTGCGAACCGTGCCACGAAGCGCACGGATCTTCACCGCCGAAGGGACATTGATGAACGCTCAGCGATTCGCGGTGAGCGCGTGCGTCACCGGACTCGGCGCCGGCGCTGTACTCGGTCGATCCAAGCTCCTGCGCTGGGGCGCCACCGCGGACGAGGTCCGCGAGGCGCTGCCGGGTGACAATCTCGTCCGTGATCCCCACCTGACGGCGACCCGCGCCATCACAATCCACCGTACCGCGGCCGAGGTCTGGCCGTGGATCGCACAACTCGGACAGGGCAGGGGCGGCTTTTACAGCTACGACCGCTTGGAGAACCTGATCGGCTGCGACATCCACAGCGCCGACCGGGTCGTCGCGGCCTGGCAGGAGGTTCGCGTCGGCCACGAGGTCCGCCTCTCCCCCGAAGTGGCCCTGGCAGTGGCATTGGCCGATGCGCCGCTCGCCCTCGTCCTGCGAGGAGGCGTGCCGATGGGAGTCCAGCCGCCGCCCTACGACTTCAGCTGGGCGTTCGTATTGCATGAGGACTCGCCGGGCGTCACCCGCCTGGTTGTGCGGGAGCGATATCGCTACCTTCGCGCCTGGGCGCGACTGATCGTCGAACCGGTCGCTGTTGTCAGCTTCGTGATGACCCAGCGAATGCTGCTCGGTATCAGGGACCGGGCGGAGGCGACGGAAGCGACAGCGGCCCCTTACTTCTCGCACGCACACCCGTCTCAATCCCGACCGGTCCACGCCGCCCGGCGTTGACACTTGAGCCAAGGCTGAACGTGAAGTCTGCAGCGGACTGGGCGGCGCTCATCGCGGCGGCTGGGGTCGCCGGGATGGCGGTCTTTCAAGTCCACCTGGCCGTGGGCTTACCGCTGGGCCGTGCCGCGTTCGGTGGAGCAAACCCTGTACTGCCTGCAAAGTTGCGCGCCGCGAGTGCGATGTCTGCGCTCCTTTTCCTCACGGCGTTCTATGCCATCCTCGCTCGAGGAGGATTCATCACGACAGCAAGCGAATCGACGCCGGTGCGCATCGGAATCTGGGTGTTCGCCGCAATCTTCGGCTTCAGTACGCTCGTCAACGCCGCTTCCCACAGTCGATGGGAGCGCCTCCTGATGGCGCCCATCGGGTTCGCGCTCACGGCCTGTTGTGTGATCGTGGCGTTGGCCTGACGACCTCGCCCAGACGACTGCTACGGCCGTCCGGCTCTGCTCCGACTCTGGGTCATAGGCTGGTCGTGTCAGGCTGATTCCTGAGGGGCCACGCGACCATCGCAACTCCGCCACGGCCTGATGACGCTCGAAGCGCCGACCACGATCCACCTGACGATGGGGCAGCGCGCCAGGTTTACGGGGCGCACCCGACTGGTCCGGGCACCTGGCCGATATCCGCAGATCACCACACTCATCAGCTCGAGCTCAGCGCACAGGCGTGAAGAGAGGACAACAGGCGGAAGTGGCTGTTCAATCCCCGGCTCTGTCCGAAGCGCCTCCCTCCCCTGCCCCTGAATCCCGTTGGCCGTCCGGACGTGGCGAGGTCGTTCTGTTCGGCGCGGTGGTGCTGTGCAGCGCGATGCTGCTCTTCGCCGTCGAGCCACTCTTCGCCAAGCTTGTGCTGCCCCGCCTCGGCAGCACTCCAGCGGTGTGGAACACAGCCATCGTGTTCTATCAGGCAGTTCTGCTCGGCGGCTACGCGTATGCACATCTCGCCACTCACCACCTGTCGCGCCGAATGCAGGTTGGTCTCCATCTTACCGTTGCACTCGTGCCATTCCTTCTTCTGCCCATCGCAATCCGCATCGGCAATCCACCTGGCGGCGATGCCAACCCCATCCCCTGGCTGATTGCGGCGCTGGCTCTGGGCGTGGGACTGCCATTCTTCGTCCTGTCCACGACGGGGCCGCTGCTGCAGCGCTGGTTCTCCAGCATCGGTCACCCTCGCTCCGCCGACCCGTACTTTCTGTACCGGGCCAGCAACATCGGCAGCGCCATCGGTCTGCTCTGCTATCCGCTGCTCGCCGAACCGCTTCTGACTCTGCACCAGCAGGCGATCTGGTGGACCGCTGCCTACGCCGTCTTCGTGGCGCTCCTCACCGCTGCGATGCTTGTTGTCTGGCGATCAGGAGGGCGCGCGTCGGCCCACGCTCGCCACGAACCGATCAGCGTGGATCACGCTTCTCAGCTGACGTGGCGGCGTCGCGTGCGATGGGTCGTGCTCGCCGCCATTCCGTCCACATGGATGCTCGGCATCACCCTCTATCTGACCACAGAGCTCGCACCCAGCCCCGTCCTCTGGGTGATTCCGCTGAGCCTGTACCTGGTGTCATTGAACCTCGCCTTCGGTCGGCGCTCCATCCTGACGCGCGAGCGCTGTGCCTTCGTGCTGCCGTTCCTGATCATCGCCACGGTTGGAACTCTGGAACTTCACGCCAGTGGACCGCTCTGGTTCGTCGGCCCGCTCCACCTTGTGACGTTCTTCGTAGGCGCGCTGGTCTGCCATGGCGAGATCGCGCGTGATCGGCCGCCGGTGCAGCATCTGACGGCCTTCTATCTGTGGATCGCCGTCGGTGGCGTGCTCGGCGGTGCCCTGAGCGGCCTGATCGCACCAACCATCTTTCCGGGCTTCGTCGAGTATCCGCTGGCGATCGTCGCTGGGGCGGCGCTGTTGCCGCGCCACCCTGACGGTCCAACGTCGCGCGTGTGGGCGGACGTGGCGTTCGCGGTTGCCGTCGGTGCCCTGGTGGTTGGCGCACTCGCGGCGGCCACCGCACTGAGCGTTCCGGATGTCCTCGCCCATTCCATCGCCTTCGGGCCGGCGGCGTTGCTCTGTTACAGCGCAGTGCGGCGGCGACTTCGATTCGGCCTCGCGATGGCAGGAGTTCTCCTCGCCGGTGTTCTTCCCATCGGCCTCAGCGAGCAGCCGCTGTTCGCCGGCCGAGATTTCTTTGGGACCAGCCGGGTGACGTCGGTGAACGCCACGGGCATGCACGTCCTGTACAGCGGCAGCATCGTCCACAACGAACAGATGGTCAGCGGGCCGAATCGCGACGACCCGCTCACGTACTACACGACACAGGGACCGCTCGGCGACGTCTTCCGCAGCATCGCGGCGCGGTCGGCTCGCTGGAACATCGGCGTCATCGGTCTCGGCGCCGGTGCGATGGCGTGCTACGCGACGCCGAACCAACACTGGACGTTCTACGAGATCGATCCCCTCGTCGCGCGGCTCGCAGAGGATCCATCGATGTTCACGTACTACTCCGACTGCCTCAGAGGGAACGGCCGGGTGATCCTCGGGGACGGCCGGATCTCGATGGCGGCGGCGCCCGATCACAGTTACAACGTCATCGTCATCGATGCCTTTGGGTCCGATGTCGTCCCCATCCATCTCCTGACCAAAGACGCCATGGCTCTCTACCGACGCAATCTCGCTCCTGGTGGCGTCATCGTGCTCAACGTCTCCAATCAGTACGTCGATCTGACTGGGGTCGTTGCCACGGTCGCGCACGCCGAGGGAATGACATGCCTGACCCGGAACGACTCCAATGTCCTACCTGGAAGCGCCGCGGCGGGGCGCTTTGCATCGCAGTGGATGGTTCTCGGCGGACCAGATGCCGACCTGTCCGACCTGAGGAAGACATCGGGTTGGGTGTCAGCCGCTCCGACCCCCGGGGCACAACCGTGGACAGATGACTTCAGCGATCTCATCAGCATCATTCGCTGGCGGTAGCGCCTCGCCGACGGCGCTTCCTACGGCGCCACAGCTCGCTGTGTAGAACTGTCACTCGCCGGCGGAGGCGCGACGTCGTCGTAGATGCGTGCGAACGCCAGTTTCCCGCTGTCGCCGCGCTGGTAGACGGCGATCCCGGCCTGCGCCGGGATCGTGACAGCACCCCACCGGACCGCGTTGTATTCGACGGCGCAGGCGCGGCCGTCATCGGTGAGCGTGCAGTGTTCCAGGGGAATGCCCAACCCGTCAGCGAACTGCAACGTGTAGATGCGCCGGAGAGCGTCCTTTCCCGTGTAGGCGTACTCGCCGCCGGCCGGTTCACGCACGACGGCGCCGTCCTCGTACGAGGCAAGAATGCCGTCCAGGTTGCCGGCGGCAAGGGCACGCTGGTAGTCGCCAACGACGTCCGGCATGGTCAGAGTTGGGTCGCGCGCCAGGAGCGGGTGTCGAACCTCGTGACCGCCGGTGAGCGGCCAGAGGCTGTGATACACCCTCACCGCCGTCAGACGTCCGTCACCGCGGCGCTCGCCGACCAGAGCCACAGGCAACTCGCGTCGTACTCCGTCAAGCGTCAGGTCCAACGCGACCTCTTCAACCGTCCGCGAAGCGGTAACGATGAGATGCACCGGCCGCACCACAGCCCCGGCGCCGATGAGCCACTCCCGCGTGTGCTTCACCCAGGTGGTGCAGGCCGCGACGCCGACAACGTGCCCGCTGCGGGGGTCGTCAACATCCGGTTCCCCGGCCCACGAGCCGAGCAGGGCGTCGGGATTGACGCCCAGGATTCCGTCATAGAACGGGATGGGACCTGTGGCGTTCCTGCTGGGTTGGCGACCGTCTGCCAGCTCAGGGGACCAGGGCACGGCCAAGTACTCCAACGGTGGATTGAGAATGCGTTGACGCGGGATGGTAGCAACCGCCGCCGCACGTTTCAGCCGCCTCGCGGCCTGGGCGCCCGGGACAGATGACGTGAGGCCCAGCGGAAAGATCCTGCATCAGGGCTTGCATGGTTATCCCAGCACCTCCGGTGCTCTCAGCCCTGGGCGTCGGCGGACCGGAACGCGGCCTGCGCGATGGCAAACGCGCGGTTGGCCCTGGGCACGCCCGCGTAGACGGCGACATGGAGGAGCACCTCGGTGATCTCCTCGCGTGTGACACCGTTCCGCACCGCCGCGGCGAGGTGCATCTCGAACTCCTCCTCAGAACCGAGGCTTGATAGAAGGGCCAGGGTCACGCAGCTGCGCGTGCGCCGGTCGAGACCAGGCCGCGCCCAGACGTCTCCCCACGCATAGCGGGTGATCAGCGCCTGGAAGTCGGCGGTGAAGGGATCCGTCGCAGCGATGGCGCGGTCCACGTGGTCGTCGCCGAGCACCTCGCGGCGCACTCTCATCCCCCTTTCATCGCTATCGGTATCCATCGAACCTCCTTTACGCGCAGCGCAGCGTCGATCATCTGGCTCGCCGTGCCGAGACGGCCGTGCGGGTCCAACACCTCGTCCAGCTCTGTCGGCGAGATCGCGGCGCTCACGCGCGCATCCTCGAGAAGGGCGGTGCGCAGTGGGACCCGTCGCGCCTCGGCGGCTCCGACGCATGCGCGCACCACCTGGTGTGCCTCGTCGCCACCCATGCATGGAGCGACCCAGTCGCGCCGCCACAGCCTCAGCCATCAGGCCGTCGTTGCCGGCGACATGCGCCTGCATCCGCTCCTCGTCGACGACGAGGCCATCGAGCGCGGCGCGGCAGTGCGCGGCCGCGCCGCCGGCGATCGCCAGGAGCTCGCTGACCGTCGCCCACTCAGCATGCCAGCTGCCGGCGGCACGCTCGTGCTCCTGGACGAGCGTGGTCAGCAGGGTCGAAACCAGCCCGGGCGCTCGCCGGGCGGCGGCGACGGTGAGGATCGCGTTGGTGGAATTGCTCTTCTGCGGCATCGACGACGAGCCACCGCCGAACTGTTCACGGACCTCCGCCACCTCGGTCTGGGCGAGAAGGATGAGGTCGCCAGCAGCGCGCAGCCAGCCGAGCAACTCGGCGTCCACGTCGCCGGCTGATCGCACCCGCACCTCAAAGACGGCGGAACCGGGCAAACGTGAAGGGCTGAATGCGGCCCGAGGGTGTGACATGCTGATCAACGACCTCGCGTTCGCATCTGAATGCGGGGCCGAGCTCTTGAGCTAGGGACCGTGCGTCGTAACGGCAGACCTCGAGACCACTGCATGTGGATGGGCCGTTCGGCGCAAATGCGGCGATGATGATGTGCCCCCCACTTGGAACAGTTCGCTCGACCAGTTCCGCGTAGCGCAGCCTGTCGCTGGCCTCGGTGAGAAAATGGTACGTCGCGCGATCGTGCCAGACGTCGAACTGCCCTATTTCCTTCACTTGGCTGACGTCAGCCACCTGCCACTGCACCATCGCCGATCGGTCGCCCATTCGCGTCCGCGCCCGGTCCAATGCAACCCGGGAGATATCGAGCACTGCCAGGTGGTTGAATCCTGCATCCAAGAGTTGCTCGACAAGTCGTGAGGAGCCTCCCCCGACGTCGATGATCCTGGCCGTTCGGTCGTTGCACACCTCGATGATGAGTTGCGCAGAAAGCCGAGGCTCCGCCTGAAACCAACTGACTTCCTCGTCTGACTTCTCGGCGTAGACCGCCTCCCAGTGCTCAGCGATCGTCATGACCCGAGATTCTCCTCCCAATGATCACGAGCCTTCAGCACTCGGCCGCCAATGTGATCGCACTTGAGCTCGTCCGAAGGCGGCCGAGAGCCCCAGAATCATCTCGATGAGTTCGATCGACCAGCTCCTTGAGGAAGCCCGCCGCGGCTGGGCGCGATTGGAGCCAGCGCAGGCGGCGGAAGCGATACGCGACGGCGCATTGCTGATCGACACGCGGCCGGCGGCCCAGCGGGAGCGGGATGGCGAGATCTCAGGCGCCGTTGTCGTCGACCGAAATGTGCTGGAATGGCGTCTCGACCCGACGAGTCCACATCGAATCCCCCAGATCAGCGACCACGATCAGACCGTGATCGTCATCTGCAACGAGGGGTACTCGTCGAGCCTCGCCGCCGCAACCTTGCATCGGCTAG
>PLWW01000097.1 GCA_003153125.1 Candidatus Dormiibacterota bacterium | reverse complement strand
AGTCGGCGATGCTCCGCCTCGGCGGCGCGGTGGTCGGGACCGAGGCGGCGTATGCGTTCTCCAGCGCCATGAAGGGCGAGACCCTCGACGACACCATCCGCATGGTGTGCGCGTACGCCGACGTCATCGTCCTCCGCCACGACCGCGAGGGAGCGGCGGCGCAGGCCGCGGCGGTGGCCGACGTTCCCGTCATCAACGCCGGCGACGGGCCCGGCGAGCACCCCACCCAGTCGCTCCTCGACCTCTTCACGATCGAGCGCGAGCTGGGCCGCGTCGACGGCCTCCACGTGGCCATCTGCGGCGACCTCCGCTATGGGCGCACCGCACGNNACGACCGCCTCGACGAGGTGATTGGCAGCGCCGATGTCGTCTATCAGACGCGCGTTCAGAAGGAGCGCTTCACGGACAGCGCGGAATTCGAGGCGGCGCGTGGCGCGATCCGCATCGACGCCGCCGTGATGCGGCTGCTGCCACCGACATCGATCGTCATGCACCCTCTTCCCCGCGTCGACGAGATCGCCCCGGAGGTGGACGCGGACCCCCGCGCCGCCTACTTCCGCCAGGCTGCCAATGGCGTCGCCCTGCGCATGGCGCTTCTCGAGCTCCTCCTGGCATGAGCGGGGTGCCACTCTCGCTGGAGGGCCGGCCGCGTCTCCTCGATGAGATGGCCGTGGCGCGCACCGTGATGCGGCTGGCCCACGAGATCGCCGAGAGGCACGCCGGCGAGCGGATCCTGCTCGCGGGGATCCTCACGCGCGGTGTTCCCCTGGCCATGCGCGTGGCCCGCGCTCTCGAGGCGCTCGGCCAGCCACGACCCGACGTGGCGGCGCTCGACCTTCTCGACTATCGCGACGACCGACCCCGACCCGCCCAGCCACGACCGGGGGCCCTCGCTTCGCCCGATGGGGGCGCGCCTCCTCGCGTCGACGGCCGCACGGTCGTCCTGGTCGACGACGTCCTCTTCACCGGGCGCACGCTGCGTGCCGCCCTCGACGCCCTGATCGACGCCGGCCGTCCGGCCACGGTGGAACTGCTCGTGCTCGTCGACCGCGGCCACCGCGAGCTGCCCCTGCGCGCCACGTACGTCGGCAAGAACGTCCCCACAGCGCCCAGCGAGCGGGTGGCGGTGCGCCTGCGCGAGGTCGACGGGGTCGACGGTGCGTGGGTCGTCGGCGAGGTCCCGGCATGAACTGCATCCTCCGCGGCGTGCGCGTCATCGACCCGGCTGTGGGCCTCGACCTCCCCGGCCAGGACGTCTGGCTCAGCGAGGGCCGGATCATCGCCATGTACCGCCACATCGACGCGGGAACGGTGCCCGTCATCGATCTCACGCGGGGGCCGGGGCAGTCGCCCTGCGTCCTCGCGCCCGGCTTCATCGACCTGCATGCCCATCTCCGCGAGCCCGGCGACGAGGGCTCTGAGACGGTGGCAAGTGGGGCACGAGCCGCAGCCGCTGGCGGCTTCACCCACGTCTTGTCGATGGCCAACACTGACCCGACTGTCGACAGTCCGGAGCGTGTGGCCCAGGCGTGCAGCCGTGCCGCCACTGCGGTCGTGCAGGTGATGGTCGCGGCCGCGGTCAGCGTCGGCCTCGGCGGGACAGAGATGGTCGACGTTGCCGGCTGCGCGGCGGCCGGCGCGGTGGCTTTCAGTGACGACGGTCGCAACGCCGCCCCACCGGAGCTGCTCACCGAGGCGCTGCGCCGTGCTGCCGACGTCTCGCGCCCGGTCCTGGTGCACCCTGAGGACGAGGCCATCATCGCCGCCAACAACACGGCGGGGGGGGCGCTCACCCGGTCCGTGGACAGGCCGGCGCAGGCGGAGGCGGCGGCGGTGGGCGCGGCCATCGGCGCCCTGGCCGCCGCCGGGCGCGGCCGCCTCCACCTCCAGCACCTCTCCACCGCAGCATCGGTGGACCTGGTCCGGCGCGCGCGTGAGCAGGGCATGGCCGTGACGGCGGAGGTCACCCCGCACCACCTCGGCATGTGGCTGCCCGCAGCCGCCCCGACCGATCCGCCCGCCCTGCTGAAGGTGAACCCTCCACTGCGCGGCCAGCGTGACCGCGAGGCGCTCGTCCAGGGCCTTCGCGACGGCGTCATCGACGCCGTGGCCACCGACCACGCGCCTCACCCCATGGACCAGAAGACGGGCGACCTCGCGGCTGCGGCGCCGGGGATCGCCGGCCTCGAGACCGCCCTGGCCACGTGCCTCACCCTGGGCGGAATGAGCGGCGACTGGATCCCGGTGCTGCTCGAGCGCCTGACCGCCGGCCCTCACCGGGTGCTCGGCGAGGCGGCGCCGGCCCGGCTGCCGCGGCTGCGGGTCGGGGAGACGGCGACCTGCGTGCTCTTCGACCCGGCTGCCGAGTGGGTCGTCGGTGAGGCGACCGGCCAGTCGCTGTCGACCAATACGCCTCTGCAGGGCGTCCGGCTGCGTGGCCGCGTCCTGCTGACGCTGAGCGATGGGCTCATCGCTCACCACGACGAGCACAACCTGCCCTGGCCGGCGCACCTCGTCGGGTCGGCCGGTGGCTGAGCGCATCCGCGGTCGCCTGGCGCTCGAGTCCGGGGCGGTCTTCGACGGCTGGCTGTTCGGCGCCGACGGGGCGGCTGCCGGGAACGGCGAGGTGGTGTTCAACACGTGCATGGCCGGCTACCAGGAGGTGGTCACCGACCCGTCGTACGCCGGGCAGATCGTGGTCATGACCCACCCGCTCATGGGCAATTACGGGTGTCGCGACGACACCGCCGAGTCGTACAGGGTGCACTGCCGCGGCCTCGTGGTTCGCGAGCTGTCCCGAGACGCCGGTCACGCCCGTGCCGAGCGGACCCTCGACGAGGAGCTGCGCCGCTGGAGCGTCCCCGGCCTGCACGGCGTCGACACCCGCGCCCTCACCCGCCATCTTCGCGACCACGGGACCCTGCGCGGGCTGATCGCCCCGGCCACGTCCATGACAGCGGCCGAGCAGGTGGAGGCCGCGCGTCGTGCTCCGACCCTGACCGAGCAGGACCTGGTCGCCGAGGTCGCCCACCAGGAGACCGTCTTCCAGTGGCACGAGTCGCTGGACCCCACGCTGGCGCGCGTCGTGGAGCTGGCCGGCACGGCGGGCGCGTTCAGGGGTGTTCGCGTGGTCGTCATCGATCTGGGTGTCAAGTACAACCAGTTGCGCGCGCTGTGCAGCCGTGGCGCGGACGTCGTGGTGCTGCGCCACGACGCGACCATCGACGACGTGCTGGCGCAGCAGCCCGACGGCGTGCTCCTCTCCAACGGACCCGGCGACCCCGTCCGGCTCGACGGCGTGGTCGCCCTGACCCGCTCGCTGCTGGAGCGTCGCATCCCCTTGCTCGGCATCTGCCTCGGCCACCAGGTCCTGGGCCGCGCCATCGGCGCCACCACCTCGCGGCTGCCCTTCGGTCACCACGGCGGCAACCACCCGGTCCGCGACGCCGAGCGCGGCACCGTCCACGTCACCTCGCACAACCACGAGTTCCAGGTCGACGCCGCCAGCATCCCGTCGGGCAGCGGCTGGTCGGTGAGCGAGCGCAACCTCAACGACGACAGCGTCGAGGGGCTGCGCCACGATCACCTGCCGGCCTTCAGCGTCCAGTACCACCCCGAGGGAGCCCCGGGGCCCCAGGACCGCGCCGAGGTGTTCGACGAATTCCTGACCATGTGCCGGACGCGGCTGGCGCCGGGGCGATCCCGGGCCGTGCACGGCAACGGCACGGCGCCGCAGTCGGGTTCATCGCCCCAGGCGCCGCCGCGCTGCGTGCTCGTGATCGGCTCCGGCCCGGTGGTCATCGGTCAGGCGGCCGAGTTCGACTATGCGGGGACCCAGGCATGCCGGGCGCTGCGCGAAGAGGGCATCCGCGTGGTGCTCGTCAACAGCAACCCGGCCACGATCATGACCGACGACGACGTCGCCGACGTCGTCTACGTCGAGCCGCTCACAGTCGGCGTTCTCGAGCGGATCATCGCCGCCGAGCGGCCCGACGGCCTGCTCGCCACCCTCGGCGGTCAGACCGGCCTGAACCTCGCCGTCGAGCTCGCCGACGCCGGGATCATCGATCGCTACGGGATCCGCGTGCTGGGCACGTCGCTGCAGTCGATCCGGAGCGCCGAGGACCGCGGTCTCTTCAAGGAACTGCTCGCCCGCATCGGCGAGCCGGTGCCGGTCTCCCGCACGGTGACGTCGCTCGCCGAGGCGCGTGCCTTCGCGGCCGAGGTCGGATTGCCGCTGGTGGTGCGGCCGGCGTACACGCTGGGGGGGACCGGCGGCGGGTTCTGCGAGACCGACGAGACGCTCACCGAGCGGGTCGGCGCCGGCCTCGCGGCCTCGCCGATCAGCCAGGTGCTCATCGAGCGATCGCTGGCCGGCTGGCGGGAGCTGGAGTACGAGGTGATGCGCGACGCCTCGGGCACCTGCATCACCGTCTGCAACATGGAGAACCTCGATCCCATGGGCGTGCACACCGGCGACTCCATCGTCGTGGCCCCGGCGCAGACCCTCACCGACCGCGAGCACCAGCAACTGCGCAGCGCGGCGCTGCGGATCATCTCCGCGCTCGACATCGAGGGTGGATGCAACGTGCAGTTCGCCATGCACCCGGCCAGCCACGAGTACTTCGTCATCGAGGTCAACCCGCGCGTGTCGCGCAGTTCCGCGCTGGCGTCCAAGGCCACGGGGTACCCGATCGCCCGCCTGGCGGCCAAGATCGCCGCCGGGCGCAGCCTCCATGAGATCCCCAACGCGGTCACGGGCAAGACGTGCGCCGCCTTTGAGCCCGCGCTCGACTACTGCGTGGTCAAGATTCCCCGCTGGCCCTTCGACAAGTTCCCCGACGCCGACCGCCGCCTGGGCACGCAGATGAAGTCGACGGGTGAGGTCATGGCCATCGAGCGCAGTTTCGAGGCGGCCTTCAACAAGGCGATCCGCTCGCTCGAACAGCGTCGTCCCGACGCCGCCGCGCTGCGCGACCGCGTGCTCGTGGACAGTCCCAACGACCTGCGCGCGTTCGCCGTCATGGAGGCCCTGCGCGGTGGTGCGACCGTGGCCGAGGTGTCGCGCCGTTCCACCATCGCCCCCTGGTTCGTGCAGCGGCTGCAGACAATCGTCGACTGCGAGGAGCGCGTGCGCTGGGGCGAGGCGACCGTCGACCTGCTCGCCGACGCCAAGCATCTCGGCATCGGCGATGCCCGCATCGCCGAGCTTCGCGGCGAGGAACCGGCCGATGTGCGCGAGCGGCGCTCCGCCGTGGGGTTGCGACCCGTGTACAAGTGCGTGGACACGTGCGCGGCGGAGTTCGAAGCGCAGACGCCCTACTACTACTCGACCTACGAGACCGAGGATGAGGGGCCGACGGGCGCCGGGAGCGAGGGCCGGGCGGTGGTCGTGCTCGGCAGTGGGCCGATCCGCATCGGCCAGGGCATCGAGTTCGACTACTGCAGCGTGCAGGCNNGAGACGGTCAGCACCGATTTCGACTGCAGCGACAGGCTCTACTTCGAACCCCTCGACGCGGAGTCGGCCCTGGCGGTGATCGCGGCGGAGCGCCCCCGCGGGGTGGTGGTGCAGTTCGGCGGCCAGACCGCCGTCAATCTTGCCCGGCCGCTGCACGCTGCCGGCGTCACCATTCTCGGCAGTGATGTCGACACCATCGACGCGGCAGAGGACAGGCGCACCTTCGAAGCGCTGATGCGCTCCCTCGACATCGCCCAGCCTCACGGGGCTGCCACCGACCAGGTCGTTGAGGCGATCGAGATCGCCGATCGCATCGGCTACCCCGTGTTGGTTCGCCCTTCGTATGTCCTCGGTGGGCGAGCCATGGAGGTGGTGCACAGCCGCGACGCCCTCGAGCAGTTCCTCATCGTCGCCATGGCGGTTCTCCCCGAGGACGGCTCGCGGCGGCGTGGCACCGTCCTGGTCGACAAGTACCTGTTCGGCACCGAGGTGGACGTGGACGCCATCTGCGACGGCGAGACGGTGGTGGTGCCGGGGCTGATGGAGCACATCGAGCGCGCCGGTGTCCACAGCGGCGACTCCATGGCCGCGTATCCCGCCCCTCGNNCGGGCGTCGCGCACGGTGCCGTTCCTGAGCAAGGTCAGCGGCGTACCCATGGTGCAGCTGGCGGTGCGGGTGATGGGCGGCGAGACACTGGCCTCACTCGGCTGGACAACAGGCCTGGTGCCGCCGCGCCCGTTGGTGGCGGTGAAGGCGCCGGTCTTCTCCACGGTGAAGCTCACCGACGTGGACACCGTCCTCGGGCCCGAGATGAAGTCGACCGGTGAGGTGATGGGCATCGACATCGACCTCGGAGCGGCTCTGCAGAAGGCGTTCCTGGCGGCCCTCGGCTCGGTGCCGGTGTCGGGAGGGACGCTCTGCAGCATCGCCGATCCAGACAAGGCGGAGGCGCTGCCGATCCTCGCCCAGCTGAGCGCGCTCGGCTTCACCCTGTACGCAACCGGCGGCACGGTGGGGATGCTCGCCGAGGCGGGGATCAGCTCGGTCGCTGTTGGCAAGCTCGGCCACGGCCGCCCCAACGTCATCGACGTCATCGAGGAGGGGCGCGTGCAACTGGTCATCAACACCGTGTCGCACCGCAACACCGACGAGATGAATTACTCCGAAGGCGCCCCGGCGTCCCTCGCCGCGGCCGGGCGCACCGTCAAGGACGGCTACCGCATTCGTCTCGCCGCTGAGCAGCGCCGCATTCCCTGCTGCACGTCGCTGGACACCGCGGCTGCGCTGGTCGACGCGATGACCCGGCAGCGTGCCGGCGAGAGCTTCGCGGTCGCCCCCGTGCGCGCCTACCGAGAGGGCGCTGTCGGGGCTGCGTCGTGACCGCGTCGCTCGCCGGTGTCGTCGATGAGCGCGGCGAGGTCGTCGCAGTCGAAGCGCTCGGGGGCGGCATGGTGGAGATCAGCGCGAGGCTCCCCCACATTGCCGCCACCGCGCGCCCCGGGCAGTTTGCCCAGATTCGCTGCGGGAGTGGTTTCCACCCGCTGCTGCGCCGTCCGTTCAGCGTCGCCTGGACGGAGGACGACGTGGCCGCGTTCGTGCTCGCCCCGGTGGGCGCCGGCACGCGCATCCTTGCGTCGATGCGGCCCGGCGACAGCCTGAACGCCCTGGGCCCGCTCGGAGCGGGCTTCACCGTGGACGCCGAGCCGACCGCGGCGCTGTGCGTGGCGGGGGGGCTGGGCTGCGCTCCCTTTCCCCTGCTGATCCGCGTCCTGCGCCGGCAGGGCAGGCCTGTGACCGTGCTCAACGGCGCAGCCACCGCCGGCCTGCTCTACCCGCCTCAGCGATTCTCGAGAGGTGACGGAGGGGTCACCGTGGTGGCGCTGACCGCCGATGGCAGCCGCGGCATGCGCGGGTTGGTGACGGAGGCGGTGGCGGCCAACCTCGATGCCGGCATCGCTGTGTATGGCTGCGGACCGAACCCGATGCTCGCTGCGCTTGCGGCCGCCATCGACGCCTGCGGCGCGGCCCCGGGGCTGGCAGAGGTGTCGCTGGAGGCGCCCATGGGGTGCGGCTTTGGGACGTGCCTCGGCTGCGCGCTGCCGGTTCACAGCGAGGCGGACGGTGCTGCGTGGGCGCTGTGCTGCACGGATGGGCCGGTGATGCCGATGGCGACAGTGGCGTGGGAGCAGCTGATGAACCTGCCGGCGCCGCACGTGGCATGACAGTCGACCTGGGCGTCGACCTCGGGCGGGGGCTGCGCCTCGCCAACCCCGTTGGCCTCGCCAGCGGCACCGCCGGCTTCGGCTTCGAGCTCGAGCAGCTCATCCACCTCGGCAGCGTCGGCGCCCTGTACACCAAGGGCACAACTCGCGATCCCCGCGCCGGCAACCCTCCTCCACGCGTGGCCGAGACCCCCGGTGGGATGCTCAACAGCATCGGCCTGCAGAACCCCGGTGTCGAGCACGTTGCTCGTGAATACGCGCCGCATTTCGATCGCATGGGCTGCGCCGTGATCGTCAACATCGCCGGCGCCGATGCCGACGACTACGTGCATTGCGTGCGCGTGCTCGACCACGCCGCCGGCATCGATGGCTACGAGTTGAACATCTCCTGCCCCAACATCGCCCACGGCCTCGACCTGGGACGTGATCCGCACGCGGCGGCGCGGGTCACGGCCGCTGTCAGAGCCGTCACAGAACGCTGCGTTGTGGTGAAGCTCAGTCCCAACGTCACCGACATCGGCGCCGTCGCGGCCGCCGTCGAGTCCGCCGGGGCGGACGCGGTCTCGGCGGTCAACACATTTCTCGGCATGAAGATTGACCGCCGCTCGCGGCGCCCGATCCTGCCCGGCGCCGGTGTCGGAGGGCTGAGCGGGCCCGCCATCAAACCGCTTGCCCTGGCTGCGGTGGCCGCGGTTCGGCGTGCGGTGCGCATCCCGGTGATCGGCGTCGGCGGCATCACGGACACCGACGACGCCCTGGACTTCTTCGTCGCAGGGGCCGACGCCATCCAGGTCGGGACCGCGACGTTCGTTGACCCGTCAGCGTCGATCCGCATCGTGGCCGGGCTGACTGACCACCTGGCGCGAACCGGTCTGTCT
>PLWW01000017.1 GCA_003153125.1 Candidatus Dormiibacterota bacterium | reverse complement strand
CTAGCCCCAGGGGGTACATATCGATGACCACTCCCGCGAACGATGCGCGACGCCGATGCCATCGCCCGAAGGGGCGCTAAAGGTCGCGCGCCCGCGCCGCTGCTGACGTTGGCGCGTGTCGGTGCCGTCGAAGCATCGACACGCACGATCGGGACACAGTCGCAGCGGCCCGCCGACTCGCACGTGGCAAACCTCCACGGAGTGCTGTTGGACAGCACTGAATCGCCCTAAGTTTCGTGGAGAAGAGAGAAGCATCCTGACCGAGATCAACGCGGAATATGCCCTGTTCTACGCGGCGATGTCGAGCATGATCGCCAAGGATCGGCTGGCGAGTACAGCCCCTCCGTGTGCGCGCTCCAGAACTGCGCGCTGCCGACTGGTTCAAACACTGACGAGACGATCGCGCGCAGGAGCAGTGCCGACCAGTTGGTCAGCATTACCCTGGCGGATACTGCCAACAACCTGATCGCCGACAGCCAGGCCGCTTACCTCGACTCGCAGCATCTTGTACCGTTCCACCGGCGATCAAACGACTGATCCAGGTTGCCGGTCCTCTCGTCCAGCGGCACCCTTCTTAGGGCGGCCGAGGCAAGGCCCATGATGCAATCGTCCAACCGACTGAGCCACCGATGAGCTGGGGCCTCGCGGAACCGACCAGCATGTGGCCTTGAGTGAGGATTACCCATCGCCATCGCCAAAGCTTCCGCTCTCTGATCCCGGGGAACGGACGAACCTTCCACTCCAGCTAACCAGTTTCGTTGGTCGTGGATCGGAGATCGCCGAGGTCAGGGAGGTGCTCTCTCGGGTGCATCTGGTCACCCTCACGGGTGCCGGCGGCATCGGCAAAACGCGGCTCGCCCTCGAGGTGGCCGCCAAGTTGGTTACCGACTGTGAGGACGGTGTTTGGCTGGTTGAACTTACAGGATTGAAGGATCCAGAGCTCGTGCCGCATGCAGTCCTCACCGCGTTCGGCTTGATCGAACAACCCAGGAAGGCTCCGACCGAATCGCTGATCAACTTCCTGGCGGCGCGCCAAGTCCTGTGTGTGTTGGATAACTGCGAGCATCTCGTGAACGCCTGTGCTCAGTTAGCCGGCACGCTCCTGACGCACTGTTCAGGGCTGCGGATATTGGCCACCAGTCGCGACGTGCTCCGCGTCGACGGTGAAGTCACCTGGCGGGTTCCCTCGCTGACGGCCCCCGACGCCGAGCGCCCGTACACCCTCGACGAGCTGCAACGATGTGAGACCGTCCAACTACTCGTTCAACGCGCCAACGCAGCCCGTCCGGGCTTTCGCGTCTCGGATGGCAATGCATCTTCCGTGGCCCGGATTTGCCAGCGACTGGACGGAATTCCTCTGGCCATCGAGCTTGTAGCGGCGCGCACGCGAAGCATGTCGATCAGCGCAATCGATGAACGTATCGACGACCGGTTCACGCTGCTGAAAGGGGGCTCCCGCGTCTCGATGCCGCGACAGCGAACTCTGCAGGCGACCTTCGACTGGAGCCTCGGTCTCCTGTGCGACGAGGAGAGGACAATCTTCCGGCGGCTTTCGGTCTTTGCGGGTGGCTTCCCGTTGGAGGCCGCCGAGGCTGTCTGTTGCGAGGACGGAACCGAACGCCGCGACACTGCCGTTCTCGATACCCTCACCAGCCTCGTCGACAAGTCGTTGGTGCTTTCCCAACCGGACGCTGGTCGGTCTGGACGCTACCGGCTGCTCGAGCCCATCCGACATTGCGCACACGAACAGCTATCGGAAGCCCACGAGGTCGACGCGGCTCGCCGGAGCCATGCGCGCTTCTTCCTAGCTCTCGGAGACGACGCGTATCGAGAATTGCGAGGACAGAGCCAAGTGGGGCGGATGGCTCGTGTGGTCGAGGAACTCGACAACTTCAGGGCATGCTTCAACTGGGCCTTGAGCCGCGATCCGCCGGCTGCGCTACAGCTTTGTGTGGCCCTGGATCGCTACTGGAACAAGAATAGTACCGTCGAGGGTCGCGAATGGCTGAGTCGGGCGCTGGAGGTGTACACGGCCCGAGACGAGCTGCGCGCTCACGCACTCTATGACGCGACGAGTTGGGCCAATCGCCGCGGCTACTTTGACGAAGCGCGAAGGCTCGGGCGGGAATGCCTCGAGCTCGCCGAGCGGTTGGGTAGTGATCTGTACGTTGGCGAGGCGCTCACCGCCCTCGGGGCGAACGAGGCCGACGAAGGCGCTGACGGCTGGGCTGCGCGTAGCCTGTCGCTCTTTGAGGAGGCTGAGCCGCATCTCCGGGCCACGTTCCCCAGCGCCGACCTGGTCGGCCGGCTCACGGTATTCAATATCAAGGGCAACGACTTTCGGCTCATCACGCGCGTGGAGTACGCCAAGCATGCCGTCTACATCCGGTCCGTTTGGACCCACAGCAAGTACGCCAAGGACGAGTGGAAGAATGACCCCTGGTTTTGATCCCGACCGCTACGGCAACCTGCTCCTCGAGCATCGCCCGCGTGTGATCGCCGACGAGGAGGACTTCGCCGCCGCCCAAGAGGATCTCGACGGTTTACTTGCCTTGGACGAACGCAGCCCTGAGCAGGATGCGCTTCTCGATCTCCTGACCACCCTTATCGAAGACTGGGAGCGCCGGGAAGTTGAGATTCCCGAGCTCCCGGCTCGAGCCGTGATTCGCTTCCTTCTCGACAGCCGCGGATTGCCTCAACGCGCCCTGGTGGGCATCTTCCGAACGGAATCCATCGTCTCAGAGGTTCTGGCCGGTCGACGACAACTCCAGACAAACCACATTCGAGGCCTAGCGGAGTTCTTTGCGTGCTCGCCCGCCACGTTCTTTGGCGGCCTCGAGAACCGACGTCGGCGCGTCGTCGCAGAGCCGCCGGGAGAAGTGGCTTAACCGATCGCGTGCCGGAGGATGACGCCCCTCAATCTCCAACGATCAGCACCACCCAAAATCCATGCTGTGGGCACGGACGCTCAGCCTCGTTCGGCGGCCGGGAGGAAGCCACTGCACAACACGCGCAGCGTGATGATCCTTTCCCCGTCGGTGTCGTAGTAGGCGGTCTGTTCGCAGACGAAATCGCCGCTCCGGTTGCGCACACGGAAGCGATACACGACGCGCCATCGATCGGCGATCCGATCAGTTGCAACGTCGATCACCTCGTGGACATCGTCGCTGGGCTCGATCCATCTGCTGAGCACCTGCTGGATCAGGTCCTCGGCGGTGGAGGCTTCCCACGCGCGTCCGGGGGTGAGCCCACGGAAGTCCACCTGCGGGTCGAGCAGGGTGGCGACGCCATTCCAGTCCTTCGCCAGGAAGGCGCGAGCGAATCGCTCTCCCGCCGTCGTCTCGGTGATCAGCATGCGATCTCTCCCAGTACAGACCCTGACACCAAACTTCGCCGGCTACCCTGCTGGCTCTGGCAATGGGTCGGACCTCGGCTCCACGATCTTCCAGAACGAGTCCTTTCGCGCGATTTTGCCTTCCTGGAACTCGAACAGGTCGCAGCCGCGGGTACGGATCGCTTTCCCGTCTCGAGTGGTGCCGGTTAGAAGCCATTCAGAGACCCCGCGATCACCGCACACGAAGTGCTTGTCGTCCGAGTAGCGGACGTTGGGAATCCCTTCGAAGCGGGTGGCGAGCAGAGCGCGCACCTCGTCGAGGCCCTGAGCACGCATCCCCCAGGGGTGGGGACCCCGGGGCATCTCGAGAACGGCGCACGGTGCGAAGAAGGTCATGATCTCGTCCAGATCATGTCGGTTGAAAGCCTGAAGGCATGCTTCGAGCGTCTTTTGGGTCACAGTCGCCCGCGCATCCAGTACACGACTCCTCTTGGCTCGTCAACAACGGTTCGAATTGTAGTGATGTCCCATTGCTCCTATGTCAAGCGGCGGCCTGACATGGGATGGCGTGGTTGACGGCGAGATCACTCTGGAGCGCGTGATAGACCACGTCGGAGAGACGCCGTTTGAGGCAGCGAATCGCCTCACGCGTGGTGTTGCCGGCGGCGCGACGCCGATCGAGGTACTCACGGGCGGATGGGTGGTAGTGGGCTTGCGTCACCGCGATGCGATGAAGGGCAGCGTTGAGCTGGCGATTGCCCATACGACTGAGCCGGTGACGAATGTGGTTGGCAGACCAGACGGGGAGCGGTGCCGTGCCGTTGTGCCGCGCGTACGCGTCCTTGGAACGGAAGCGATCGACACCAGCTGTCTCGCCGAGGATCTTCGCCGCCGAGAGGACGCCACAGCCCTGGACGGCAAGGAGAGAGGGCGCCAGCGCGGCGACCAGAGCACCGATCTCCGCCGTGATCTCCCCGATGCGTGCGGTGATATCGCGACACCTGGCGACCAGTTCGCGTGCCAGGCGCGCCACGAGCCCGGGAACAGCCGCGAGACGCGCCTCCACGGCGGCGATGTGCTTGCGGAGGATCAACCCCCGTGCCGGTGGCTCCCACGAGGGGTCGATCTCGTGAAAGTGCCAGCGCAGCCGATTGATGATCCGGGTCGCGTCCGTGGCGACTATCGGAGCAGGACGGCCACCAGTTCCCAGCGATGACCCCGCCGCATATGACGGCGCGAGGTTGCATGCGCATCAACCCCGTGTCCGTGAGTAACCCGGCGCAGAACGCTAACCGATCTGCTTTCCACCCAAAGGGCCAAACCTGGTGATGGGGTGGCGCACGAAAGTGCAGTGAGCACGCGTCCCCACCGTTATCACGAGCACTGGCTCAGCCAGACGCTGGGATGGACGAAAGGTGCTCCCGCCCCCAGCCGTCGATCGCCGTGATCACGCGTTGCAGATCCACGCCGGCGCGTGCCAGCTGGTACGAGGTGCGCGGTGGCATGTACGAGTGGACAGTGCGAACGAGGAGGCCCAGCTCTTCAAGGTGGTCCAGCCGCAGCTTGAGCGTGGCCGGGTTGCATCCCCCGACGGCGCGACCCAGTTCGTTGAACCCCATCGGGCCCTCCAGTAGGGCGCGGACGATATGCAGCGTCCACTTTTCCTGGAGCACCTGGATTGCCGCGCGGACAGGGCAATAGCCGGATGCCTGCGAGTCCTCATCCGTTGCGGTGATGCGGCTGAGACCGTCTTCAGCGATGGTAGCCACTTGACAAAGTATAGCGCTCTTGTTGACGATGTGCTCCAGTATTGGAAGTACTGCCGCTCGGGGCCTCCCGACGCACCTACGGAGGAAGCCATGAGCTGGACCCTGGATCCCCACCACACGATCGTCGGCTTCAGCGGCAAACACCTCGGCGTCGCCACAGTCAGGGGGCGTTTCAACAAAGTCGACGCGGAGGTTGAGCTCGACAACCCCGAAGACCCGACCACTGCAAGCGGCACCGTGACCATCGACGCCGCCAGCATCACGACGAGCGATGACCAGCGTGACGGACATCTGCGCAGTCCAGATTTTCTCGACGTTGAGAAGTACCCCACCATCACTTTCACACTGAAGTCCGTCGAGCGCGCCGGCGACGACTTCAAGGTGCGCGGCGATCTCACCATCAAGGACATCACCGAAGAGATCGCGCTCGACTACGAGCACAGCGGCGCCGTCGTCGACCCGTACGGCAACACCAAAGTTGGCGGCACTCTCACCGGCACCATCGACCGCACGAAGTGGGGTCTGAAGTGGAACGTCCCACTCGGCGGCGGCGGCCTGCTGGTCTCAGAGAAGGTCAAGCTCGAGATCGACGGCGAGCTCAGTCAGGACAAGGAAGCGGTGGCTGAGGCTGCGCAGGCCGAGGCTGGGACCACCGTATAGATTCCCGCCAGGACGCTCACCACCGGAAGAGGGCCTTTGTGAGCCAGGACACCGACGGCTCGTGCGCCCGCCTGGGATGACTTGAGGAATCGCATCCTCGACCTCACCGAGCACCATGACGCCTTGGTCTCATGGCGTGAGGAGCACGGTGAGGTCGGGCACCGCGCCGAGGACGCGCTCCTGGGTGCTGCACTGGCGCTGTCAGCGCGGCCCGAGCTCGACGGGACTCATGAGCGAATATTCCTGGGTCCGCTGAGCGCGACCCTCCCCTGGCTGACTGCACGGTCATGAGACCAAGCTCCGTCGTTGCCCTGCCAGGTGTCGACGCTCACGTCGACACCCAGCCGGACGAGCGCCTCGATCTGTTCGCGCACCGGAGTCGCGTCCGCGTGGCGGTCGGTGACTGCGGTACCGTCCCAATCGAACGCGATGGCCTCAAAGCGGCGTCGCAGCGCCGCTGGCCAGGTGTCCGTGTTCACCAACCGATCCGCGCTAGTGCTGCACGTCCGGCGGCCTGTGCGTGGGGTGCACGTGGACGTTGGCATCGGGCAGACGCCGCCACCGGCCCTCGGTGCGGACCCAGCGGATCGTTCCGCGCGTGCCATGGGGCTCCTCGGCCTCCTCGGTGAGGACGGTGTGCTCGCGCATCTCGATCTCGTCGACCGAGGAGTCCAACTCCAGGTCGTGGACGCGAGCGAGCCCGATCTCCCGTGCGTCGAGGGCATCCAGGCTGAACTCGAGGGTGCGCCGCCCGCCTCGACGTGCCCAGACCCTGATCGCATGCGATTCCTTGGTCATTGCTCAGCCTCCTCCAATGTCGAGTCCACGATGCGCCTTGAGCCCACGGCTCGCCAGGGCCCTTAGTCCCGGAGATCGCCGTTTGTGGTCCCGTGGCCCGGCATTAGGGACGTTGGGCCGTGGAGTTGGCGGATCGGAACCCCCAACCTGAGGGCAGGATCCCGAGCTCGGGCCCGGGCTCAGCGCGGTGTGGTTGCAGCAGGGTTCGACGCTATTGCCATCCGCTCCGAAGGTGAGGGACCAACGGCCCTGGCATGCCGCCTCGCCTCAGGTGACGATGAGCTGGCAAGAGAGCGAGGAGACACGGCCATGAACCAGGGTATTCCGATCGCGCGCATCGCCGGCATCCGTATCTCAGCGCATTGGAGTGTGCTCGTCATCGGCGCGATCCTCGCCTGGGGCGTGGCCGTGGGCGTGATCCCGCCAGCGGCGCCAGGAACGCCGGCACTTGTCGCTTGGCTGGTCGGCGCCGGTGCGGCTCTACTCCTGATTACTTCGCTCACGGCGCACGAATTGGCCCACTCGCTCATGGCGCGCCAGCGGGGCGTCGCCGTCGAGGGCATCACTTTGTGGGTCTTTGGCGGCGTCTCCCACATCAAGGGTGACTGGGGGTCGGCACGGACCGAGATCGTCGTGGCGGTGGCGGGACCGGCGACAACCTTCGTCTTGGCCGGCCTCTTCTACGCGATCGCCGCTGTCCTCGACGCGGTGGGAGCGCCCGCCCTGGCGGTGGTCGTGGCGTGGTGGCTGGCGATGGTGAACGTCACGCTGCTGGTCTTCAACATCGTGCCCGCCTTCCCGCTCGACGGCGGCCGCATCCTGCGCGGCATCCTCTGGGCGCGCCGTGGCGACCGTGCTTCGGCGACGACATCGGCGGCGGTCGGCGGGCGTGTGTTCGCGTTCTTCCTCATGGCCGCAGGGGTCATCGACTTCTTGTTGGTCAGCGACATCGGCGGCATTTGGCTGGTCTTCATCGGCTGGTTCCTCGAGACGGCGAGCCGGGCTGAGGTGCAGGGTGAGACGGTGCGCCACGTCCTCGAGGGTGTGACCGTGAGCGACGTGATGTCATCCAACCCCGTCGTGGTGCCGGGGTGGATCACTGTGGAGCTGCTCGTCGAGCAGTACGCGATGCGATACCACTTCACGACGTTTCCCATCCACGATATCGCTGGCCGCATTGAGGGCTTGGTGACGCTGCGGGGCATGAAGCGCGTGCCCGGGCCTCAGCGCTCTCGCGTGCCTGCCGCCGACATCGCCATGCCGCTGGCGCAGATTCCCACCGCGGCACCGACCGACCTCTTGACGGATCTGCTGCCCAAGCTCGGTCCCCAGAGCGACGGGCGTGCCCTCGTGTTCGATGGTGACCAGCTGGTGGGCATCGTGTCGCCGAGCGACGTCGCCCGTCGCATGCAGGTCGCGGAACTCCGCTCCGAGCCTCCTCGCGCCGCAGCCTGACACACAAAGAAGACTCCGAACGCTTGGCGAGGTCAGCAGTTTGCCGAACTCTCCGTCACGTCCGGAGGAGGGCATCATCGGGCTCTCGGTCACACCGGGAGCCAGGGCCGAACGTCCCGGTTGTGGGCTGCCGCTGGACAGCAAAAGGTCCATCACTCTCGACCTTGATCGGCCTCGACCGCCTGGCGTAGACCGCCGGGCGGCAGCTCCATCCGCAGCGAGCCGGGCAAGCGAGCGAGGGATGCCGTGGGTCCTTGCGGCTCCGTGACGTATGGCCCTTGTGACTCAGCGGCGCGGCGGGGACGATCGAGCGAGAACCCAAAGAGGAGAAGCACCGTGGAATACCTACGCAGATTCGAGGAGTTGGGCGTCCACGACACGGCGGTCGCCGGGGGGAAGGGCGCCAATCTCGGTGAGCTCACACAGGCCGGCATGCCGGTCCCGCCTGGTTTCGTCATCACTGCAGCGGCCTATGTCGATGCCATCGAACAGAGCGGGGTCCGGGAGAAGCTGCAGACTCTCATCGCCGGCGTCGCCGCCGACGATCCGGCCAGCCTGGAGCGGGCGGCGACCGCGGCGCAGGAGCTGATCGGGTCGACGCCGGTGCCACGGGCGCTCGCCTCTGCAATCCTCGACGCGTATCACGCCCTCGGGCCCGAGGTGCGCGTGGCCGTGCGCTCGTCGGGTACCAGCGAGGACACCGAGGGGACGTCGTTCGCGGGGATGAACCAGACCTTCACCAACGTCGCCGGTGACCAGGAGGTGCTGGCCAGCGTGGTCAAGTGCTGGGCATCGCTCTACGGCCAGCGTGTCATCTTCTACCGCGCCAAGCAGACGGTGGCCGAGGAGCCCAGCCTGGCGGTGATCGTCCAGGAGATGGTCGCCTCGGACCGATCGGGGGTGATGTTCACCATCGATCCCTCCACCGGTGATCCAGACCGCATGGTGATCGAAGCCGCCTTTGGGCAGGGCGAGATGGTGGTGAGCGGCCAGGTCGAGCCCGACACCTACGTGCTCTCCAAGAGCGGGCCTCACATGCTGCATGCCCGGATCGGCACCAAGTCGGAGGCCATCGTGCGCGGACCGGACGGCCGCGACCTGCGCATTACGCTCGATCCGGAGCAGGCAACCAAACGCGTTCTCAGCGACGAGGAGGCGATTGAGTTGGCCAGCCTGGGGATGCGCGTCGAGGAGCACTACGGCAGCCACCAGGACATCGAATGGGCCATCGAGAAGGGGACGACGTACCTCGTGCAGTCGCGTCCGATCACCGCGGTCGGCGTCGCCACCGCACCGGCGGCTGAGGCTGGCCGGGTGCTGGTGCGTGGTCTCGCCGCATCGGCGGGACACGCGTCCGGAGCGGTTCGGGTGCTGCGCTCGGCAAAGGAGGGCGCCCAGCTGCGCGCCGGCGAGGTGCTGGTGGCGCCGATGACCAACCCCGATTGGGTTCCCACCATGCGCCGTGCGGCGGCGCTGGTCACCGACGCCGGCGGCATGACCTGTCATGCCGCCATCGTCAGCCGCGAGCTCGGTGTTCCCTGCGTGGTCGGCGCGCACAACGCGACCACGGTGCTGCGCGACGGCGAGGTGGTGACGGTCGACGGCGCCAAGGGCCTGGTGACCGAGGGAGTCGTCGAGACTGGTGGGGTCACGACGACGACGGCGGTGTCGGCGTCGCCTGATGGTGCCGCGATGGTGCCTCAGGCACTGGCCACGAGGCTGTACGTGAACCTTGCGATTGGAGACAACGCTGAGCACGTCGCGGCGATGCCCGTCGATGGCGTTGGTCTGCTGCGTGCCGAGTTCATGATCACGGACGCGCTCAAGGGCGTGCACCCGCGGCTGCTGATGGAGCGCGGTGAGCAGAAGGCCTTCATCGACGCAATGGCGGCCTCAGTGCTCCGCATCACCAAGGCTTTCTTCCCGCGGCCGGTTGTGTACCGCAGCATCGACTTCCGCACCAACGAGTTCCGCAACCTCGAGGGCGGCGATCGCTTCGAGCCGCACGAGGAGAACCCGATGATCGGGTACCGCGGCTGCTACCGGTACGTCAAGGAGCCGGATCTCTTCCGGCTCGAGCTCGAAATGCTCGCCCGCGTTGTGGAGGAGACACCGAACGTCCGCCTGATGATTCCGTTCGTGCGCACCGCCTGGGAGCTGGAGGCGTGCCTCGACGTGGTGGACCAGAGCCCGGTCGCCGACCGGCGCGTGCTGCCCGTGTGGGTGATGGCCGAGGTACCGTCCGTGGCGTACTGGATCCCGAAGTACGCGGCGATGGGCATCGAGGGCGTCTCCATCGGCAGTAACGACCTCACCCAGCTCATGCTTGGCGTGGACCGCGACTCGGAGGTGTGCGCCCCGCTCTTCGACGAATCCGACGGCGCTGTCCTGGACGCCATTCGCCGCATCATCGCCGCCGCCCGCGGCGCGGGCATCACGTCGTCGCTGTGCGGTCAGGCACCATCGAACCATCCCGAATTTGCTGAGAAGCTCGTGCAACTCGGCATCGATTCGATCTCGGTGAACCCCGATGTGGCACAGCAGGTGCGACGCACGATCGCCGCGGCGGAGCAGCGCATGCTGCTGGCGGCAGCGAGGAGTCAGACGCCGGTAGAAGAGCCGGCTCGAGCACCGGCGCCGCGTGCGCGCCCGCGCTTCGCTCCACCAGCTCCGGCGTCGGCTGCGACGGCCGAGCCGCTGCGTCCTGCGACAAACGGCCACGGCGGGTGGAGGCCCGCAATGCTGGAGCCACAACGCGTCAAGCACCTTCCGGCCGAGCTCGAGCTCATCCATCCCGGAGGGTAGCGGTCGGGCAGAACCGTTCACCTGGAGGCAAGCGATGACCACGTTGACCATCACGCGTAGCGGAAGTGCGAGGGTGCACACCATCGTCGTGCCGAGTGAGCACGCCGTACCCATCGCGACGGAGGATTCCGGCACGGTGGACGCGGTGGCCGCCGGCGCCAACGTCGTGATCAGGTTCGGCAGCCCGGACGCCGACGCCCGTGACTTCGTCGTGATCCACGACGGAGACCATCGGAAGGTGTCGATCGAGAACCCCGCGTATGCTCGGGCATTCACGGATCGGCCTCTCGACGACTACTGAGGCGATGCAGCATAGGAACTGCCAGGTGGTGTGACGGCGATGCAGAGCCTGCAGACGCCGCCTCGCCCGGATGGCAGCAGCCAGGATGACGTTGCGCAGCTGCCGGCAGATGCTGTTCTGAAAGCCTTCGGCGCGGCGCCGGCCGGTCTCGGTGACCAGGAGGTGCAGTAGCTGCGCGCCATCCATGGCGCGAATGCCGTCGAGCAGGTGGAACCGTCGCATCATTGGCGAATCTTCTTCAGACAGTTCACGCATCTCTTCGCCCTACTGCTCTGGATGGGCAGCATTCTCGCCGTGATCGCTGGCGAGCCGACCATGGCCATCGCCATCGTCGCCGTGATCGTCCTCAACGGGCTCTTCGGATTCTGGCAGGAGTTCCGTGCCGAGCAGGCGGTGGCCACGCTCCGCCGTCTGCTCCCGGCGCGGGCGACGGTCGTGCGCGATGGGCGCGAGCAACAAGGTACTCGCGGAGGAGGTCGTACCCGAGGATGTGCTCGTCATCCGCGAGGGCGACCAGATCGCCGCGGACGCGCGGCTCTTCGACAGCAGTGACCTGCGCACGGACGAGTCCTCGCTCACCGGCGAGGCACACGCCGTGCACAAGTCTCACCGCCCGGGAGAGGCCGCTGATGACGCCACCGCGCGCTGGCCCTCGACCATGGTCTTCGCGGGTACGACGGTGCTCGCCGGCCAGTGCCGCGCCCTCGTGTTGCGTACAGGCATGCGCACGGAATTCGGGCGCATCGCCGCACTCACGCAGCACATCGACAAGTCGCCGACCCGGTCGCAACTCGAGATCGCTGCGGTCGCACGACGTGTCGCGCTGCTCTCCGCCGCGATGGGCATCGGGTTCTTCCTGGTCGGGCACCTCGTCGCCCACCTCACGTTCTCGGCGGGAGCGGTGTTCGCAATCGGGATAGTCCTCGGCAACGTGCCCGAAGGGCTGCTTCCCACGATGACGCTTGCGCTGGCGATGGGCGTGCGGCGGATGGCCCGGCGCCAGGCGATCGTGAGGCGGCTCTCCTCCGTGGAGACGCTCGGATCGTGCACCGTGATCTGCACCGACAAGGCGGGAACGCTGACGCGCAACGCGATGACCGTACGTCAGCTCTGGATGCCGGCCATCGGCAGCGTAGAGGTGACAGGAGGAGGCTATCGACCGCACGGCCGCTTTCTTTGCGAGGGGCACGAGGTCGACGCCGGTACGATGGCGGCGGTCCAGTCGATGTTGCGGGTGGGACTGTTGTGCAACGAGGCGCACCTCGGCGTCGACCAGCGAGGCGAGCCCATCGTCATCGGCGATCCCACCGAAGGCGCGCTTGTGGTGCTGGCCGCCAAGGCAGGTCTGCATCAGGACAGGGAGCTGCAACGCCGTCCGCTCGTGCGGGAGGTCGCCTTCGACTCTCACCGCAAACGGATGTCGACGATCCACCGGGACGCCGACGGCAGCTTCCTCGTGATGGTCAAGGGAGCGCCTCGTGAACTGCCCGCGGTGCACCGGCATGGATGACGCCTGCCGCGACGCCATCGTCAGTGCCCTCGATGGCATGGCAGCACGCGGCCGCCGCGTTCTCGGACTGGCGCAGCGTCGCGTCGGAGCGCACGAGAACCACCTCCGTCTCGATTCGTGCGCTCCCGGCGATGTCGAGACCGGGCTGACATTTCTGGGCCTCGTGGGAATGGAGGATCCGCCGCGAGAGGAGGTCGCCGACGCCATCGCGGCCTGCCGTGGTGCGGGCATCACGATCATCATGATCACCGGCGACGACGGCCTCACCGCCGAGGTGATGGCGCGCCAGATCGGTCTCGTCGGAGAGCGCCCCACGGTGGTGTTGGGGACGATGCTCGATGCGATGAAGGATGAAGAGCTCGATGCGGTCCTCGCCGCTCAGGAGCTGATCTTCGCCCGCGCGACACCGGAGGACAAGCTGCGCATCGTGACGCGCTTGCAGGCGCGTGGGGAGATCGTGGCGGTCACCGGTGGCGGTGTCAACGACGCACCCGCGCTGAAGAAGGGTGACATCGGTGCCGCCATGGGACGCAGCGGAACTGACGTCGGCAGGGCGGCGGCAGACATGGCCGACGGTCGCCTCAGACTGACACCGTGAAGCTACGGGTCCCGGGGCCGCCCCGCCCAGGGTAGGTCAGATCCGTGAGAGGGTGACCTGCTGCTCCATGTCGGGGCTGTAGGAGCCGTGGCGGGCGGCCCCGTTCATCGCCGCCCGATGCCAGAAGCCGGCCTGAGCCTGGTCACGGTTGGTGTCGTCACCGCCCCAGGCCCGAAGGATCGGGGCCTGCAACGCCCGGCCAAAGGAGAAGCTGAGCTCCCACGGCTGCGGTCCCCGCCGGTTCATAGCATCAAGGCGTAAGGTGGCCTCCAGGTCGGGCTGGCCGCCCGAGAGAAACACGATTCCGGGCACAGCTGTGGGAACGGACTGTTTCAGCACGGCGATCGTCGCCTCGGCGATCTCGACAGGGCTCGCCTGGTCGGGGCAGTCCTTTCCGGGCAGGACCATGTTCGGTTTGAGCAAGCTCGCCTCGAGCACAACCCGGTGGCTGGCCAGGCGCACGTACACTTCTCGAAGCGTCGCTTTGGTGACCTCCGCGCAGCGCTCGATGCTGTGGGTGCCGTCCATGAGCACCTCAGGTTCAACAATGGGGACCAGGCCCGCCTCTTGGGAAAGCGCGGCGTAGCGGGCGAGGCCGTCAGCGTTGGACTCGATGCAGGTGGCGCTCGGCCGACCCTCGCCGATGGTGATGACGGCCCGCCACTTGGCGAAGCGGGCTCCCATGGTGGCGTACTCGGCCAGCCGGCCGCGAAGCCCATCCAGGCCTTCGGTGACCACCTCCCCGGGAAAACCGGCCAGCGGGACGGTCCCCTGGTCGACCTTGATACCTGGGATCACCCCCACGCCGGCAAGCAACTCGGCGAACCGGGTGCCCTCGGCGGAGCGCTGGCGGATGGTCTCGTCGAAGAGGATCACGCCGCTTATGAACTCGCCGATCCCAGGGGTGGTGAACAGGATGTCCCGGTAGGCGCGTCGGCGCGCCTCGGTCGACTCCAATCCGATAGCAGCAAGCCGCTTTTGCATCGTGGGCGTGCTCTCGTCGGCGGCGAGGATGCCCTTGCCCGGCGCGACCAGCGCCCGAGCCGTCTCGGTCATCGAAACCACGTCCATGATCCGGCCTCCCTTCTGTGTGCTCCTAAGCTTGCGATCTGACCCGCCGGGCCGGCCAGAGGCATTGGTCCCAACGTTCCGGCAACTGACCTCCCGGTGCCGAGGCGGTGGTGGGACCTTTGACTTGGCGGATCGAACGCTGGCGACCGATGCTGGACCGATGCCGTCCCTGAGGTCCGAGTTGACCTGGCGACGCCGCTTTGGCTGCTCGCCTTCCACCGGAAGCCACCGGATTCGTGGTGGATGGCGTCGACGAGATGGTGGAAGCCGTGCGCTGCGCCGACGAGATCGATCCCGTGCGATGCGCTCGCGTGGCCCGACAACGGTTCAGCCCCGAGGTCATGACGACCTCATACCTGCGGTTCTATCGAAGGGTTCTTGTCAGCGGCTCGTCTGCTGCCGTCCAAGGACACGATTCAGAAATGGTCGCTGCGGTCGGATGACGAACGCGGTCAGGTTCGCCGCGACGTGCTCGTGTAGGATCGCCTGCGAGTTCTGGCGGACCGCATAAGGCGCTGCGCGCCGTCGATGGCTGCGTTCGCCTCGGGCAGCGCTCGCCGAGCTGCGGTGCGGCCCGCGCGGATGAAATCGGGCCACAGGATGTTGTCGAAGAACTGGCGATAGAGGCCGGTGCCGCTGATTGTCGAGTACGGCATAGGATGTCGGCGGTGCCGCCGTCGCAGTAGTGGACGCCGTCGTACTCGACCGGTTCGATGAATAGCGGGAGCGCCACCGCCATGCGCACCGCGCGCGCGACGCTCAGGCGCGGATGGGTGCGCAGGCCGATGTCTCGACCTGGTTGTGCTCGATGTCCCACACCGGCGCGTACGCGGGTATGGCGAGCTCCCCCAGCGTCATATCACCGAGCAGGCGCTCGTACGCTGCCTCGATCCGGTCACCGCGGAGTATGCCGACGAACCCGCGCGCGACGCGAGGAAGGAGGGTGACCAGCGCTTTCCAATCGACGTCGATCAACTCCTCTGTGCTCAGCCCGAGCGTGAACTCGGCAACCTCCTCAGCGCTGCGGCCGGCGGCGATGGGAAAGCCGAAGAGTGACGAACCGGAGCACACGGAGATGACCGCCGGGGTTATCCCCGCCTCCTCGAAGGCGCGCGCCGCGCCGACCACTGACGCGAGCGTGCCGCTGCCTCCGGTGGCGAGCAGGCCAACGCGCTTGTGCTGGAAATGCTCGAGCGACATGGTGCGAAACGTTGGGAATGGTTGCCCATCCGGAGGGGTGTGACGGTCGAAAGGGAGCGGCAGGACCGCGCGCCTTGCCGCTGAGAGGAAGGAGGCGTCCTTGCGAATGCCGTCGACCGCTTCGCGTGCCATGGTGATGGCGTTGAAGTACTGACGCACGCGCAGTATGTCGAGGGCGTCGTCGAGTGGGCTGCTTCGCGGCGTCATCGTTGCGGGCCATGGTAAGGCCCTGAGGCAGTACCGATCGGGACCTAAGCCCTTGGTCGGGGCTCTCCTTCAGCCTGATCGTGAGCACAGAAAGCGCTGAGGGAGAGCACAGCTGCCGGCGCTCCTGGACGGTGTCGCCGCCGACGACTCGGCAAGCCTGGAGCACGCAGCCGCTGCCGCGCAGATGCTCGTGTCGAAGGCGGTCGACGTCGACGAAGGCCGTCACTACCTCACGGCGCTGGTCACCCTCGACGGCGATGCGCTGCGCAATTGGGCGCAGACGCATGGCAGGGTGGCCGACTCCGAAGCGGTGGCCGGCGACCCGGATCCTCACGAGGAGATCGCGCGGGTCGTCGAGGAGGTCAACGTCACGAGATCGCGCGTCGAGCAGATCCGCAATTTCCGCATCCTGCTAGAGCGATGCAGAATTAGATGGC
>PLWW01000062.1 GCA_003153125.1 Candidatus Dormiibacterota bacterium | reverse complement strand
CTCAGCCCAGCGTCACCGTCACCCCGGACGGCTCCACCCAGCTGGTCTTCTACAGGAGTGCCACCGGACACCTCCAGGAATCCTGGTACACCGGCTCGTGGCACGGCCCCGTGGACTGGACCACCTCTGCCTTCGCCGGCAACGGCCTCCTGACCTCCTCACCCAGCGCCACCGTCACCGTCGACGGCTCCACCCAGATCGTCTTCTGGCAGGGNNCGGCGGCGCCTGGCACGGCCCGGTGGACTTCAGTTCGTGAGCTCGCGTGCAGGGCCGCGCGCAGCCCGCAGCGCGAACCGGCTGCGACGGGTACTCGTCTCTGCCCTTCTGTTGACTGGGACCGCGTCACTGCTGGAGATCTTCCCAGCCGCCCCCTCAGGGCCCGCAGGCTTCGTCACCGCGGCGGCGGCGGACACGCCGCCGCACATCATGCTCATCGTCGAAGAGAACCAGGAGTACGGCAGCATCATCGGCAGTTCGAGCGCGCCGTACCTCAACGGCCTCGCAGACACGTACGCCTCGGCGACGAAGTGGTACTCAGTGCAGCACAACAGCCCGACCGATTACCTGGACCTGTTCGCCGGCTCGGACCTGGGCCTGCCCAACGGCAAACCGTACTTTGTACCCACGCTGGTCGACGAATTGCACGCCGGGAGCATTCCCTGGCGAGGGTACATGGAAAGCATGCCGTCGAATTGCTTCACGGGCACGACAGCCGACGGCCTCTACGACCCGAATCACAATCCGTTTCACTACTTCACAAACTACTCGAGCCAATCGGGAGGCTGGTGCAGCAGCGCCGACCTCAGCTCTGAGGGAGTGCTGCCCTACCCCGGCTCGGGCGGTCTCGTCTCCGCGCTCAACGGCGCCAATGCGCCCGACTTTGTGATGGTCGCGCCCAACGACTGCGATGACATGCACGGTCAGGTTTCCCCGTGCGCGGGCAGCTCCAACAGCCAGCTCATCAAGGCCGGCGACAACTGGATGTCCAGCAACCTCGCCCCCGTTCTCAGCTCGACGTGGTTCGCGCAGAACGGCATCGTGATCATCACCTGGGACGAGGGGACGACCGCTGCCGGTTGCTGCGGTCTGAGTGCACCCGGAGGTCACATCGCCACACTCGTGGTGGCGGCCGGCAACCAGGGCCAGGGCCAGTTCACGGGCACCGGTGACCTCTTTGGCATCCTGCGCTCCATAGAGGAGGCATACGGTGTTGGATTCCTCGGTGCATCCGCCAATGCCATCCATGGTGACCTGGGCGCCGCCTTCGGCCAGCAGCCCACCACGGGCTCCATCGATGGAACCGTCACCGATAGCGGCACCGACGCCGTCATCGCCGGCGCCAACGTGTCGTACAGCGGCGGTAATGCGACCACTGACTCCGACGGGAAGTATTCCCTGACCACGGTCACCCCTGGCGCCTACACCGCGACGGCGGCCGCCACCGGGCACGTCTCCGTCAACCACAATGTCACGGTCACCGCGGGAGTGGGATCGACGCAGGACTTTGCCCTCGCCCTCGACCTCGTGCCGCCACCGCCACCGCCACCTTCGCCTCCTGGACCGCCCCGGCCGCAGAACGTCAGCCAGCCGGCCGTGGCAGTGGCTCCGAACGGGACCCAGCTGGTGTTCTGGAAGGGAGCCGGCAACCACCTCGCGGAGGTCTGGTACACGGGCAGCTGGAATGGTCCGCTCACCCTTCCGCAGTTCGGCACCCTGGCCTCGGCACCGAGCGTGGCGGTGACCAGGGACGGCAGCACCGAGCTGGTCTTCTGGGAGGGACCCGGCGGCCACCTCCTCGAGGCCTGGTACGCGGGCGGCGGCTGGCACGGCCCGGTGGATTGGACGACCGCGTTCGGTGGGGTGGGGCTGCTGGCCTCGGCTCCGTCCGTGGTGACCACTGCAGACGGCCAGCAGCTGGTCTTCTGGCAGGGAACCAACGGCCACCTGTGGGAGGCCTGGTACGCGGCCGGGAGCTGGCACGGCCCGGTGGATTGGGCCGCCCTCGGCACGCTGGCGTCGGCCCCGAGCGCCACGATCACTCCCGACGGCTCCCAGCAGCTCGTCTTCTTCCAGGGCAGCGACGGCCGCCTCACCGAGGACTGGTTCACCGGCGTCTGGAACGGCCCCATGGAGTTCGGCGCACTCTCCTCGCCACCCAGCGTCACAGTCACCCCGGACGGCTCCACCCAGCTCGTCTTCTCCAAGACAGCCGCCGGGCACCTCCAGGAATCCTGGTACGCCCTCGGCAGCTGGCACGGACCCATCGACTGGACCACGAGCGCCTTCGCCGGCAATGGCCTCCTGACCTCCTCACCCAGCGCCACCGTCACCGTCGACGGCTCCACCCAGATCGTCTTCTGGCAGGGCGCGGGCTCCACCCTCTGGGAGGGCTGGTACACCAACGGCGCCTGGCACGGCCCCGTCAACTGGAGCGCCGGCTAGTGTCGCGAGACACGGAATGAGAAGGCCGCTAGCGTCTGGGCGCGTGCGTGGGACGACGACACGCTGGCTCGCGTTGACTGGCACTGCGGCGATCTTGGCAGCCACGAACACGGTCGCCGCCGTTCCCGAGCGTGCCGCGGCTGCGCCGAGCTCATCCTCGTCCATTGCGTCCTTCGCTCCGCACAACGTGGGAGCGCCCCAGGTGGCGGTGACCCCGGACGGCTCCCAGCAGATCGTCTTCTGGAAGGACACCACCACCAACCAGCTCTCCGAGGCCTGGTACACCGGCGTCTGGAACGGGCCCGTCGGTTTCCCCCAGCTGGGCACGCTCACCTCCACACCCGCCGTGGCGGTCACCAAGGACGGCTCCCAGCAGCTCGTCTTCTGGCAGGGCCCGGGCGGCCACCTCCTCGAGGCCTGGTACGCACTGGCCTCGTGGCACGGTCCCCTCGACATCACCAGCACCTACCTGGCTGGTCACGGCATCCTCGCCTCCGCCCCCTCCGTGGTCACCACCACGGACGGCTCCCAGCTGGTCTTCTGGCGGGGCAGCGACGGCCACCTCGGTGAGGCCTGGTACGCCGCCGGCGGCTGGCACGGACCCGCCGACTTCACCAGCCTGGGCTCCATG
>PLWW01000011.1:19539-78057 GCA_003153125.1 Candidatus Dormiibacterota bacterium | reverse complement strand
CCCGGTCCAGCGCCTCGTCCAGCACTTGGAAGCCGCCTCGGCTGACCCGCTTGGCATAGTGCAACGCCACCTCGGCCCGCCGGACCATCTCGGCAGGCTCTTCGAGCCTGGAGCAGCCGGCCACCCCGCCTGTCACCTTGACCGCAGTCTGGTGTCCAGCGACTTGGTAGCGTTGCGTGACGGCTGCGAGCAGCCGGCCGACTGTGGATTCAAGAGCGACCGGGTGGACCCCCACCATCAACACAGCGAAGAGGGCGCCCTCGAGCCGAGCCACCACGTCGCCAGGGCGAACCGAGTTCACCAAGCGCCGGGCGAAGACCGCCAGCACCTGGTCGCCCACCGCGCGGCCGAATGCATCGTTGACGTGCTTGAAGTGATCGAGGTCCAAGGCAACCACCGCGAACCGGCGCCGCCTGCCAGATTGGAGATGCTGCAGCTCCTCCAGCAGGCCACGCCGGTTGACCAGGCCGGTGAGGTCGTCCTGGTGGGCCTGGCGGACGAGCTCGTCCTCGGCAGCCTTGCGCTCGGTCACGTCTTGGTAGGTTCCGAGGACGGCGATGACCCGGCCGCTGGAATCGTGCAGGCCGACCGTCGAGACGGCGACGTCCACCAGGTGCCCGTCCCGGTGACGACGCCGGGCCTGGACCTCGAGCACGTCGTGGCCAGCCGCGGCTCCCTTGCGCAACCGGTGGCTCTCCCCGCGGGAAGTCCATTCGAGGAGCTGGAGCGGACGGCCGACCACTTCGGCCGCGCTCCAGCCGAACAGACGCTCAGCGGCAGGGTTCCAGAGCAGCGCGATGCCGTTGAGATCCGCCACGACGAGAGCGGTAGGCGAATCCGTCACGGTAGCTCTCAGCAGCTCCTGTTCGGCGACACTGGCGAGCGGCACAGCGGAAGAGCTGTTCCGAGCGGGAGCGCTTTTCCGCCGGTCCCTTACGAGTACGCGCTCTGGGCTCGCTGAGGCCCTCTTCTGGCTCGCTACCAGCGGAGAGGGATCCGCTTCCGCGAACTGGTCCGCAGAGCCCCTTCGTTTCGGGGCGATCATGCGACTCAGCGTAGCCTAGACAACTCAGCCGAGGATGACGCCCTGGTCACGGTCCGTAGCTAGCTCGCCACCGTCTGACGGGGTGATTTTGGCGGCGAGCTTTAGGACAACGGCGAGAGCAACGCCGTGGTAAGGCGGAGATCGGCGGTGCGGCCACCGGACGTCTCCTGGGGGGACCTATGTGATGAGCGCCGGGTGCTACGGCGTCCAAGCGGACGGGACCAGATTCTCCTACTTCATCGTTCTCGAAATCCCTGCTCCCACCTGACATGCGAGGAGGCTCCTCGCCAGGCGGCCTCAGGACGCGATATGGGTGGGCCCGACCCAATAGGACGGACTGAACCGAGTGGCCTTGTCGTTGGGCATTTCACGGACCCCGAGGGCAACCTGATAGGTGTCGCCGGCCTCGCATGAGGGCTGCTCCCGTTTAGGTCACCAGGTCGAGTTCGCGCTCCGAGCTCGTGATGCCCCCGGTCGTGAACATATATAGCGGACGAGACAAAGGTCAGCGCAGTTCCCATCTCCACCCTCGCGGTGAACAGCGGGCGCCCAGCTTTCGATTGCCGTGCGATGTTTCCACGGCTGCGGCGCAGGTCTGCGACCCCTCGGTCGAACCGTCGCGAAGGCCTCCCTGCCACCTTTGTACGGAAGGGCGATTTCTGTGCCCCACAGTGCCTGCGGAGGTGTCATCCAGGTGGGGTCGGCCCCGGGCGATCAGAAGCAGCCAGTAGAGCGCGGCAGAATATGGGAGCGACGGCCGGCATTGAGCCGTGCCCTTCGGGTGGCAGTGTTCGCCGGACCCATCGCCGGATCTGTTGTCGTCGCTGCGCTACTGGGCCACGTCCTGCCGCACCCTGACAGCATCGCGACGAGCGTGCTGTGGACCGCGGTCATCATCGCTTCGTCGCTAACGACGCTGGTAGCTATGGAACGGGCCGCCCGACAACTGCTACCACTGGCAGCCCTCCTCAACCTCGCGTTGACCTTCCCCGACAAGGCCCCACAGCGCTTCACGCTCGCCCGGCGAACCGGCAAGCCAAGCGAACTTCGGGCGAACCTCAGGCGGGCCCGCGAGCTCGGCCACGAGGACGAAGCGACACGCATGCAGACGGTCATCGAACTCGTGCTCGCGCTCAGCGTGTATGACCCAGCGTCGCGTGGACACTCGGAGCGCGTGCGGGTGTTTACGGATCTGCTCAGCAAGGAACTGAAGATTTCCGAGGATTCGCGCAACCGTCTTCGCTGGGCTGCCCTGCTCCACGACATCGGCAAGCTCGAGGTGCCGTTGGCGATCCTCAACAAGCCGGGTAAGCCGACCGAGGAGGAGTGGATCTCGCTGCGCCGTCACCCCGAGGAGGGCGCTCGGCTGGTCGCGCCGCTGCTGCCCTGGCTCGGTGAGTGGGGTCTGGCGGTGGCGCAGCACCACGAGCGTTTCGACGGCACCGGCTACCCCAACCGCCTCAAGGGGCACGAGATCGCGCTGGCCGCCCGCATCGTGGCGGTTGCCGACAGCTACGAAGTGATGACCGCGCCGAGGAATTACAAGCCGCAGATGAGCGTGTCGTCCGCCAAGCAGGAACTCGTCCGCTGCGCCGGCACGCAGTTCGACCCCACGATTGTGCGCGCCTTCCTCAATATCTCCGTGGGTCGCCTCTGGCGGACCATCGGATACGGCGCTTGGATCGCCCAAGTGCCCACGCTCGGCCGGTTGTTTGGCTTCGGTGGTCTTGGCGGCATTGCCGGCTCGGGGGCGGGCATCGCATCTGCCGCGATCGCCACCGTCCTCGGATTGGCTGGGGTGGTGGGCCCCACACTCGGTCCATCCGCCGCCGTCTCGGGAGGCAATTCGACGGCGACCGCCTCCGCTCCGTCACACGGCGCCACCCCCTCCCTCCCGAGCGCAATGCCGGGCCAGCCGGGCGTCGGTACACCGACGATGACAGGAAGCGCTCCGCCCGTCCTCAATTCGCCCGGCCCAACCGGGCGACCCACGAACCGACCCACAACCACACCGAGCCCAACGCCGACGCCGCGCCCGACCTCTGTGCCCACGGTGACCCCGGACCCATGGAGCTGCGCGGCGTGCACCAACACGGCGCTGGGCTGCATCACTGACTGCAGCCGTACCCCGAACAAGACCTGCATCACGTATTGCACGGGGAGCAACAACTGGGTGTGCACGTCCCATTGCTTCGGTGGTGGCAACAACAACCAGTGTCTGCAGTACTGCAGTGTCACGCTCGCGGCCGAGATCCATCCGCCAGGTTTCGTCGCCGCGGTCGTCGCAGGTGTGGCCAGACGTGCTCCGACACCACAACCACCCCCTCAGCTCGTCCCCGCCTGAGGGCGCCGCCCGGGTACCGACCGCCAGGACAGCTTGCTAGCGGGGGAAGTGCTCGTGCACGGGGAACTCGTGAATGTCCGGTGCGCCCGTAGCCCCGATGGCGGCCATCGCAGGTCCGATGCGTTCTGCCGCGAACCGGTCGAAGTGCTCGCGTGACTTCCAGAAGTCGATCACGCCCCAACCGCCGTCCACCGGACCGGACGCGTGGAAGATGATTCCATCTGGGGGATTGCCGTCCGGGTCGATCGCCGCGTTGAGTTTGTCCATCTGCTCGGCGGTGACGCCTGCGAGCTTGAGGCGGATTCCTACAGCCATCATTTCCTCCTTTGATTGACCGAGCGATTTGCGCGCAGTGTAGTTGGTCTACGCGAGCACCGAATGGCAGCCTCCGCCGCGTTGCTCCGGCCCAGCCCTAGCACACCTAATCCGCCCTGAGCGGGGTACGGGAGATGGTGGTCGCGCACCATGGCGTGCAACTTTGTTCCATGAGACACTCGCACCGGCGACAGGCGGCGAACTCTGGTGATACGCCGGTGGACGACTGCCCCGGAGCGCTCACCCGCGCGCACCAGTGGGTCAGGATGTGCTTTGACCACCGCAGGAGAGGAGTTCATGGGAAGCGAGACCAGGGAGACGCCGAGAGCCCGAGCTCATCACGTCACCGATCCGTTGATCGAGGTGGACTTGGCGGCCGAGTTGCAGGTTGTTCGAGCCAGCGATTCCTACCACGCGGCGGACCACGCCGCCAAGACCATCGCCAAGCAACCCGGCGTCCGCGTCGTACTGATCGCCCTCAAATCTGGGGGTCAGATGCACGAGCACCACGCCGACCGGGCGATCACGGTGCAGGGGATCGACGGCCAGGTGGAGTTCACGGTGAGCGAGAGAGTGGTTGCGTTGACACCGGGGCGCCTGCTGACCGTTCCGCCCGGAGTGCCGCACCGCGTCAGGGGCATCGACGAGAGTGCGTTCCTCTTGACGATCGGTGGAGCACACGACCGGTCGTGATGCAGATCAATTGTGAGCACAGCAACGCCCAGCCTGCGACTGCTCCCGCTCAGCTTCGGTAAGGCGCCCCCGTTCGACGCCCCGGCGCGATTCATCGGTCGCGACGATGTCGGGCCGATGGGTGGCGTGTGACAGTGCCGATCCGCGGGACCGCCGCCCATGCCGGCTTCGTCATGCCGCGCGGGTTGTCCTCGCTCTTCGGTCCGCTCCACGGGGTCACCGACCGTGTGGGCTGTCCGTCGCGAGCGGACCACCCCGAGGTGCCACGCACTTGCTGATGACGACCTACCGGCAGGAAATCAGGCGGTTGGATAGCCTGGCTACCCCAGCCCCCTGGGTCAGCGATGGGGAGCTATACGGCGTGCGTGAGAACGGGTCGTTTCTTCCGCTGGGCTTCGCCCCGCACCGCCCGCTGGACAGCCGCCTCATCGTGGTCTACAGGTCGGCGGTGATGCGGCTGATCGAGGCACTGGATGCTGTCGAGCGGCTCGTGGTGCGCGCGAGCGCGAACGCCTCGGTGCCGGCGGCCATCGGCATCCGCCAGATCCTGAACATCCTCGACGATGTGAAAGGAGAAGAGCCCACCTGGCGGGGCACCTTGATCGACTTGGACCGCAAGACGACGCCGCCGCTGTGGGATCCGGGGCACCTTGTCCTCGGCATGGAGCTTCATGCCGAGCTTCGGTCGCTGGGTATCGCCACCCCGAAGCCTGGCGACCCGCCGCTCATCGCCGTGGCCCGGATCGCCGTGCCGCGGCTGCTCGAGTTGCTCGCTTTCGCCGAGGAGACCAGCGCCAAGCACGGGCTCCTCGACGGACGCCTGGGCGACGATGGGGCGGCGACCATCGCAAGAGCAGTCGCTGCTTTCGACCATCACCTGGTCAGCGAGGGCAGTGGGACCGGCACCGTGTGAGGGCGTCGGTCGACCGCGAGCACGAGGCCCGTCGCGAGCGACCCGTCAGCAGTTGTTGCGCCGCGCCAAGGAGGTCAACATGAACGGCTATGGCGACGGCGCCCACGTCCGATGAGTTCTCGCCGATTCACGAACTGGAGTCCCGTTCGGCGGGGATATGGGGACGCGGGTGACTTCAACGACCGACGGAGAACGAAAGGAGCAGGTTCATGATCTTTGGTGCCCATGTGATCGTCTACAGCAACGATGCGGCGGCTGATCGCGCCTTCTTCCGGGACGTCCTCGGGTGTTCATCGGTGGACGCTGGTGGCGGTTGGCTGATCTTCGCGCTGCCTCCGGCAGAGGTGGCCGTTCATCCCGCGGAGGAAAGCGCCCGGCACGAGCTCTATCTCATGTGTGACGACCTCAAGGCTGAGATACAGGCACTGAGCGAGAAGGGCATCCGGTGTTCGGAGGTGGACGAAGCCAGGTGGGGTTCGGTGACCAGCATCCGGCTCCCCGGCGGAGGCGACATCGGTCTCTACCAGCCGAAACATCCATCGGCCTTTGTCCCCACCTCAGGCTCACCCCTGCCGACGCAGCCGGCTGCTCAGGCGGGCTGACGCGGCGGTACGGTCAATGCCGCGGCTATGGCACAGCCGGGACGATGCCCACGACCAGCAGGCGGTCGGGACCCTGAACACTCTGGACAGGCCCCGCTGGATTGGACGGGGGTCAGTCCGCCCCACTGGTGTTTCTCGAGGAGGCGACGCAGCTCGCGGCTCTCGGCTTCGAGGCTGCGGGCCTCGTCCTCGCTCACCTGAGGCGCGTCACGCCGGGGGCGGCGGGGGAGGTGGCGGCGGCCCGAAGACAGGGGGCGGTGCAACCTGGCGTTGGCGCACCGTCCGAGTGATGCCCCACGCTACTGAGTCGGCGGCAAAGACCACGAGACCAAACCCGACCAGGACCAGGTTGGGAACGATGACGGACATCACGGCCCATGGTGTCACACGAAAGAGAGTGTCGTGGCCTGGCCGCATAGGAGCGACCAAGGCATACTGCGGCTGTGGGTGAGACGTTCACGCTCGGCGATTTGCGCTTGGTCGATGACGTCAGCAGCGCCGACTGGATCGTTGCTCGTGTGCGCAACTTTGAGCACGACGTCGGTTCTCTCCTGCCGGTTGGCTTCGCGGCCTATGCGCGGGTATGTCACCCCGCGATGCGCCGGCTGGACGGTGATGCCTGGGCCGAGGTCTCCTGGTCGCAGGTGGCGGCAGCCAACGGCCGCGTCACCCATGCCTCGATGGAGTGGATCGCAATCACGGGCGAGTGGCGCTACCTCGACCACGATGCCCAGCTGGGCATTTGGGATCGGGCACCGCGCATCGGGTCACTGCCGCTGCGCCAAGCCCACACCCTGGCAGACGTCCTCCGACAGTTCACCGAGAAGCCGTCGGAGTGCTGGTTTGCCGTCTGGGACGGCTCCGGGTGCTCCGGCCTACCCGCGCCCGGTCACAACGCTGCCCATGCCCCAGCGGCCGATGGCACTGTTCGCTGGACCTTTGAGCGCGGTCACCACCTCCTTCGTCGGACCGTCCCTCGACATGGCCCATCTCTGGTGGCCCGAGGACCGAAGCTGGTGCGTTGCCACTGACATCGACCTCATGAGCACCTACGTGGCAGGAAGCGCCGAATGCATCGCCGCCGTGCTGGAGAATGAACAGCTCGAATCCTTCCCAGTGACGGTGGACCAAAGCGTCACGTGGGACAGCGATACCGTGAATCCCACACCGCCCGTCCCGACCGCGCTTGGCGTCAAGACGGGAACGCGGCCCATGCCTTGGCTGCGCAGGCGGCGACCCGGGGACGTCGGCACGGGCCCAGTTCAACTGACAGCGACCTGGGTAGTTGCCAACCACCGGGATGGGCCGCAGTGACAGCCGCGCGGTAGGAACAACAAACTTCGAGGCCACCACGCGAGCACACGGAGGGGCGGGCATCTATCCGTTTGAGACGTTCACCGAGAGCGCGAAAAGGGCCCTCACCATGGCGCATGAGGAGCCCGAACGCTTTCATCACGCGTACATCGGCAGCGAGCATCTTCTCCTCGGCGTGCTCCGCGAGGACGAGGGTCTGGCCGCCAAGGTTCTCAACAGCCTCGGCGTGGAGCTCGCCACGGTGCGCTCGGCGATCGAGTCTGTGCTCGGCCGTAACCAGCGGGTCATCATCCAGCAGATCGTCCCCACCTCTCGCGTCAAGAAGGTCATCGAGATCTCGTTCGAAGAGGCCCGGCGCATGAGCGACAACCATGTCGGCACCGAGCACCTTCTTCTCGGCCTGCTCATCGAAGGTGAGGGCATCGCCGCCCATGTCCTCGAGGACCTCGGCGCCAATCTCGAGGCGGTCCGCGAGCAACTTTCCCCGATGTCCGTGAAAGGGAGGGCGAAGTCATCAACGAAGGTGTTGGTCAAGGCCGCCCTGCATATCTGCCACCACACCTTGGCGGCGGCATCATCGGCGAGGTCTTCACTCGAGCGTTCGGGTTAGCCGTCGAGCGCCGCGAGATGCTCGGCCCCGAACATATCCTGCTGGCGCTCGCCGAGCAGGCCCCAACGACCGCCTGCGACATCCTCGAGCGGCATGGTTTGACCAAGTCGGCGATCGAGAACATCCTCGATGAGCCGCCCAGTACGGCCGCCCCGACTTCGCCGCCATGACCTCGCGCCATCGGCATGACGCCCCACGACACTGAATGCCGCCGTCGTCAGCGGGCCCGGCTAACCTGCGGCTGATCCGCCCGAGGCGCACGCGGACGCGATCCAATCTGCCCGTGTCGTCGGAACGTCCTGTGTGGGCACATTCGGGGATGCTGGACTGACCCACTCGTTGAACGGAGCACGATTGCCGCGTGGATTAGCGAGCGGTACCTTGAGGTGTCATGGTCGGATCACTGAACCCCGAAAGGCGTAGGGGCGCCTGGGAACCTCCCCGTCGCGTCCAGCGTTCTGTGCGCATGGGTCGCTGTCTCCGCTGGTTCATCGGGCAGCTCGTTATCGGCTCGGCGCTCGTAGGGTGCGCAGTGGGACCCGTCACGTCGGTCGCGGCCCGACCCACAGCTGCGCCGCGAGCACGCGCCGAGAGCGTTGTGCCGACTAACGGTCCGAATTGTGTGCCGCGCTTCGCAACAGCTCCCGATCGGGTCGCCCTGCGCGCCCAGCATCCTGAGTCCATTCACGCGGCGGGGACTCTTCCCCTCAGCAGCCCTGAAGTTCAGCGTGTGCTGGCGCTGTGGCCCGACCATCGATCCTTCATCGCTCAAGCGACGCCTCGGGAGTTGGCAACGTACGGGTTCATCGGAGAGCCCGCGTACAGCACTGGACCTGGACAGGTCACGGGGCCAAGCTCTCCAGCCGACCCGTTGGACATCGCGGTGTTTCACGGCGACTGGTCAGCTGACGAGGTCAACATGCACGGCTATGGCGACGGTGCTCACGTCCGATGGGTTTTCGTCGACGCACGAACTGGAGTCTCGTTCGGCGGGGGTTATGGGGACTGCACTACCGAGTAGTCATCTGCCGATCCTCAAGCACCAGTGCATCTCAGCGCCGTCCATGACAGCCCAGCGCCTCGGTGACGGGGTCAGTTCAAATCCTGCGGAAGTTCGACTTCGGCGGCGCCGAGCAGCGTCGGTGCAGGTCGCTTTGGTCGCGCCGGTACTGTTGCACCCTCAGGCGGTGGCTCCCCGTCGTCGTAGCCCGCAACCGTCCTGCGCCGCCGAAGGAGGCTGAGCAGCGCTTGCATGAGACGCTTGAGTGACCCGGGTTCTCTCGGCATTGCACTCACCCAGGTACGCAGCGCGCCGTTTTCGACTCCGAGGCCATCGCTCATCCCACGTGTCATTCTAGGTTTTGGCGAGCGACTGTTCCAGGGTGGGGCCGCCGCGACCATCACCAGGGGACTGACGCCCGCTCCGCCTCCCAAGCGACTCCCGTGACCGGCCCGGCGGCGCACGGCCGTGGGCCGGCTGGGCCCGCGTTAGACGGAGCGTTGCGGGTGCTCCTGCGGCGGCGTGTCACTGCGGGAGAGAGCGGCGATGAGCCTTGTCGGGCCGTCGGATACCAACTGGATAGTCTTGGCGGTCGTGGCGCTGGTGGTCATCCTTGCGGCGCTGATCGTGTGGGCCCGTGAGGTGAGCCAGGGCAGACGTCCGTGACCCACGCAGCCTGCAACCCAGTCGGGGCAGCGGCCGCCTCTGCCCCGACTGCTATCGCCTTGCACCTCCATGGCAGCCCTGATATATCCGCTGCCTGGGCCGGGCCCTCGCCGCACGCGCGGTCGCGGGAGGCGGACAATGTATCGATGAGCAACAGCCAACCGAGACGAAGCACGCGGTCGCGGTGGCTGGGGCTCGGAGTCGGTGCGACCCTCATCGGTGCCGCAGTGGCCACCGAGTTGCGCAAATCGGCAGAGGAGCGAACTTGGCACGGTAGGGTCGCCGGTCGGATCCCATACGACCTTCGACCGCCGACGGTGGCTCGAGTCCGTGAGCGTCTCTGGAACCCGGCAGAGCACCGTGTCCTGGTCCCCACCGTCTTCGGCGTGGGCTGGACGATCAACCTCGGGCGCGTGCTCGACCCGTGGGTTGCGAAGCTACCGCTGAGCGGAGGGTCGGCTCGCAGCGCACCTGCTGGAAGCTGAACTCAGCCCGCCTCGACTGCGCCCACGACCTCTAGCCCGGTCGCGACCCGCTTAGGAGGCGCTGGCGGGCGTCTGCCCAGACGCAAAGGCGTGGGACGCGCCGACGATGCGCGCTACCACCGCGACCTCCAGGTCGTCTCGGGGCGCGTACACCATGATCGCCGTCCGCGGCAACAGTCCCATGCGCGCGACGGGGTGCAACTCTCCCCAACCGTCAGCGATCAGCTGCTCGGCGAGGGGTTGAGGCACCATCACGTGCAGGCTGCGATCTGGGACCGGGTGCAGATGCGCAAATTCGCGCCCGATCATGAACGCCTCCGGTGGGCCCCCGCCAGCGTCGTCGGCGAGCCACAGCGCCTCGGCGCCGGGCACCGAGATGACGCTGGGTCGCCAGGCCACACCCGGTAGCAGCGCAAGCTCCGCGAGCAAGAGTTCGCGAAGCGCCGGGTCATCCGGCTGTTGATCAAGCTGCGTGTGCGGGTTGGTGAGGGTGGTGCGCGGTCGAGGCCCTCGCCGCACCGGGAACGCGTGCTCCGGGACCGTCATGAGGCGGCCAGTTCATCAAGGAAGGCCCCGACGGCCGCAAAGGATCGGCCGTCGGCGACGGCGTTGAACTCGACGCCGGGGATTGCGCCGGGGATGGCGTGCTCGTGCGTGAAGCCGTGCATGGCACCGCCATACATGGTCAGCTGCCAGTCGGCGCCGGCCGCATCCATCTCCGCGGCGAAGACGATGACGTCAGAGAGGGGCACATGCGGGTCCAGAGCGCCGTGACAGGCGAGCACCTTGGCTTTGATCGACCCGGGCTCGGCCGGTCTCACGGTCGCCAGGGTTCCATGGATGCTGACCACGCCCGCCAGCTCAACGCCGCCATGCGCCATGGTGAGCACGGGCAGGCCTCCAAAGCAGAAGCCGACGGCGGCAAGCACACCCTCGGCCTCCGGGGGCTCTGACAACGCCACCAACCTGGCCTGGGCGCAGCCGATCATCAGGCCGGGATCGCCTCGCAACTCGACGAGGCGGGCCACGATGCGCTGCCGGTCGCCGGCGATCCGCTCGCCGAGCATGTCGCACGCCAGTGCGGCATACCCGAGTGAGGCGTATCGCCGCGCCTGAGCTTTGGCGTGGTCATCGAGGCCGGCTCCACCATGGACGAGCAGGACGCCGTGTCGCGGCGCCTGTACTGCGGCGTCCCAGGCCAGCAACCCGGTGAGCGCCGTCTCCTGATGCTGGTACGACACCGCGCGCGTCGCGATCGTCATCGCTGATCTCCCTCTAACGTCGTGAATGCTCGAGTCGGCGTGGCCATTGTCGGTTGAAACTCGTCGGGTTGACGGGTGACCGATTGGTCACCTATGCTCCATCCATGGATGAGGTGTTTCGGGCACTGGCGGATCCCACCCGTCGCAGCCTGCTCGACGAGCTGTTCCGCGACGACGGCCAGACCCTGAAGGCGCTTCGAGAGCGGTTCCCCATGACCCGCTTCGGCGTCATGAAGCACCTCCGTCAGCTCGAGGAGGCGGGCCTCGTCGTGACCCGGCGGCAGGGCCGGGAGAAGCTTCATTTCTTGAATCCCGTGCCCATCCGGCTCGTTCACGACCGGTGGGTCAGCAAGTACGCCGAACCTTGGACCGCTGCTCTCAGCGGCCTTAGGAACCACCTGGAGGACACCATGGAAAAGGTCTTCGAGATCTACATCAAGACCACCCCGGACCGGCTGTGGGAGGCGATCACCGACCCGGAGATGCGCAGCAAGTACAACTTCGGCGCGCGACAGACGTCCGACTGGACGCCCGGCTCGCGCTATGAGATGAGCGCGCCCGGCTCGCGCGTACTGCTGGGAGAGGGCGAGAATCTCGAGGTTGATCCGCCGCGCCGGCTGGTGCAGACCATGAGGGCGCTGTGGGCCGAGGACGTGAAGAGCGAGGGAACCTCGCGGGTTACATGGGAGATTGAACCGGTCGGCGATTCCTGCCGCCTGACCGTCATTCATGACCAGCTTCGCGAGGGCGCCAACGACCAACTCTTCGGCGGCTGGCCGATGATCCTCTCCGGTCTCAAGACACTGCTCGAAACGGGCGAACTCCTGACCACCCCGGGATCACTGATGTACGCCAACTCCGGCGCGCCGGTCGGGGAGGGGACGCAGTGATGGTTGATCAATCGGGCGTCGGCAAGCGCCACACGGAGCGGGCGGTACAACCATTCACGGCTACCTTGCGGAAGAGCCCCAACAAGGGCGGCTGGACCTACGTGGTGATGCCCGATTCGGTCGGGGCCCTGGGCACTCGCGGGCTCGTCAAGGTCCGCGCGTCCATCGACGGCCACTCGTTTCGGAGTTCGTTCATGGCCATGGGTGACGGCACGCACAAACTGCCCGTCAAGGCCGACATCCGTCGAGCGATCGGGAAGGAAGAGGGCGCAGTGGTGACGGTGTGGCTGGAGGAGCGGATCGAGGACTGAGAGCGGGGGACCAGCCCCTCCAGATCCGATGGCGCGACGCCAACGGTCTACGGACCGACAGCGTGGACAGTTCGGGCGGCTGAGGCGAAGATGACCACGTGAGCGGCGACTTGTACGTCCATCGCTATCACCCGCGCGAAAGCGACCGTCTACAGGACCAGGCAGGCACGCTGGTTGAGCTACTGCACTCCGACACCATTTACCCGGACGGGAGTTCGGTGCTCGAGGCTGGGTGCCTGCAAGCCGACGTCTTCGCTCTGCCGGGGGCAACGCACTGATCGGCCGACAGCTCTACCCGCTGATGCTCGGGGCAGGGTTCGACGCCGTCCGCGTCTCACCCCGGATGGTCTACGTCGATTCGAGCCGACCCGACCTGGTCGATGGTTTTACGAGGAGAACGTTCACCGCGATGATCGAGGGCGTTCGCGAACCAGCGATTGCTGCGGGTCTCATCGAGCCCGACATTTTTGATGCTGGCGTGCGAGATCTCCACCGAACGACCGAGACAGACGGCGTCTTCTGCTACACGTTCTTCAAAGGGGTGGGGGGAAAGGGCGACGTTGCGTTGTCATTGCAGCGACCGGAGCCACCGACGATCCAAGCTGCCCTGGCCCCACACCGCCACCTGCACCGCTAACCTGACCACCCTGAGCATGACAACGCACCCAATGCCAGACGCACCAACGCTGCGGGAGCTGGCCGAGCGTCCGCTCCATCACCCACACCCGGACGGCCCGACGTCAGTGGAGCTGATCGTCGGAGCTCTTCCCGCTCCCTTCCGGCCACACTGCCGCCGCCTGCGGGCGCCCGGGTCATCGGCAGCGCGATGTACTCGCGCGGCGACCAGCGCTTGTCGATGTCGGCCGCGTTCGACGTCCCAGAAACGCCGACCGTTGCCCTGACCCAGTACGAAGCTGAGCTGACCAGGCACGGCTGGACCACTCCCGAGGACTTCCGCCCGATGCACGGAGGCTTCGTTTTCAGCGAGATGGGGGAGTGGCGGTCGTACCGCGAGGGTGACCGGGGCCCGGATTTGACAGCCGTCGTGAGAGCGCGCGACGGCGGGTCGAGTGAGGTGCAGCTCAGGCTCAACTGGGACACAGTGCACCGACCACGCCGCTCACACCACGCGATGCTCCCTGGCGCCGAACTGTTGCCGCGGCTACATCCGCCCGCCGGCGCGGTGATGAAGGACGGGAGCGGCGGCGGCGGTGAGGGAAACTGGCACTCCGCAATGACTCTCCGAACCGAACGATCGGTCCCGGAGTTGGAGGAACACTTCGCGGGTCAACCCATCGAAGCAGGATGGACGCGGGTTGCAGGCAGCGCCGATGCTACGGTCGCCCGGAGCACGTGGGAGGTCCCCGGCGATGGCGGCTGGCGGGGCGTGCTAGTGATACTCGCCGTCTTTGAATCCGCCGAGCGCTTCCTGACACTGCGGATCGAGGAGCGGGACCACTCCTAGCCGAAGCCGGAGGTAGAGATTCGGACACGGCGATGTCCAGGAGCGCCACGCGTTGCGGAAACCGGAGGTCGTCGCCCGTCGGCGTGGCTTGGACCGCCGGTCAGGCCGAGCCCGGCACCAGCGGCGGCACCGACGCGGTGCGGTAAGTGTCGGCTTCAGCTTCAGCCGGCGGCTGGTAGTCCGCCTCGGTCAGGTTGCCCTCGGTGGACCGGCCCGCCATCGCAGCGACGGCTGAACCAGCGATGACGATGACCAGGTTCACAATGATGGCGGCGAAGCCGATGTAGATCTTGCCGCCAAAGCCGAAGTCGTGAAGGCTTGTGGCGAACTTCTCCTGGAAGAGAGCGTACGTGCCCAAGGCCATACCCCCCGCCCAGCCGGCCACCAACGCCCACACGTTGAGGCGCTTCACATACAGCGACACCACCAGGGCCGGCAGCGCGTTGATCATCCACACCCCACCCGCAGTCTGGTAGTTGATGATGTCGGTGGTCGGCAGGGCCAGGACGAACGCCAGCGCGCCAACCTTGACCAGCAGTGAGACCACCTTGCTGACCGTCGCCTCCTCCCGGCGGCTCATCGCGGGATGGACGTACTCGCGCCAGATGTTGCGACTGAAGAGGTTGGCCGCGGCAATCGACATGATTGCGGCGGGCACCAGCGCGCCCACCGCAATGGCCGCGAAGGCCACCCCGGTGAACCAGCTCGGGAACATCTTCTGGAAGAGATCGGCGATGGCACTGTTGTTGCCAAATGCCTTGCTGGGCTTGATACCGGCGGCGATGGCCATGAAGCCGAAGAGGCCGATCACTCCCAACAGGAATGAGTACGCTGGCAGGAACGAGGCGTTGCGCCTGATGACTCGCTGGCCACTGGCGCTGAAGACGCCCGTCAGTGAATGTGGGTAGAGGAAAAGAGCCAGCGCGGAGCCCAGGGCGATGCTGCTGTAGGCGTTGAACAGCGAACCCTGGAGCACGTCGGGCTTTGCCTTGAGCTTCGGCGCGATGGCGGCGGCCTGTTCCACCTTGTGGAAGATGTTGCCGAAGCCGCCCAGCTTGTAGGGGATGTAGATGATGGCGACGATCACCACCAGCCAGATCAGACCGTCCTTGACGATGGCGATGAGCGCGGGGGCCCGCAGCCCGCTGACGAAGGTGAACACCGCCAACACCGCAAAGGCGATCACCAGCGCTACCTCGGGACTGATGCCGATGTTGGCGAGGACCAGCTTGATCCCGAAGATCTGTAGGGCGATGTAGGGCATCGTGGCAACGATCCCGGTGAGCGCGATGAGCAGTGCGAAGAAGCGGCTGTCGAAGCGGTCACGGACGTAGTCAGAGCCGGTGATGTATCCCTTGTTACGCGACACCTGCCACAACCGGGGCATGGTGAGGAAGACCAGCGGGTAGATGATGATGGTGTACGGAAGCGCGAACAGCCCGTAGGCCCCGAGGGCAAACACCACCCCCGGGACTGCGACGAACGTGTACGCGGTGTACAGGTCGCCACCGAGCAGGAACCAGGTGACGATGGTCCCGAACCTTCGACCCCCGAGCCCCCACTCTTCCAGATGGTTGAGGTCGGCCCGGCGCCAGCGGGAAGCCCAAAAGCCGAGGACGCTGACCAGCACTCCGATAGCGATGACGATGATCAGCTCGTCCCAATGGGTCACGGCCGGTCACTGCCACGACTCAGCGCATACACCAGCCCGGTTATCCCCACTCCGAGGATTACCCACAGGAACTGGTACCAGATGAAGAACGGGATCCCGGCCAGCCGCGGTTCAGCGTGCGCGTACAGGGTGGGAAAGAGCAGCGCGACAAAAGGGATGATGAGCAGGAGGCGCGCCCAGCGCCCCCGCCCGTCGGAGTCGGGCGGTTCTGGCATAGCTGCGACACGGTAGCATTCGTGGCCCGGTTGTCAAGGGCGTGTCTCCTCCAGCACCTCCGTGACACTATCGAGATTCGATCGCCGAGCTGAGCGAGCCCCTGCACCGCCGGCGCGCTCAGCCGGGGCCGCCTTGCCTCCGTGTCTCGAGGCAGCGACACGCGGGGAAGCCTGTGGGGTCACGGTGGCGGGCCCCACGCGTGATGTGATCCGATCGTCAGCACGTGCCGCCGGCAGCGAGAGGGCCTCGTTCAAGCAACATCGCGGTGTGTGCTGCCACCCACCTCAAACCCGCTTCGTCGCCGACCCAGGCGTTCCAGGCGAGGTGCGCGGCGCCGATCTGCAGCTCGTAGCAGTGGTGACGGTGCGGGGCGCCAGCAAGCGCCGTCGGCTCTTGACTGGCCCACGGAGCGGTGAGGACGCGGTCGCACATCTCGGCCGCAGCTATCCCGGGAAAGAATGCTCCCCAGAAAGTGCACCACGCCGTGTCGAACAGGAAGTCGCCGCGCTGGGAACACTTCCAAGAGAACACCGCGGCGATTCGATTGGCGTCGTCTGAAATCAGCACGTTGCCGTGCAGAAGGTCGCCGTGCAGCACATCTCGCCGTTCGGGGCAGGCCTCCGCGAGCTCGCGGACCCGGGCCTGGCAGGCCCGAAACAGCCGATCGACCTTCCGGTCGTGGGACAGCGTGTTCCGCCAGCCGTGAGTTCGTCCGCTCGCGTCGTCGACCAGCGCAGTGACAAGCCATCGGCGCCTGGTCGCCTCCTCAGCCGGTCGCTCAGGGTGCCCCGCGTCGGGCACGCCGGGCGCCGGAGGGAGTGAATACAGAGCACCGAGCAGGCGCACGATCGTTGGCCCGGCGATCGAAGCCTCCTCGGGTCGTACGGTTTCGAGTAAGCGACCGTGGTGGCGCATCGAGATCGCGTAGGCGCCGTCGAAGGCGTCACCGATGTCGAGCACAGCCGGTACGGGCAGGTCGGGCCCGTCGAACGCCATCGCCGTGCGATCGGCCTCGAAGCCGGCGCGGTCGCCCGCGAACCGGACGACAAACTCCCGGGACTCGATGCGGTACGCGAACGCCGAGGACCAGAACCCCCCGCGCAGCGGTTCGAGGTCGGTGACCGGAATGCCGTGCGATTCCACAAGGAACGCTTCGACCGAATCGGGCGATAGATGTGGAGCAGCCACGGGGTCATCTTCGCGAACAGGCTACCGCGGCCGTGTTCGTTACCAGGCATGCGGCGGCCAATGGCCCCAGGGACCCAGTCCGGCACGCCCTGCTAGGGCTCCCAGACGGAGTGGTCATGGGCGAAGACAACGCGAGCGGGGTTGAGTTCCTGCAGTCGGTTTATCCACGCTGGCGGCACGGGCAGCGGCCGGGAGTGGCCGTCGCGGTGCGCGCGCCACGCAAGCACGTCTGCGCTGTACGCCGTGGCCGTGTCGTGGCTCTGTCCGGCAACAATCACCGTGCCATCGCGCCGTCGTACGACGAGGGACTGGTGACCCGCCGTGTGTCCTGCCGTGGGCAGCAAGAACACCCCGGGCAACACCTCGGCCTCGCCGTCGAGTTCCTCGTACCGAGCGCCGGGAGTGTCGATCAGCTCGGGCAGCGTGTATTCCTGGGTGTATCGGGCCGCGTCGAGCTCGATCCGTTGCGTGAAGACGGGCCTGCCCGTGAGCAGAGGGTTGCCGCCGCAGTGGTCGAAGTGCAGGTGACAGTTGGCCACCAGGCCGATCTGGTCCCGCCGCGCGCCGGCCGCAACAAGCGCATCGTCCAACGGTTGGCGGCGGGGCCGGTAGTGGGCGTCGACGTCGGGATTGCTACCCATGCCGGTATCGAAGAGCAGCATCCCGTCGGCATGGTCGACGAGGTACCCCAGACAGGGCTCCACTCGCGGCAGTCCGTCGCCGGTTTCGGAGGCAGGTCGGACGAAGTATCCGAAGTCCACGCGTCGTACGGTCGCCTCACGCACATCCGTCAGTTTGACTCGTCCACTGTTGCGGATCCGACGGCTCGCGGAGACGCGCACTCACAGACGGCCAATCGACAGTCAGTGAGTCCCGGCGCGCGGGTCATAATTGAATCGTCGCAACTCGCGGAGTGAACCCGAGATGGATGGGAAGACGTCGGCTGCCGGGCCGGCCTGGTCGCCAGCCCCCGGAGCCGTACTGGCCTGGACGGTCAGCGCGGGATCTCCCGGTCCTCTCCCGATCGCCCACCAGACCCCTCCGACCGGACTCCGAGAGGAGACCTGAGACGATTTCGCCACGACGGCTGACGCGCCGGCGTCACTGCTGCAATGTGGCGATCGTGCCTCCAACTTGCGCGGGCGTCGCCTCAGTGATCAGTTGATGGGTAAAGCGACTCATCCCAGGATCAAGGGGATACGCGGAGAGCGGTATTGCAGTTGCCAACCCGCCTGATCCTCGCAGGCCTGGTTGGTTCCCTAGTGGTCGCGACCATTGTTGGAGCGGGTCGGGCCGGAGTTGCCTCGATCTGTGCAGTTAGTGGGCTCGGGTTTGGGCTGAACGTGTGGAGACTGCGCGATGCGCTGCTGGACGAGCTTCACAGCCGGCAGATGGTGGTCGCTCGCCGCCGCGGGCTCTTGACCATGCTGCTCTGTGCTGTCGGCTTCTTGCTCGTCATCGCAGCCATCGTCGTGTTCTTCACGTCCGAGCCAGGCCTTCATTAGCAAGAGACGGTGTGTCGGGCTCGTGATGTGGGATGGCGCGGGTTTCATTGCCGCAATCAACCAAGATGAACGACCGGTCGCCGTGCACTCATTGCGCCGAGGAAATGCTCGAACAGCCCGCTGATTCGCTCGGGTTGGCTTCGCCAACCTCCGATCCAGCTAGATGGGGATCCACGCAGCGCCGCGCGGAAGTGGCTCGCCGGGTTGTGCACGCACGATGGCCGCGAGTAGCTCGAGCCCGTCCACGATACGAGGCCCGGGACGATTGAAGTAGCTTGAGCCATCCACTGCCACGACCCGCCGGCTGCGGGCACAGGGCAGGTCACGAAAGCCTGACCGCCGCAGGATGTCTGGAGCCAGTGCGACGGTCGCGGAGAGGCCGAAGCCGCACGGCATCAACACCATCACCTCGGGCTCGGAGGCCACGACGTCTTCCCATTCGATCCATCGCGATGGCTGGGACGCAACCCCGAGGATGTCACACCCGCCCGCGCGGCCGACCATCTCGGGCACCCAATGGCCCGCGACCATCAGCGGATCGGTCCATTCAATGCAGACCACGCGCGGCGTTGCGTTCATCGCCGGTTGCGCGTCAACAGCGGCAATTCTCTCGCGCAAGCTCCTCACAACATTCGCGGCAGCGTTCTCACGATCTGTCGCAGCCCCCACGGCGAGGATGCTGTTGAGAATGTCCGCCAGGCTGGATGGTTCCAGCGATAGAACCGGGATGTCCACGGACATGCGCCTCACCGCCTCGCTGACCTGGTCATAGCTGACGGCGCAAACATCACACAGCTCCTGCGTGACAATCAGGCTGGGCTCCAGTGCGGCCAAGAGCTTCTCGTCAAGCCGGTAGATGCTGGACCCAGCGTGCAGCGCAGACTTGATGTGGCGGTCGATAGCGGCGCATGTGCTGCCATCGTGGTTGAGGGCGCTTGCGGTGACCGCTGGTCGCGTCGCCGCCTCCGGAGGAAAGTCGCACTCGTGCGTGACGGCGACAACGTCGTCACCCGCGCCGATCGCGTACAGAATCTCCGTCGCACTGGGCAGCAGTGACACCACCCGCGCTGGTGGCCTGTCCGATCGTTGATGGACTGGCGGCACGGTCGCAAGCATGCCGCACCGCCCTGAGCGACCGCGACCCGATTGCCACAGAGCAGGGCCGCCTCGACGCGGGTGACGGGTCAGCGCACCTCGCTATAGTGCGAGCACGCGGGAGCCCCAGCGGGGCTGAGAGGGCGGCAGGCGCCGCCGACCGTCAACCTGATCCGGGTCATGCCGGCGGAGGGAGGTGCAGCGCGTGGTCGAGCGGTCGAACGTGGTGCCGGAGAAGACAACAATCACCCGCGAGCCGGACGGCAGTGACGGGACGGCGGCCTTCTATGGCAGGCGACCTCGTCACGACGGCCACATGGTCCTCGAGAGTCATGGCATGGCGCCCATTCCGGAGGATCAGCGCTACGGCGCGTCGTGGCGAAACTTCACCGTCTGGTTCGCCCCCAACCTGGAGCTGTCCGGGCTCTTCACGGGCACGCTGGCATTCACCATCGGATTGGGCTTCTGGCCCGGCTTCGTCGCGATCGTGCTTGGCGTGATCCTGGGCTCGCTTCCGGTCGCGCTGCTGGCCACGTGGGGACCGAAGACCGGGATGGGTCAGCTGCCGCTGGCCCGTCTGCCCTTCGGCAAGACCATCGCCGTCCCTGCGGTGGTGCAATGGTTGAGCTCGGTGGCCTGGGACGCCCTCGTCGGACTGTTCGGTGCGCAGGCCGCGCAACTGCTCTTCCACGTCCCATTCGTCGTGGGCGTCCTCATCGTGCTCGCCGTGGAGGGAATCATCGGATTCCTTGGCTACGAGTTCATCCATCAACTCGAGAAGTGGGGGAGTGGCGTTTTGGCGATTCTCTTCGCCGTGCTCTCGGTGAAGATCCTCCAGCACGGCAACATCCCGACCGACAACACAGTGCACGGCGCTGCAGCGGTCGGCGCCTTCGTCCTGATGACGACCATCGCCTTCAGCGGCGCTTTCAGCTGGGCAACCTATGCCGCTGACTACAGCCGCTATCAGAGGAAGGACACTCGGTCATCGCCGATCTTCCTCTGGACACTCCTGGGGTTGGCCGCGTCCTTCATCTGGATGTACACGCTCGGACTGGCCGGCGCCAAGGTGTTTGTCGATCAGACCGCGGGCGGGGTTCAATCGCTGGTGGGCGGCGGTTTCCTGGGGGCGCTGGCGTTGATCGCCGTCATGTTTGGGGCCGTCACCAGCAACGCGCTGAACGACTATTCGGGGTCGTTGGCCGTCCAGGCAGCCGGCATCAAGATCAGGCGGCATTGGAGCGCCGTCCTGGGAACGCTCCTCGCGTTCCTCCTCATCCTCTGGCTGAACTCCGGCAACCTCTCCGGCAAGTTCCAGAACATCCTGCTTTTCACCGCCTACTGGATCGCGCCCTTCCTGGCGATCGTCCTGATCGACTGGTATCACCGCCGCGGAAGCATCAGCTGCGACGGCCTCGCTCGTCTGATGCGCTTCACGAACCTTTCAATGGGTTGGCCGGCACTCGCCGCTCTCCTCGTTGGCTTCGCGGCGATGGTGCCATTCATGAATACAGGGCTTGTCGTTGGACCGGCGGCCAATGCACTTCACGGCGCAGATCTCTCGTTCTACGTCGGCTTCCTGGTCGCCGGCGTCGTGTACTCAGCGCTGCGCAGACTCAAACCTGGCCGGCGAGCGGGGACGACGGCGTAGATGCGGAGCGACCGCCGAGTGCCGAGTCTCGCTACGAGGGAGCCAGGCCCCGGTACAGCTCTGCGGTGCGGGCCGCGACCGACGACCAGCTGAAGTGGTCGACCACACGCTGACGACCGGCGCGGCCGAACGCAGCGGCGCGGTCGGGGTCGGCGAGCAGCGCATTGATCCGCTCGGCGAGACCCTCGGCAAAGCGTCCGGCCGCAGCGGCATCCGGGGCCCCCGCGGCCACGTCGCATGGGACAAGGTAGCCGGTCTCCCCGTCAACAACAATCTCGGGGATCCCGCCCACCGCGCTGGCCACCACCGCCACCTCGCACGCCATCGCCTCGAGGTTGACGAGCCCGAACGGCTCGTAGATCGACGGGCAGACGAACACCGTCGCATGGCTGAGGACCTGGATCACCTCCGGGCGCGGGAGCATCTCATCGATCCAGACGATGTTCCCGTGGCGCTCCTGTGCGGCGTTGTACAGGCCGCGGACCTCAGCGCCGATCTCCGCCGTGTCGGGCGCACCGGCAAGGAGAACCAGCTGAGCGGAGGGGTCGATGCGCGGTGCCGCTTCGAGGAGATGGACGATGCCCTTCTGGCGCGTGATCCTCCCCACGAAGACGACCAGCGGCCGGGCGGGGTCGATGCCGCGCCGATCCAGCACATCGGTGCCTCGATCGCGGCGGTATTCGTCCGGGTCGATCCCGTTGTGGATCACGACGACCCGCTCGGGATCCACACGCGGATAGCAGAGAAGGACGTCGCGGCGCATCTGCTCCGACACCGCGATCACGGCGTCCGCGCCTTCGAGGGCGGTGCGCTCACAGAACTTGGACAGCTCGTAGCCACCTCCCAGCTGCTCCGCCTTCCACGGTCGCAACGGCTCAAGGCTGTGGGTCGTGCACACGTGCGGCACGCCCCACAGCAGCTTGGCAAGGTGGCCGGCCAGGTTCGCGTACCACGTGTGGGAGTGCACGAGGTCGGTGTCGCCGAGGTGCTGGGCCATGGCGAGGTCGACCGACATCACCGCCAGCGCCGCATCGCCGAGCTCGTCCCACGGCTGGTACGTCCCCGCCACCAGAGGCGAGTCGCGCGGGGACCCGAAACAGTGCACGGCGACCTCGACGTGGCGCGCCAGCTCGCGTGTGAGGTACTCGACGTGGACCCCGGCGCCGCCGTACACCTCGGGCGGGTACTCGCGGGTGAGGATCCCGACTCTCATGAACCCCGGTCCCCGAGAGGCTCGCGCTTGCCGATGACCACGACGCCGTTCGTGGATACCGTGTAGCGCGCCGAATCTGAGTCAGGGTGGGTCCCGATCGACATGCCAGCGGGGATGTCGACCTGCTTGTCGATGATGGCGTGCCGCACCACGGCCCCATCGCCCACCTCCACTCCGTCCATGAGCACGCACCCCTCAACGAGGGCGCCGTTGCCGACGCGCACCCCCGGCGAGAGCACGGAGCGGCGCACCGTGCCACCCGACACGATGACGCCCGGGCTGACGATGGAATCCAGCGCCTGGCCACGGCGGCCGTCGCCGTCGAAGACGAACTTCGCCGGTGGCAGCGGGCCGTAGAACGAGTAGATCGGCCATTCGAGGTTGTAGAAGTTGAACATCGGCTGCACCGAGACAAGGTCCATGTGCGCGTCGTAGAAGGAGTCCAAGGTGCCGACGTCGCGCCAGTAGCCGCGGTCGGCTTCAACAGCGCCGGGCACGATGTTGCGCTGGAAGTCATAGAACGTCGCCTCACCGCGACCGACGAGGGTAGGGATGATGTCGCCGCCGAGGTCGTGAGCGCTGGTGTCGTCGTCGGCGTCCGCGGTCAGCGTGTCGATGAGGACCTTCGCCGTGAACACGTAGTTGCCCATCGAGGCGTACACGCTCTCCGGGTCGTCCGCCAGCGTCGGCGGATCGCTCGACTTCTCGTGGAAGGCGACGATGCGGTCGCCGTCAACCTCGATGACACCGAACTCCTTGGCCTGGGCACGGGGAGCACGAATCGCAGCGACGGTCACGCCGGCGCCCGACGCGATGTGGTGGGCCACCATCTGGCGCGGGTCCATGTGATAGATGTGATCGGCACCGAAGACGATCACGTAGTCGGGATGCTCGTCGCTCAGCAGGTTGAAGTTCTGGTAGATGGCGTCGCCAGAGCCCGAGAACCAGTGGCGGCCGCGACGCATCTGCGCCGGGACCGAGGTGACGTAGTTGCCGAGCTGGGGGGACAGCCGCCAGGTCTGGCTGATGTGGCGGTCGAGGCTGTGGCTCTTGTACTGGGTCAGCACCGCGATGCGCCGGTACTCACCGTTGACGAGGTTGCTCAGTGCGAAGTCGACGAGACGGTACACGCCGCCGAAGGGCACCGCGGGCTTGGCGCGGTCCTGGGTCAGCGGCCAGAGGCGCTTTCCCTCGCCGCCCGCAAGCACGATGGAGAACACCCGGGGCGGCCGCTGAACGATGTCCGCGACGGGGTGCTCCACGTGCTCAGCGTTGCACTTTCCTCACTGCACACACAAGACCCGCCGCAGGCCCTGGCCGAGAACCTACGCGGGGTCGAGGATGAGTCTGCGTGTGTGGCTTGCGGTGGCGAGGGCGGCCAGGAAACGCCGCAGCATGCTGTCGGGGAGCGTCTGTCGCGACGCGCACTCGAGCCAGACCTGACGGCTGCGCGCCACGGGGATGGTGGGCTCGCCGCAGTCGCAGAAGGGGGTCTCGCGCTCGGCGCGTTCGATGAGAGCGACGGCTTGGCTATTGTCCATTGTCATTGGGGTGTGATCTCCGAAGTACCATAGAATACGAACCGTTCCGTATTATAGCAGTGCGATGACTTTCGGCAGCGCGACCCGCAGCCCCACCCGCCCGCTGGACCCGGCGCGCAGCCGCGGCGGGCGGCCGCGGAGTGAGCACGCCCACCAGGCCATCCTCAGCGCCGCGCGTGAGTTGCTGATGGCAGAGGGGTTCGCCGCACTGCGCCTCGAGCACGTGGCCGCACGCGCGGGCGTGGGCAAGGCGACGATCTACCGGCGCTGGGCGTCGAAGGAGGAGCTGGCGCAGGAGCTGTTGACCCAGCTGGCGTCTCCGCACATCGCTGTCCCGAACTCGGACAACACACGCGAAGAACTGCTCGCCGCCGTCGTGAATCCCATGAACGCGGTCACGGAGACGGACTTCGGACCGGTCATTCGAGCGCTGCTCTCTCAGATCGCCACCGACCCGTCCCTCGGTGACCCGTTCCGGGCGTCCGTCGTCCAAGCGCGTCGAGCTGAGATCGCCCGCGTGGTCGAACGAGGGATCGCACGAGGCGACCTCCGGCCGGACGCCGACGTCGATGTCGCGACCGAGTTGCTCGTCGGCCCGGTGTACTTCCGGCTGATGTTCGGCGGGGTCCTGGACCTCGACTTCGCGGAACGGATCGTCGAGGCCTTCATGCGCGGCTACGCCGCCTGAGGCTCAGCGCATCACCTGCATGGGGCCGACCGGGCCGTTGGCACTCCCCGGCACGACAAGGCCCGGCACCGAGTGCGGCGCGACCACAACCAACACCGCGATTGTCAGCAGAGCCACGGTCGTGCCCCAGACCACGGTGCGCCGCCATGGGAGCGTCTTCTCGGCCGTGATCAGTGCCGCGACGACGGCCATCCACACCAGGCTCATCACGCCCAGCGCGAAGAGCGCGGCCATCAATGCCCAGCAACAGCCCACGCACCACGCGGCGTGCCTGGCGCCCATCTCCAGAGCCCCCGCCCGGCCGTCGGTCCAGCAGCCCAGGAGGAACCCGAGAGGGCTGCGACACTTGGCCAGGCAGACGTCCTTCAGCGGGGTGAGCTCGTACGCCGCCGCCACCGCGAGCACACCGGCGGCAAACCAACGGCCGCCGCCGTCCCACGCGAGGTGGGAGCCGAACCACGCCCTGCCCAACTCGAACACACCGTACGCGACCACGCCGACCGCCGACCACACCAACAGGTACGAAGCCGTGAACAGAACCGGCCGAAGGATGCCGCGCCGGCGGGTCATCCGAGCGTACAGCGCCACGGTCGGGGCGACCGACGGGAACATCATCGCGGCCATCATCACCACCCAAGCCCCGGCGAACCAGCCGAGAGCACCCAGGTCGGTGCCGGGGCCGGCGTCCATCCCGGCCATCTGATTCGCCGTCGCCCACCACGCCACCGCGGCCAGCAGCAGGAGAAGAGCGACCAGCCCCAGGCGCGCGCGGGCCGCCGTCAGGACATTGGAGGTCACCCCACCGGACGAGGAGTTGTCGGTGACGAGGGCCGCCGACGCGGCGTCTACGCCGACCACGAGAAATTCGACGTCGAGAACGCGGACTTGGCGTCATACGCGATGCCGAACGCGTTGATCGCGGACCGCGTGGCCCGCGCCACGTTCAGCTCCGTCGCGGCAGGGTGAAAGATGCCGGTGAGTCTTGCCGGCTGACCCGTCTCCACCCCGAAGGGCACCACGTCCTCGACCTCGAAGTCGACGGCGCCGCCGATGCGCACCGAGTGGCGCAGACCGTCGTTGTGGATCTCGATCGGCGCGCGCTGCACACCCAGGTTCTCCGACACCAGCGGGCCCAGTCCGGCCATCGGGCCGCCGAGGGCGCCCGAGAAGACGCCCCCAAGCTTTTCAGCCTGCTCGTCAGAGGCTGCCCCATCGATGAACACGCCGAGTCGCCAGTTGCCGTCGGACATCACCTTCGGGGTGTCCGCGATTGCGGCCACGGTCAGTCCACTCACGTCCGTCCCCTCGACGTCGCCGTTCTCGATGTGGAAGACCAGGGTGACGTTGCAGCGATCATTGGTGGCGCCGAGCGCCAGTGACGCAGTGCAGGGGCAGATGACGTTGCAGTTGCAGGCCTCAAAGTAGGACCCGGCTAGCTTCCAAGACACCTCGAACCCTCCGTACGCGTGAACTGCCGCGGCGATTCTCCCGCTTGGCCCACGGGCTCGTCAATGGCGGCAGGGTTGGCTCTCAGCCGACGTCGTGGACCCCCTGCTGCGTCTGTGCACGGGCCAGGGTTACGCGGGCAGGGTGGGGGAGGGAGTGGCGCCGCCGCCCCGCCCGTAACCGCCCGGCGGTTGGGTCGCCCCGAGGGTGGACCACGCGACGGCCCCTGCGGGAGCGGTCGCGACGGGGGCCGCGCCCCACCCGCTGAAGGTGGTGGCGTAGGTCACCGCGCTGGCGCCTCCCGTCGTCCACACATAGGAGATGGGCAGGTGCGAGCCTGTCGCGACGTCAAGGTGACCTGTGGCTGTGACAGTGCACGGTAGCTGCGCCGGAACGGTTCCGACGATCCTGTTCGCCGCCCTCCCATCGCCGGTCGTGATCCTCGCGGCGGACGTGGGAACGAGCACGATGCAGGTAGCCTGGTCGGCGACGGTGATTCCCGGCTCGATGACGCTGTACGGCCCGTCGGCGCTGGACACCGCAACCCACTTGGCGGCGAGACCAGCGGCGTTGACCGCGGCGACGCCGAGCTGGTCCTCGAGAGCTGGAATGTTGCCCTGGAAATACACTACCCCGCTCGCCAGCACCAGGGTGAACCGCTCGCTCCCGTAGCTCGAGGTGAGCGTGATGAGCTGGTCGCCAGCACTTGCGCCCGCGTCCCCCACGGTCCTCTGGTTGACCGGATCACCTCTCGGGACCGACACGTAATGAAACCCGACCGCCGCCCGAGTGGCCGCGAGCGCCTGCCGGTACAGGACCCGGGCGGGGATTGCCGACGAGCCCAGCGCGTTTGAGGTGGGCGAGGTGGCGTTCGACTGGCTCGCCGGGCCGGCACGGGTGAGCAGCCCGACCGGGTAGCCGATGGCGGCTCCCACGATCAGCGTGACGATCACCGCCGCAACCACGGCAACGCGGTTGCGGCCCCTCGGTGGCGCCGTTCCCGGCGCGAGCGGCGCCGGTTCACCGGGGCCGGGCGGGAGACCGCCGGCCGGCATCGGGGCCCACCCGGGCGCCGGGTGCGACCACGGCGCGGGCGGCGGGGCCGGTGCGCTCCACGCGGGATCATCCTGGTAGCTCACAACCCTGCACAGCGTATTGCTTCGGTCCCGCGTATCGTCCCCCCACGGCGCGCTCCCCGGTCGCCCGCCCGATTGACCCAGGATCAGGGCGGCGTACAGTCCCCGTGTGGTATTGGACGAGTGGCCGGCGCTCCCCTACGTGCCCTGGCGGGACACGCGCGACACCCTTCACATGTACACCCAGGTGATCGGGAAACTGCGCCTGGCGCTGAGTCCGTTCGAGCCGGAGTGGGCCAACGTTCCCCTCTACCTGACCGCGCGCGGCCTGACCACCTCGCCGATTCCGGTGGACCTGCGCACCATCGACGCGGAGTTCGACCTCATCGACCACGTCCTGGTTCTGCGCAGCAGCGACGGTCTCATCGAGCGCCGTTCCCTCACCGGCGCCGTGGCCGACTTCTACGCCGACGTGATGAGCGCACTGAGGCGACTGGGCGTCGACGTGGCCATCTCCGCCGTCCCGACCGAGGTCGACGATCCCATCCCGTTCGCTGAGGACCGCACCCACCACGTCTATGACCAGGAGCATGCGGCCGCGTTCTTCCGCGTTCTCTCGATGGTCGACGTCGTCTTCAGGGAGCATCGAGCCGGCTTCCGCGGACGGACCACCCCGGTACAGTTCTTCTGGGGCAGCTTCGACCTCGCCCTGACCCGTTTCTCCGGAGCCCGGGCGCCGTCGTCGCCTGGAGCGAGCGTCATTGCGCGCTTCAGTGGCGGCGCCGAGGAGATCTGCGCGGGATGGTGGCCCGGTGACGAGCGCGTTCCCTACCCCGCCTTCTACGCGTATGCCTCCCCTCCGCCGGAGGGCATCGAGCAGGTGACGATCGCACCGGCCGGAGCGGCGTGGATCCCTCCCGCCGGGGAGTTCATCCTGCCCTACGACGTGGCTCGAGCCGCCGCCGATCCACACCGGGCCATCATCGAGTTCCTCCGCAGCACCTACGCGGCGGCGTCATCGCTCATGGACTGGGACAGCGACCTCACCCATTTCCCGATGCCCGGCCATGGCGGCGCGGCGAGGTCAGACGACTGACGGGTGGGCAGGACGCGCGGTGGCGCTCCGCCCCTGCAGCCATCGGTCAGGAGTCGAAGCCGAGACCGGCGCGATCGAGGGCGCGCAGCCAGAGGTTGCGCCGGCCGGCGCGGCTGTCCGCGCGATCCAGGGACCACCGTGTCAGCTGCACGACGCCGGAGCGGAGCGGCTCCGGAGGGAACGGCAGCGGCCGGGTGCGCACCATGCGCAGCGCTGTCCGCTCCGTCCTCCTGCCGGCGAGCAGGTCAAGCATCACCAGGGCGCCGAACCGCGAGGCGCCAACGCCGAGCCCGGTGTGGCCCAGGACATAGGCGACCCGCCCTCCGTGGCTGGTCCCCCAGAAGGCACAGAACCGGCTGCAGGTGTCGATCGCGCCGCCCCAGCGGTGCGTGAAGCGCACCCCCTCCAACTGCGGGAACGTGGTGAAGAAGTGGCCGGCGAGCCTGTCGAAGGTCTGGGGGCGCTGCTCCAGCCGGCTCTCGACGCGGTTGCCGTAGTGGTAGATGGCGTCGTATCCCCCCCAGAGGATCCGCGAGTCGGCGGTGAGGCGGTAGTAATGGAACTGGTTGCCGCTGTCGCCGACCCCCTGCCGGCTCGCCCAACCGACCGACTCGAGTTGCGCCGCGGTGAGCGGCTCGGTGACCAGCACATAGTCGTAGACGGGCAGGACGAAGGGCCGCAGTCGCACCAGCAGGGGCCGATCCGCGTTGGTGGCGAGTGCCACCCGCCACGCCACCAGCTCGCCGTGTGCGGTGCGAAGCGTCACGCGCTCGCCCGAGTCCTGGACGCCAGTGACCGCTGTTCCCTCGTGAATGCGGACGCCGGCTTCAAGGCAGAGGCGGCGCAGCCCCCACGCCAGCCGGGCCGGGTTCAGGAGGGCCGTCCGCCCGTGAATCCACAGTCCGCCCGCATAGGTGGGCGACCGCACCTGGGCACGAACCGCGCCGGCGTCGAGCGCGTCCACGTCGTAGCCGTGCGCCCGCATCACCGCCGCCGCCTCGGCGACCTCCTCGGCCTGCCAGGGCTCGACGGCGACGTCGAGCATCCCTGTCCGCTCCATGTCGCAGCTGATTCGCTGCTTGCGCACCGTGGCCTCGATGGCGTCGAGGTTCTCGAGGCCGAGGCGGTCGAGAGTGGTCAGTTCAGCAGGAAAGCGGCTGAGGCCGTTCGCGAAGCCGTGGGTGAGGCTCGCGTCACAGAAACCACCGTTGCGGCCGGAGGCGGCCGCGGCCGTGTGCCGCGCCTCCACCACGACCACGTCAAGCGACGGCTGGCGCTGCTTGGCGAGGTAGGCACACCAGAGCCCGGTGAATCCGGCGCCAACCACGGCCAGGTCGCACGTCGTGTTTCCCGCCAGGTGGGGCAGGGGTGGTGGCCCGGCGGGGTCGTCCAGCCAGAACACGGCCGGCGCCGCGTCGCGCAGAGCGGGATGGTGCGGCGGCGCGGTCACCGCGCCAGTGTCCTCCACGCCCCGGGCGGCGCGCCAGCAGCGTACATTTGCCGCGATGAGTCTCTGTCCTGCCTGCGGACACGAGAACCAGCCCGCCGCGAAGTTCTGCTCCGAATGCGCCTCGCCCATGCACGCGCAGACGGCCGCGTCTCGCGAGGAGCGGAAGGTTGTGACGGTGCTCTTTGCGGACTTGGTGGGCTTCACGTCGCGCTCGGAGCGCCTCGACCCCGAGGACGTGCGGGCCCTGCTCTCCCCGTACTACGCGCGGCTGCGATCCGAGCTCGAGAGATTCGGCGGCACGGTGGAGAAATTCATCGGTGACGCCGTGATGGCCCTGTTCGGGGCGCCCGTGGCCCACGAGGACGACCCCGAACGGGCGGTGCGCGCGGCGCTGGCCATCCGGGATTGGGTCGTGGCCGAGGACGCCGGGCTGCAACTGCGCATCGCGGTGAACACCGGCGAGGTGCTCGTCGCCCTGGGCGCCCGTCCAAGCCATGGCGAGGGAATGGCGTCAGGGGACGTCGTCAACACCACCGCCCGTCTTCAGTCAGCGGCGCCCGTCAACGGCATCCTCGTCGGCGAGGTCACCCACCGGGCCACCTCACACGTGGTCACGTACAGGACGGCTCCCCCCGTGGCGGCCAAGGGCAGGTCGGAGCCGGTGCCGGCGTGGGAGGCGGTGGAGGCCCTCTCGCGGTTCGGTGTCGACCTCGCGCCGGGCAGCCGAGCGCCTCTGGTGGGCCGCAGTCACCAGCTCGGCGTGCTCAGTGACGCGCTGGCGCGGGTGCGGCGGGAGCGTTCCCCGCAACTGGTCACCATCGTGGGCGTGCCGGGCATCGGCAAGAGCCGCCTGGTCGCCGAGCTCTTCGCGGCCATCGACGCGGATCCCACGGGGGCCGTGTCATGGCGCCAGGGCCGCTCGCTGCCCTACGGCGAAGGGGTCACCTTCTGGGCCCTCGGGGAGATGGTCAAGGCGCAGGCCGGCATCCTCGAGACCGATTCGCTCGAGCAGGCGCAGCGGAAGCTGCAGACGGCGGTCGACGACCTGTCCCTCGAAACCGCGGAGGCGCAATGGATCCAGGGTCACCTGCACCCGCTGGCCGGCCTCGGCAGCGTCGGCCGGAACCGAGGCCATGGTCGCGACGAGGCGTTCACCGCCTGGCGCCGTTTCTTCGAGGCGCTGGCCGAGAGGCGTCCCCTGGTGCTCGTCTTCGAGGACCTGCACTGGGCGGACGACAACCTCATCGACTTCGTGGAGCACCTCATCGAATGGGCCAGCGGCGTGCCCATGCTGATCGTGTGCAATGCCCGGCCCGAACTTTTCGACCGCCGCCCCGGCTGGGCCGGGGGCACACGGCACGCCACCACGCTGTGGCTCGCGCCCCTCGCCGACGACGAGACGGCGCAGCTGATCGCGAGCCTCATGGACCGCCCCGTGATGGCGGCCGAGACCCAGCAGTCCCTCCTGACGCGGGCCGGCGGCAACCCCCTGTACGCCGAGCAGTACGTGCGCATGCTCGCCGAGCGCGGCGACGCCGCGGAACTACCCCTTCCTGAGACTGTCCAGGGAATCATCGCGGCACGCCTTGACGCGCTCTCACTCGAGGAGAAGCAGCTGCTCCAGGACGCGGCCGTGATGGGCAAGGTGTTCTGGCTCGGGGCGGTCTCCGGCGGCGACGACCGCCACGTCGTGGAGCTTCGTCTCCACTCGCTCGAGCGCAAGGATTTCGTGCAGCGAGTGCGCCGCTCGTCGGTGGCCGGCGAGGCCGAGTACGTCTTCCTGCACGTGTTGGTTCGGGACGTCACCTATGGCCAGATCCCGCGCGGGGAACGGGCTGACAAGCATCGGCTGGCGGCGGAATGGATCGCTTCGCTGGGCCGCACCGAGGACCACGCCGAGATGCTTGCCCACCACTACCTGAGTGCGCTCGAACTTCGCCGGGCGGCGGCGCAGGCCGTGGAGGCTCCGTTCGCCGAGCGAGCGCTCGAGGCGCTGAGCAACGCCGGCGACCGCGCCGACTCCCTCAACGCCTATGCCGCGGCGAGCGGATTCTTTGGGTCTGCGCTGGACCTGTCCGCGCCGGGATCTTTGGAGCGAGCGCGCCTGCTGTTGAAGATGGGACGCTCCCGGTACCTCGCGGGTGACGTTGACCCGCACCTGTTGACCGAGGCGAGCGCCGACCTCCTCGCCGGCGGCGACCGCGAGACGGCCGCCACGGCCGAGGTGGTTCTGACCGAGCTCAGCTGGCTGCGCGGCGACTCGGACATGGCGCTACACCACCTCGGCCGTGCCCGGGAGCTCGTTGACGCGGGTGCACCCAGCCGCGTCAGGGCTTCGGTCACCTGCGCCGCCTCGCGCTACCTGATGCTCGCCGGGGAGAGTGCGGAAGCGATCCGCGTCGGCCGCGAGGCGCTGGCGATGGCGGAGCTGTTCGGGCTCGACGAGGTGCGCGCTGCCGCTCTGAACAACATCGGCGCCGCCAAGTGTCACAGCGGTGACGCCACCGGTATCGAGGACCTCGAGCAGGCGATGGCCGACGCCGGGCGGGCCAACGCGCCCGCCGAGATCGCTCGAGCTGGGGCGAACCTGGCCTCGGTCCTCTGGATGCGCGGGGACCTGGAGCGGGCGACGGCGGTGCGGTCGGATGCCCAGGCCGTGGCATCCCGCTTCGGCCAGAACCTGCACGAGCGCTGGCTGCGAGGCACGACGGCGCGCGACGAATACCTGCGCGGGCACTGGCAGGAGGCCGATGAGCTCATCGAGGAGTTCATCGCCGAGGTCGAAGCGGGCTCGCCTCACTACCTCGCCTCGGACTGCTACCTGTTGCGGGCCAACCTGCGCCTGGCTCGCGGCGATGTCGCCGGAGCGATCGACGACACCGAACGGGCCCTGGCCCTCGCCCGTGTCGCCAAGGATCCGCAGATCCTCTACTACACGCTGGCGGCGGCCGCGGACGTCCTCCGTGAGAGCGGCAGCAGCCGTCGCGCGGCCGACCTCGCTGACGAGCTCCTCGCGCTGCTGCGCGACGGGAGTGTGGAGGCCGCCGTGGTGGCCGATTCCCTTCAACTGCTCGCCTGGACGCTGACAGCGCTCGGCCGCGGGCGCGAGCTCATCGACGTCCTGCCTCTTCAGGCCGATGTCCCCTGGGTACGCGCCGCAGAGGCGTTCGCGGCGGGGGACGTGGGTCGCGCCGCTGACATCTGCGCCGCCATGGGAGCCCGCACCGAGGAAGCCCGCGACCGGCTCTGGCTCGCCGAGGCGCTCATCGAGCAGGACCGGCGAGCGGAGGCCGACTCCGAGTTGGAGCGGGCTCTCTCCTTCTACAGGTCGGTTGGCGCCACCCGCTACGTCCACCAGGGAGAGGCGCTGATGGCGGCGGACGCGCGCCAGCGGGGTCGCGCATGACCGGCAGGAACGTGGTGGTGGGCAACCACGATCGCGTCGACCCGGCGCTGGTCGCAGCGCTCGGGGCGGGTGCGGCGGCCACGGTGCACGAGGCGCAGGGGCGGAGCGGCCTGTTCCTGCCCCGGCTGCGCCCGATCTACCCCGGCGCCACCGTCTCAGGCACCGCGGTCACCGTGCTCTGCCGCCCGGGCGACAACCTCATGATCCACCTCGCCGTCGAGGGTGCCGCGCCGGCGACGTGCTGGTGGTGGCCATGACCGCGGAGAACGAGGACGGCCTGCTCGGCGAGCTCGTGGCCACCTCCCTTCGTGCCCACGGCGTCGTCGCCGCCATCGTCGACTGCGGGGTTCGCGACGTCGCCGCGTTGCGGGAGATGGAGTTCCCCGTCTGGTCGCGGGCGGTCTCGGCCCAGGGCACCTCGAAGGTCGCCGCGGGCAGCGTCAACGTCCCGGTGGTGTGTGCCGGCCAGTCAGTCAGTCCCGGTGATGCGATCGTCGCGGACGACGACGGCGTGGTCTGCGTGCCTGCCGCCTCGGCGTCGGCCGTGCTGGCACGAGTCACCGAACGGCTGGCCGCCGAGGCGGCCCTGCGGATGCGCCTGGCGACGGGGGAGCTCAGCGCCGACATACAGGGCCTGCGCGACCTCGCCGTCAGCCTGGGCGTTGAGTACGTGGACGGCACCCCGCCCGCCTGATCGCCGCCGGCGGCTACGCGCCCGCGACGTTGGCACCGGCCGCGAGCGGCGAGGTCACCGCCTCCGGCGCCACGGACGCAGCCGCCCCGGGCAGCCTGACCTGCGAGGTGGCGATGGCGCGCCGGAGCGTGCTGACCACGTGACTGAGGTGCTCGGCCATCGCCGCCTCGGTGGCCTCCGGGTCGGCGGCGGTGAGCGCCGCGAGGATGGCAACGTGTTCGCGCATCGACTGGTCGGCGCGGCCGGGCTGGAGGATGGTTCGGTACTGGACGCGGATGCTCTGTGATTTGAGCGTGGCCAGCAGGGAGGCTGCGAGCTCGTTGTCGGCCATCTTCCAGATGCGCTGGTGGAACCGCGAGTTCAACTCCGAGTACCCGAGACGGTCGTCCTGCTCGAGGCGGCGGTGCATCTCGACCACCGTTGCCTCGAGGTCGGCGAGGTCGTCCGCGGTCACGTGCTCCGCCGCCGACCTGGCCAGCATCTTCTCGAGTGCGATGCGGACCTGTTCGATCTCGACCGCCTCGCGCCCCGAGATCAAACGGACGCGCGCGCCCCGGTTGGGCTGGCGCGTCACCAGGCCCTCCTGGTCGAGACGGACGAGGGCGGCACGAATCGAGCTTCTCCCCGCGCCGAGCAGGTCGACGAGCTGGGCCTCCACGAGGCGTTCGTTGGGCTGGAACCTGCCGCCGGTGATGGCCTCACGCAGGCGCAGATATGTCTCTGAATGGTCCGCGCGACGACGGTTGGCCTGGGAACCGTCGTCGCGAGCATGTGCTGCTGCCATGGTCGGCAGAACCGTCCCCTTCTTCGCCGTTCTTCGAGTTTGAAATTGTCGATACTTTTGTGGTCAGGATTGTGCACAATGCGCCGTCGCCGCCGTTGGACGAGGAGAGGAGAGCGTGATGCATCTAGGCAGCCATGGTCGGTCCAGGTCCCTGGGGGCGCTCGCCGCGCTCGGGCTTGTGCTCGCAGCCTGCGGGAGCAGCTCGCCATCGAGCAGCAGCAGCAGCAGTGGCAACGGCTCGCCACTCCTGGTCGGCGTCGTTGCTCCGTTCACCGGCGCCGATGCTTCACTCGGCCCTCGCTATTACGCAGCGTGCGTCCCGGCGTCGCTCGCCATCAACAAGGCGGGCGGGATCATGGGTCACAAGGTCAGCTGCCAGCAGTTCGACACCCGCGGCGAGCCCGCGGATGCCGTCCCCGCCGCGCAGCAGATGATCGCCAGCAACTCCAACCTCATGGCAGTCGTCGGCTGCACGTCTGACGAGGCGTCGAGCGTGGTGCCGATCATCGACCATGCTCACGTCCCCATGTTCTGCATGACCGGCCAGTCCGAGTTCAACAAGTCCAGCTTCACGTACTTCCACCGCCTCGTGCCACCGGACGAGTTCGACGCATACGCCCTCGTCGGCAGTGCGCTTGACGTCAACCACTACAAGCGGATCGCCCTGGTTTTCGGGAATGACATCGGCTCCCAGGCATTCGTGCAGCCCGCCACGAACGCTCTCCAGAACCTGGGCGCAACGGTCACGATCAACCAGGCACTCGCCCTCGGCCAGTCGTCGTACCGCACGGAGGTCACCGCGATGCTGGCGACCCACCCCGATGCCATTTTCACCGAGGCGCTGGGCTCGACGGACGCGACGTATCTCTCCGAGGTCAAGCAACTGAACGGCTCGTCGATCCCGTTCATGGGCACCTCTGCGACCATCGACCCGGTCTGGTTCGCGGCGGTGACTGGGGCGATCGGCGTACCGGACGTGCTCAAGTACTTCCAGGCGGTGGACCTCGGTGTCAGCTTCAGCGGCCCCGGGTACGAGGATTTCCTCGCCAACCTGACCGCCTCGGCCGTGCAGAACGCGGACGCGATCAAGTACAAGGAGACGGGCTCCACCCTGCATCTCTATGACGGCATCATGCAGACGGCGCTCGCCATGGATGCGACCAAGAGCACCGACCCGACCGTCTACAACCCCGAGATCGCCAAGATCGGCAACGGGGTCAGCGGTGCCGTCGTGGTCAACACCTACGCTGCCGGGGTCGCGGCGCTCGCCAGCGGCAAGTCGATCAAGTGGGTCGGCGCCGGTGGTCCCACGTCCTACAACCAGTACAACAACTCGCAGCAGGGCTACATCCTCGTCAAGTACGACGCCCAGGGCAACGAGGTGCAGTACGGCGCGCTGACCGAAGCGCAGACCGCGGCAGTGATCGCCGCCGGCGGTGGATGACCGAGGCTGACCGGGAGAACTGCTGGTGAGCTTGTACCTGGCCGCGTTCGGCTTCGGCCTGGTCAGCACCTCGGTGCTGGCCATCGCCGCGGTCGGGTTCACCATGCAGTTCGGGATCAGCAACATGATCAACCTGGCGTACGGCGAGGTCATGATCGCAGCCGCCTACGCGTCCTACGGCCTCAACAACGCGGGCATCAACATCTGGGTCTCGCTGCTGGGCGGCGCCGTGTTCGGGTCGGTGTCCTCGTACCTGATCAACCGCGTGCTGTACGCACCGTTCCAGAAGAAAGGCACAGCCCTGATCGGGATGGTGATCATCTCGCTGGCCGCGTCTCTGATGATCGCCAACGTGCTGCTGCCCATCGTGGGCTACTACAGCGTCTCGTACCGCCAGAACGTGGGCCCGACGTTCCACGCCGGGTCGATCGCCCTCACCGGCGTCCAACTCGCGATCATGGGATTGGCGATCGTCCTCATGCTGGTCATCCACTCGCTGCTGAAACTCACCCGGCTCGGCAAGGCGATGCGCGCCACCTCCGCCAACCCCACGCTTGCCCGCAACTGTGGCATCCCCACCCGCCGGGTCATTGACACCGCCTGGTTGATCACCGGCGCTCTCTGCGGTGTCGCGGGGACGGTGGCCGGCATGAACTCGGACACGTTCGCGGTCGCCAGTGGCGCCGGCTTCCTGATCAGCATCATCGCCGCCGCGGTCCTGGGCGGCGCCGGCAACCCCTACGGAGCGATGATCGGTGCGCTGTTGATCGGCGAGGTCACGGAGATCAGCGCCGCCGCCTTCTCCCCGGAGTACAAGGAGGTGGCCGCCTTCGCGATCCTGGTGCTCGTGATGGTGCTGAGGCCGCAGGGTCTGCTCGCCAAGCGGGGCACACTGGCAGCGGCAGGGTGACCTATTACCTGACGACGCTCGGCGTGTACGCCGGGGTCGACATCATCGCCTGCCTCGCTCTCAACCTCCAGTTCGGGGTCTCGGGCATCGTCAACTTCAGCTTCATCGTCTTCCAGGCCGCCGGTGCCTACACGGCGGCGGTGCTCGCCCTGCCACCCGACTCGCAGAACGGTGGGTTCCAGCACTACGTGTTCGGGGCGCAGCTGCCGTTCCCCATCCCATGGATAGCGGCAGCCGTCGTCGGCGGTGTGCTCTCCGTGCCCGTCGGGCTCGTGGTTCTCCGCCACCTCCGCGTCGACTACCAGGCGATCGCCATGCTCGTCCTCTCCGTCATCGCCAACCTCGTGATCACCAACGCGCGTCCGTTCCTCAACGGCGCCGCCGGGCTGTCGCTCGTGCCGCAGCCTCTCTCCGACCGGTTCAACGCGTACTCACCGACCTACCTGTGGGCCTACGTGGCGGTAACGTTCGTCTGCTGCGCCCTGGTCTTCTTTGTGTCTCAGCGCATCGTCAAGTCACCCTACGGCCGGACGCTGCGGGCCATGCGCGAGCACGAGCTCGCGGTCACCGCCTTGGGTAAGAACCCGGTGGTGCTGAAGATGACCATCTTCGTTGTCGGCGGGGTCATCGCCGGCCTGAGCGGGGCGATCCTGGTGGGCTTCATCACGATCTGGGCTCCGTCGACATGGCTCTACCCGGAAACGCTCATCCTGTTCGCGGCGGTCATCGTCGGCGGTCGCGGCAACAACTGGGGAGCGCTCTTCGGGGCCGCGCTCGTGCCAGTGGGTTTCGAGGAGGCCACGCGGTACCTCCCCCAGTTCGGCCCTCCCGGGCTGGTCCCGGCACTGCAATGGGTGGCCATCGGTCTGCTGATCATCGGCTTCCTCTGGTTCCGTCCTAAGGGCGTGCTCCCCGAGAAACCGGGGCGTTTCGCTGCCGCCACTCCGGTCGTCGGCGCTCGCCTCACCAAGGAACCCGGTGTCTCCTAGCGCCCTCGAACCCACGGCCGGCTCGGCGCCGGCGACCGGCACCGGCCTTGGTGTGGCACCGCAGCCGATGATGACCGTGCGCAACGTCGAGCGTCATTTCGAAGGCATGCGCGCTGTAGACGGCGTCTCCATCGATATCCTCCCGGGTCGCATCACCGGGCTGATCGGCCCGAACGGCGCCGGCAAGTCCACCCTACTCGCCGTCCTCGCCGGGACGCTGCCCGCCAGCGGCGGCACCGTCACCTTCGACGGCACGGACATCACTGAGTGGCCTGCCTGGCGTCGCGCCCGCCACGGGATGATCCGCACCTTTCAGCTCCCGTCGGAGTTCGCGGAGCTCACCGTCCTCGAGAACCTGCTCGTTGCGGCGCCCAACCACCGCGGCGAGTCACTGCGGGGGGCACTGCTGGGACGGCGCTACTGGATCGCCGACGAGCGCCGCGAGGTCGCGCGTGCTCGCGAACTGCTGGCGCGCTTCTCCCTGTCCGCCAAGGAGTCTGAGTACGCAGGGTCTCTCAGCGGTGGCCAGAAGCGGCTCATCGAGATCATGCGCGCGCTCATGCTCCAGCCCCGGCTGCTGCTTCTCGACGAGCCGATGTCAGGTGTCCATCCATCGATCATCGGCGAGATTGCCAGGTACCTCGAGGGGCTGCGTGACGGCGGCCTGACCATCCTCATCGTCGAGCACGAGCTGCACATGATCGAGCGCCTCTGCAACCCCGTCATCGTCATGGCCCAGGGCAAGGTCATCGGCCAGGGATCGATGATCGAGCTTCGCCGCCAGCGCGAGATCGTGGACGCCTACCTTGTCGGATAGCGCCGCGACACCCGCAGCCCGCCCGGCCCCGTTGCTATGGGCGGAGGACATCACCTCCGGGTATGGCGGCGTGCCCGTCGTCCGCGGTGTCTCCATCGCGGTCGGTCCCGGCGAGATCGTCGCCGTCATCGGGCCCAACGGTGCCGGCAAGAGCACCCTTCTCAAGACGCTGGTGGGCATCCTCCGGGTGAGCAGCGGCCGGGTCATGCTCGAGGGCAACGACGTCACCAACCATTCCCCCGAAGAGCTGGCGCGGCGCGGGGTCGGCTACGTGCCCCAGGTGCAGGACATCTTCGAACCGCTGACCGCGCTCGAGAACCTCGAGATGGGCGGCTACTTGCTCCCGCAGGCGTCGATCCGGGGCCGGGTCGACGCCGTCATCGAGGTCTTCCCGGCGCTCGCGCCGCTGCTCAAGCGGCGCGCGGACAAACTCAGCGGCGGCGAACGCAAGATGCTCGCCATCGGGCGTGTGCTGATGCTCGATCCCCGGGTCGTGATCCTCGATGAGCCCACGGCCAACCTGGCCCCGCAGCTGGCAGACACACTCCTCGGCGAACACGTGCGCGCGCTGGGAGCGCGCGGCAAGGCCGTCCTGCTCGTGGAGCAGCGCGCCCGGGCGGCGCTGGACATTGCGGCGTGGACCAGCGTCCTGGTCTCAGGTGCGACACGGCTGGAGGGCCGGCCAGGCGAACTCCTCGAGCGCCAAGACTTCGAGGAACTGTTCTTGGGAGCCTCGACCAGCTTGACGCCGGTCAGTGGTTCGGAGGTTGAGATCGCGTGAAATTGGTGATGTTCCGGCATGGTGATGGACGGCGCCTTGGGGTCGTACGGGAGGGGGCGCCGGACGAGGTCGTCGACGTCGCCGAGCTGGCCGGCTCGTCCGGGTCGGAGTCCGTTCCCCGCGACATCCTCGCGGTCGTCGACTCGGGCGCGCAGGGCCTCGACCGTCTTCGCGAGCTGGTGTCGTCGGCGGCCGCGACGCAGGGCTCCGCGGTGCGCAGACTTGCCGACCTCGCCGTGCTGCCGCCCCTCGATCCGCCTCGGGGCAACGTGCTGGCCATCGGCCGCAACTATCAGAAGCACGCCGAGGAGGGGGCGCGTGCCCTCGACGAGAAGGTGGGCCCGCCGACCATCTTCACCAAGGCGATCACGACCATCAGCGGCCCCTACGACGACATCCCCATCGACAGCGCGGTCAGTGTCAACATCGACTGGGAGGTCGAGCTCGGGGTGGTCGTCGGCCAGGCCGGCCGCAGCATCAAGCGGCAGGACGCGCTCGACCACGTGTTCGGGTACACGGTGGTCAACGACGTCACGGCGCGCGACATGCAGCGCGGCTGGGGCGGTCAGTGGTTCAAGGGCAAGAGCCTGGACGCGTCGTGCCCGTCCGGCCCGTGGGTGGTGACCGCCGACGAGGTCCCCGATCCCACCTCATTGCAACTGCGCCTCCTCGTCAACGGCGAGGTGAAGCAGGACGCCAACACGCGCGACATGATCTACCCTGTCGACTCCCTCATCGAGTGGCTATCAATGGGCATGACGCTTCTGCCGGGGATGCTCATCGCCACGGGCACTCCCGAGGGAGTGGGCTTCGCACGCACACCCCCGGAGTACCTCCGTCCCGGCGACATCATGGAGACCGAGGTGCAGGGAGTGGGCACGCTGCGCAACCGCATGATCGCGTTTGGCAGCAACGGCACGGATTGACCGGCGGACGTCACACCCTCAGCCGATGCGCCGGCTCATCGCTGTCATCGGCGTCGGAGTCGGCGTGCCCACGCTCCTCTGACATCCGGCCCGTCTCCTGCCTGCGCAGCCGGATGCGCACGCGCAGCCCGGGCTCATTGTCGAGCAGGAGGAGGGATCCCCCCATCGCCTCGACGAGTGACCGGCTCACGGAGAGGCCGAGCCCGGAGCCGCCGCTGCCGCGTCCCGCCGAGAGACGCGCGAACGGCTCGAGCGCGACGGCCTTCTGCGCCGGGGGGATGCCGGCGCCCGAGTCGGCGACGTCGATCACCGACAAGCCGCGCTCGGCGTGGGTGCCGACAACCACCGCCGTCCCGGCCGGCGTGTGCGTCAGCGCATTGTCGAGGATCGCGAGCAGGGCCTGACGCAGTGAATCCGGGTCACCCACGAGGTGGCCCGCCCCGCCGGCACGGACCGACAGTGGGTGGCCGCGCTGCGCTGCCCGGGGCTGGGCCGCCTCCACGACCTGTCGCACCAGGTCGTCGACAGCGATCGTCTCGCGGCGCGCACCGGGCGCTTCACCGCGGGCACGGCGCAGGAGGTCGTCGGTGAGCCTGGTCATCCGGTCGAGTTCGCCGGCCATGGCCTCGAGCACGTTGTCCTCGTCGGCGATGCGATGCAGCGGTTGGCGGCGAACCACCTGGAGCGCCGCCGCCGCGTGGGCGAGGGGCGTGCGCAGTTCGTGAGAGGCGTCAGCGAGCAGGCGCCGCTCCCGCTCCAGCGCCGCGGTCAGCGGTGCAAGGGCACGCCGGGTGAGCCAGAAGGCGGCGACGATGCAACAGAGAACACCGACGCTCGACGTGATCAGCGCGGCGGCGATGATGCGGCCGTCCGCGGCGTTGACCGCGGCGAGGCTGGTGGCCGTCTGGAGGACCTCGCGGACCCCGCCTGACAGCACGACCAGCCGCGAATCGACGAGCACCGATCCGCCGGACGTGGTCACCCGGTCGACGCGTCCGCCCCCTCCGGCCAGGACCGACGCCGCGTCGGCGGCCAGGGCCGTGTCCGCCGCACGCGCGGGATCGAGCGTGGCGCGCCCGGCGGCGTTCCAGATGATGTAGAAGGTGCCGGAGGCACTGACGCCGTGCTCGGAGGCGAAGTCCGTGTCACCGCGCCCGCGGAGGTCGGCGATCGCCCGCTGCGCGTCGAGGCTGAGCCGGGTACGGGTGTCCTGCTCGAGGAGCTGAACGGCGACGGCGGCGATGGCGGCGGCGATGAGCGACGTGAGGACCAGGAGCACCACCAGGTTGCCCCCCAGAAGGCGGCGGCGAGCGCGCCCGATCACCGCGTGCGCATCGTGTAGCCGACGGAGCGAACCGTGTGGATCAGCCGCGTCCTGGCGGTGTCGCCGATCTTGCGCCGCAGGTAATGGATGTAGGTGTCGACGATGTTTGACGCGTGGGCTGCGTCGTACCCCCACGCGTGATCGAGCAGTTGTTGCCGCGTCAGCACCCACCCGGCGTGGCGGACAAGCACCTCGAGCAATCGATACTCGAGTGCCGACAGGGCGATCTCACGGTCGCCGCGCCACACGCGGTGGCTCCCGGCATCGATGACGAGGTCGCCGACACCGATCCGGTCCGGCTCGACGACTCCGCGGCGGAGGAGGGCCCGAAGCCGCGCCAGCAACTCTTCGAAGGCGAACGGTTTGACCAGGTAGTCATCGGCGCCCGCGTCGAGACCGGCAACGCGGTCCATGAGGCTGTCGCGGGCGGTGAGCATCAGGACGGGGATCCGCAGGCCGCGTTGACGCAGCGTCCGGCACACCTCGAGCCCGCCCAGCACGGGCAGGGCCACGTCGAGGATGAGCGCCGCCGGAGGTTCGCTCAGGGCAGCGGCGAGGCCGCTGTCGCCCCGGGTCTCCAACCGCGCCTCGTAGCCCTCCTCGTTGAGAACGCGACCGATGAGACGACCCAGCCCGACCTCATCCTCGACCACAAGGATTGAGGGGGGCGGGCCGGCTCCGGCGGGGGTTTCCAATGTAACTCTAATCTTGAACGCATATCGTCCGAGCATGCCCCAGGTCTCCGGTCGCCGCCGCGCGCCCAAGCGCCGTGCCGGGCCAACCCCGCAGCCAGGGGTTCCGCGTCCCGACCCGCGGGTGCGCTTCGGGTCAGTCCCGCTGCGTCTCTTCCTGGGCGCCACATTCCTCTACGCCGGCATCCAGAAGCTCACCGACAGCGGCTTCCTCACTGCCAGCCGTTCGACGTACATCGGCAAGCAGCTGACCGGATACGGACTGCGATCCCCGATCGGAGGCCTCCTCGGCTGGCTCGGTCAGAATTTCGCCGTCGAGGTGGGCGTGCTGATCATCCTCGTGGAGCTGGCCATCGGGGCCGGCATTCTGCTCGGCATCTGGACCCGTGGCCTCGCCGTCCTCGGCGCCCTGCTCTCCGTGGTGCTGTTCCTGAGCGCCACCTGGGACGTCCAGCCCTACTTCCTCGGCTCGGACAGCATCTACGCGGTGGCCTGGATCACACTCGCCCTGATTGGCGACCGCGGCGTCTGGGTGCCCGGTCAGCGACTGCTGCGGCCGGCGGAGGACCGCCGCCGGCCCATCGTCGACCCCGCCCGCCGCGAGTTCCTGCTGCGACTGGGAGCGGCCGGCGTCGGCGCCATCTGGTTGCTGGCTCTGCTGCCTCGCTCGCGGCCGGCCGCGGCGTCGCTCCCGGCCTCGCCGACCACGACGCCGACCACACCGCAGCCCAGCGTCGCGCCCGGTCCGCCCACCCCCAGTGGGCCGCCGGGCGCGGCAACCCCGACCGCGGCCGCCCCCGCGGGAACACGCATCGGCACCCTCGCCGCGGTCCAGTCCGCGGGGAGCCTCGCCTACCAGGACCCGGCATCGGGCGACCCCGCGGTGGTGGTGAGCCTGGGCGGCCAGTCAGTGGTTGCTTACGACGCCGTCTGCACCCATGCCGGCTGCACAGTGGAGTACGACCCCTCGCAGCGGCTCCTGATCTGCCCCTGCCACGGCGCAGCGTTCGACCCCGCCCACTCTGCACAGGTGATCGCGGGTCCCGCACCCACGCCGTTGCCCGGGCTCCGCGTCACCGTCACGTCCGACGGCACCATCTACACCGCCTAGGCTGTGACCACGCCGCCCAGCGAACCCGCCCCACCTCCCGACCCTGAGGCGCGCTGGCACTCGTCCGAGGACCCGCTCACCCAGTCGACGATGGACATGCTGGCCTTCGCGGGTGTGCGCCCCTTCTCGGCGCACCGCGTGCGCACGGCGCGGGCGGCGAACTCCCGGCTGGTCGCGATGTCCGGCCTGGCGCTGTTGATCCTTCTGCCGGTGCCGTACGTGTCAGCGCTGGGGCTGGACTCGCTGTGGCGGGTGCACTACTTCAGCGGCCTCCTTCTCGTCCCCCTGCTCGGCGTGAAGCTCGGCGGCACGGGCTGGCGGGCGGTGCGGTACTACCTCGGAGACCGCGGTTTTCGCGCGGACGGACCGCCCCACCCGATGCCCCGCATCACGGCCCCCATCCTCGTGCTCTCGACGGTCGTGCTCTTCTTGAGCGGGGTGGAGATGCTCCTCGGCGCGGATCGATTCGGGTCCTGGAGCACCATCCACAACGGCGCGGCGATCGTTTTCACGGGGGCACTCGGGCTGCACCTGCTCGCCCACCTCTGGGACACGCCACACGAGGTTGCCGCCGACCTCGTCCCGTCCCGGGCCACGGCTCCGGCGAAGGTATCGGGGGCCCGGCGCCGCACCGCTGTGACGGTCATCGCAATCGTGGCGGGGATCTCGCTGGCGACGGCGGCCATGCCCGTGTCCCATTGGCAGACCTCGCGGCCGCCGGGAGAACACCGCCACCTCGGATAATCAACCGTGTGATGGCGGGACGATCCGGGCTGCGCGTCTGCGTGATCGGCGCGGGACCGAGCGGCATCGCCGCCGCTAAGGCCCTGCACGAGCGAGGCATCGCCTTCGAGTGCTTCGAGCAACGCGACGGTGTCGGCGGCCTGTGGTCCGTCGACGCCGCAGACGCGCAGGCGTCCTACCCCTCGTTGGAGTGCAACACCTCCAAACGGCGCACGCAGTTCTCCGACTTCCCGATGCCGGGCGCGTTTCCCCCGTACCCGCACAACAAGCAGATGGCGGCCTACTTCGACGCCTACGTCGACCACTTTGGGTTCCGTCAGCTGATCCGCTTCAACACCTCGGTCGAACACGCGACGCGGACCAGAGAGGGTGGCTGGGACGTGCGCCTCAGCACCGGCGAGGTGCGCTCCTACGACGCACTCGTCGTCGCCAACGGTCATCACCGTGAGCCACGCTGGCCCGATCCGCCCTTCTCGGGCGAGTTCAGCGGCCGGCAGATGCACGCTCACGATTACGTCGGCCCCGACGGCTTCGCGGGACAGGCCGTGGTCGTGCTCGGCATGGGCAACTCGGCGATGGACATCGCCGTCGAATTGAGCGGCGTGGCACGCACCGTGTACCTCGCCAGCCGCCGCGGTGCGCACATCGTGCCCAAGTACGCCATGGGCCAGCCGATCGACACGTTCAACACCGCGCTGCCGATGCCCTGGCTCTTCAAGCGGGCCCTGTTCAGCGTGATCGTGCGCGCCACCATCGGCCGCCCCGAGGACGTCGGCCTGCCCAAGCCCGATCATCGCTTCGGCGAGGCGCACCCAACCGTCAGCCAGCGAATCATCGAGCGCGTCCGGGCCGGGGCGGTCATCCCCAAACCGAACATCGCCGCATTCGACGGAGGCAGAGTGCGCTTCAGCGACGGCTCCGAGGTGGACGCCGACACCGTCGTCTACTGCACCGGCTACACGGTGAGCTTCCCATTCCTCGACCGCGACGTCATCGACCCCGTTGACAACCGGGTCAACCTCTTTCAGCAGGTGTTCTCGCCGGCAGTGCCCAGCGTCGCGTTCGTCGGGCTCGTGCAACCCTTCGGCGCCCTCATGCCCGTGGCCGAGGCACAGTCCAGGCTGGTCGCAGACTATCTCGCGGGGTCGTATCAGCTGCCGTCACGCGGGCTGATGCTTGCCCAGATCCGCCGCCGCCAGGAGGTGCGACGCCGTCAGTTCGTGGCATCGGCGCGGCACACCATGGAGATCGACTACCACTCCTACCTTCGCGGGCTGCGTCGCGAACGTCGTCGCGGAGCGATCAGCGCCGCGTAGGCCGGTGATCGCGGCGCGGGCGATCGATCAGAGTCGCCGACTGCTGTCGGTGTGGACGCGCTCGCGGTACACGTCCTCGATGTGGCTCAGCCGATCGGTGGCGCGGTCGATGTGCGTGGACAGCCCAGACAGCAGTGCCCCGGCGCGCACCAGCGGGGAGCCGACGAGGATTCGCCGAGGGCGGCGCTCGAGCGCCTCGAGAACAGCGTGCGACACCGCCTCGGGGCGCACCACCGACCCCTCGACGAGGCGGTTGCGCGACAACTGGTCGCTGGCCCTCGCCCACATGCCCACCGCCGCCACGGCAGACGGGCAGATCACCGTGGCGTCGACGCCGCTGCCGGCAAGCTCCTTGCTCAGCGACAGTGAGAAGGCAACCAGGCCCGACTTGGCGACGTTGTAGACGGCGTTGAACGGGATCGGCTTGATGGCCGCCATGGAGGCGATGCTGATGACGTGGCCGCGGCCGGCCCGTTGCATCCCCGGCAACAGCGAGTGGGTGAGGAGCATTGTCCCGACAAGGTTCACCTGCAGCGCGTGGATGACCTCCTCCTCGCCCAGGTCGCTGAAGGCGCTTGCCTTCTCGATGCCCGCGGCGTTGATGAGCACGTCCGGCTCGTGCCCGACGGCGAGGCAGTGCTCGAGGACCCGGCGCCGGTCACCGGCGTCGCCAACGTCCGCGACCAGCGCATGGCACGCGATGCGGTCGCGCACCTCGAGAAGTCGCGGCGCGTCGATGTCGACGAGCAGGAGACCGGCTCCATGACGTGCGAGAGCGGTCGCGATGGTGCGGCCGAGGCCGCCGGCAGCACCGGTGATGAGCACCGCGCGACCGTCGAGGGAGGCCGTCACCGTCGTTGGCCACGACGGCGCGCGGCGCTGGACGCCCAATCCGAGGCAGCGGAACAGCGGTCGGCGCTGCCACCGTGTACATTCAGAGCATGTCCACCGACGGTGTGCGGTCGGCGCGCGACGCGCTGGCCGACATCGCTCTTGTCGCCCAGTTGCGCAGCGCCTTCGGCGAGGCGCAGGCCGTCATGGCCCAGACGCTGGTCGGCTTCGGCCTGACCGAGCAGCGCTACCAGCTCCTGCTCGTGGTGGCCGCGGGCGGGGCCGAGGGTATGGGCCAGGGAGCCATCGCGCGCGACATGCACCGCCCGGAATCGCGCATCTCGCTGCTGGTCCGCGAACTGGTCGACTCGGGCATGATCGAGGCGACGCGCGACGGCGCCGACAGGCGCCAGGTCAACGTGCGGCTGCTCAAGGACGGTGAGGCCACCCTGGACCGCGCCATCTGCGTGCAGCGCGAGTCGCTTCATGGCCTCATCGCCAACCTCGAGGTCAGCGAGGTGACCCGGCTCGCCGAACTGGTCGCCCGGACGTACCTCGGCCTGGATCTCTCGGTGTCGCTGCGGAGGCCCGCCCGCGAAGCGGCGCGCCCGATTGTGAGGGGCCGGGTCCGCCGTGGCGCGGCTCCCGGGACCGAGGCCCGCGAGACCGTCTCTGGACTGCCCCCTCACGCTGCGATGTAGCCGCTGTCCCGGAACCAGCGGACGGCATCCTCCAGCGCGAGGTCGACGCTCGAGGGCCGCACTCCCAACTCGTCCGCCGCGCGCCGGGATTCGACGTACATGTGGTGACGCGCCATGCGCACGCCCTCCAGCGGAACGACGGGCTTGGCATCGCGCACCACACGGCAGCGCGCCTCGTCGACGATGCTGGCGAGCAACGCCGCCGCGTGGGGCATCCTGTGGCGCGGGGGACGCCGCCCCGACACGCTGCCCAAGCGTGTCCAGAGCTGGTCGAAGCTGAGGTTCTCGCCGCCGACGAGGTAGCGCCGCCGCGGCTCGCCGCGTTCGAGAGCGGCGACGTGGGCGGCGGCGACATCCCTGACGGCGACGACGTTGAGCCCCCCGTCGACGCTGGCGACCACGTGACCGCGCAGGAAGGTGAGCAGGGCTGTCCCCGTCGGGGTCGGCTTGAGGTCGCGGGCTCCGACCGGCGCCGTCGGCAGGACGAGCACCGTCGGCACGCGAGCGGCGAGGGCGGCGCGCTCGGCGGCGATCTTGGAGTCGTGGTACGCGGAATCGCCGTGCTCGTCGGCGTGGTCCTCCTCGGTCGCAGGGCGGCCGTCGCGGGCGGGACCGACCGTTGCGGAGCTCGACGTCACCACGGCGCGCTCGACACCGGCGATGCGTGCAGCCTCCAGGATGGCGGCGGTCCCCGCCGCGTTGGTGGCGTGGACGCGGGCGCGGTCGGCGGGCGAGAACGAGTACAGCGCGGCGCAATGAACGAGCAGTCGGCACCCCGACATGGCGTCCACCAGCTCCCCGGAGCGGGTCACGTCGCCGACCACCTCGACGACGGCTCCCCGCGCGCGGAGGACACCGGGGGAGCGCACCAGCGCGCGCACCGAGTACCCGGCCTCGAGGAGCGCGTCGAGCACATGGCCGCCGATGAACCCGGTCGCCCCCGTGAGGAAGACCTCGTCGCAGATCACCGCACTCGCTGCCCCACCAACGTGTCACCGGCGGCGCGCAGGGTCTGCCGCAGCGACTTCGTGGTGGCGATCACCGCCGTCGGCTCGTACCCGCAGTGGGCCATGCAGTTCTCGCAGCGCGGGTCGCGACCGCGGCCGTACTGCGACCATTCCGTGGTGTCGAGCAGGTCCTTGTAGGTGCGCACATAGCCGTCGTTCATGAGGTAGCAGGGCCGCTGCCAGCCCAGCACCGAGTAGGAGGGGATTGCCCAGGCGGTGCAGGGGAAGTCCACGATTCCCTCGAGGAAGTCGAGGTACAGGGGCGAGTGATTGAGCCGCCACTTCTTGCGGCGGCCGTCCGCGAACGCGTCGCGGAAGATGGCACGGGTGCGCTCGACGCCGAGGAAGTTCTCCTGGTCGGGCGCCTTCTCGTAGGCGTACCCGGGCGAGATCTGCATGATGTCGACCTGGAGGTCGTCGTTCAGGTAGTCGAGAACGTTGCGGACAGTGGTGGCATCATCCTGTCCGAAGAACGTGGTGTTGGTGCTGACTCGGAAACCGCGCTTCTTGGCCTCGCGGATCGCCGACACCGCCTTGTCGAACACGCCGTCACGGTTGACAGACGCGTCGTGGCGCTCGCGCAGCCCGTCGATGTGGACCATCCACGAGAAGTAGGGCGAGGGCGTGAACTTGTCGAGCTTCTTCTCCATGAGGATGGCGTTGGTGCAGAGGAAGACGAACTTCTTCCGTTCCACCAGGGCCGCGACGATCTGGTCGATCTCGCGGTGAACAAGCGGCTCGCCACCGGCGATGGAGACGACGGGCGCGCCGCACTCCTCGACGGCGTCGATGCAGTCCTGTACGCTGAGGCGGCGTGCCAGGATGTCGTCAGGCTGCTGGATCTTGCCGCACCCGGCGCAGGCGAGGTTGCACTGGTAGAGGGGCTCAAGCTCCAGCACCAGCGCGTACTTATCGCGACGATGCAGCTTCTGGTTCATCACGTAGGCGCCGATGCGGAGGTTCTGACGGAGTGGCATGCCCATGGTTGCTCCTAACCTTCTTGGCCGGCATGTGAAGCCAGCGCCAACAGCGGAAAGACGTGTCGATAGAGGTGGTAATTGATGTAGAAGTCGCCGGGGAACCCGGTGCCGGTGTGCTGCGGTTCATCCCACGTGCCCCCCCGCTGGCTGTCGACGAGGTGGCGCGCGCCGGCGACGCACGACGCGTCGGCCCCATGGCCGGCCGCCTGCAGGGTCAGCATCGCCCAGGCCGTCTGCGACGCGGTGCTGTCGCCCACGCCGGCGAAGGAGTCGTCGCGGTAGGAGGCGCAGGTCTCACCCCAGCCGCCGTCGCGGTTCTGGACACGCCGCGTCCACGCCACAGCTCGGGCCACCCCTTCATCGGCAACGCCGAGCGGTGCCAGCGCACTGACGGCACACCACGTGCCGTAGATGTGGTTGACGCCCCAGCGGCCGAACCACGAGCCCTGAGGCTGCTGTGCAGCGCGAAGGTAGGCGACGGCCGGCGCCAGAGTCACGCCGTCGACGGGCTCGCCGAGGGCGGCCAGCATCTCGATGGCGTGGGCGGTGACGTCCTCGGTCGGGGGGTCGAGCATGGCGCCGAAATCGGCGAAGGGCAGGCGGTAGACGATCTTGCGCACGTTGTCGCGGTCGAAGGCGGCCCAGGCGCCGTTGCTGGAGCGCATCGCCGTCACCCAGCGCCGCGCCCGTTCGATGGCGTCTTGCACCGCCGGGGTGGACTCGGCGGCGAGCAGGGCCAGCACCACGATGGTGGTGTCGTCGACGTCGGGGTAGATGTCGTTGTCGAACTCGAAGGCCCAGCCGCCACCCTCGGTTCCCGGCGGGCAGCGCACCTGCCAGTCGCCACCGCCAAGGATCTGCTCACTCACCAGCCAGTCCGCCGCCCGGCGCACCGGCTCGGCGTCGGCGGGCAGCCCGGCGCGGCGCAGCGCGAGGAGGGCCAGGGCCGTGTCCCAGACCGGCGAGATGCAGGCCTGGAGGCGCCAGCCGCCATCGTCGTCCAGCGAGAAGCGACGCAGCCCCTCGAGGCCACGCCGCATCACCGGGTGATCCAGCGGCATGCCCTCGAGGTGGAGGGCGATCAGCGAGTAGACCCATGGCGGCTGGATACCGCCCCAACCGCCGTCCTCCTCCTGGCGCTCCCGGATCCACTCCACGAGGCGGCCCCGTGCCCGGTCACGGCCCGGCTGCACGCTAAGGCGGTCGTAGACCTTCTGGACGCGGTCGGCCCACGCGAAGAACCCCGTGGCCTCGACGCGGCGCAGCCGCCACTCGGTGCCGGGCGCCACCAGCTCGTCGAGCGAGAAGGGGAGGGGGCGGCACGGCCGTCGTGAGATGACGATGAGCAGCGGGGCGACGGTGCCGCGCGCCCAGCACGCGAAGTCGTAGAGGTTGAGCGGCACGCGTGGCGGCAGCCAGACCAGCTCCGGGGGCATGCTCGGCACACCCTCCCAGGGGTAGGCGCCGAAGAGCGCCAGCCAGATCTTGGTGAAGACGCGCGCGTGGGCCACGCCGCCCTGCTCGAGGATGACGCGGAGAGCGCTGCGCAATTCGGGCCGCATGGCATCGACGCCGAGCGCGCGCAGCGCGACATATGCCTCGATCGTCGTGCTGACGTCGGCGGGGGCGTCGTGGTAGAGGCCCCAGGAGCCGTCATCGCGTTGGGCGCCGAGGAGGTGGCGGATGGCCGACTCGCGGATGTCGTGGTGGGGGAGCCCGAGGAAGGCGAGGAGCAGGACATGTTCCGCGGTCATGGTCACGTTGGTCTCGAGCTCGCCCGCCCACCAGCCCATCGGGTCCTGGCGGTCGAGGAGGTGATCGGTCGCCGCGCGCACAGCTCTGCTCGCGCCGGAGGGGGCGGCCGTCTCGGGGCGGCGGAGCAGCGTGTCAGCCATGGACGGCCTCGAGGCGGGGAGCGGCAGCACGGGCGCTCGCCGCCACGGTGCGGGCCGCGGCGCGGCCGCTCCTGACCGCCGATTCCATGGTGGCCGGCCAGCCGGTCGCGGTCCACGCGCCGGCGACGACCAGGTTGGGGCGGGAGGTCGCCGGGCCGGGCCGGCGGAGCCCCGGCGCGGGGATGAACGTTGCCTCGGGGTCGCGCGTCGCGGCACCGCGGAGCAGGCGCGCCGATGCGACCTCCGGCCAGACGGCGGCGAGCTCCGCGTGGCACAGGCTGACCAGCTCGGATTCCGGCCGGCCCACAAGGCCGTCCGCGGCGCTCAGGCTGCAGCAGAGGTAGCCCGGCTGCTTCTGGAACACCCATTGCACGGGCGACCCGATCACGGCCGCGAATTCCTGCGGTCCGCAGGGCGCGTCGAACCAGAGGTGCACGTCAACGATGGCGCGGGTGCGGAAAGCGTCAAGCCCTGTCAATCCGTACGCGGCAGCGTCGCCGAGGATGGTCGCGAGGCGCGCGGGAGGCACAGCGAGCACCACGGCGTCGGCTGAGATCGTCTCGCCGTCGGCGCAGCGCACGCCGGCGACGCTGACGCCGTCGTCGACCAGCGACACGACGCTGGTGCGTATGCGGACGGTGTGCGCGCGGCGCCCGGCGGCCTCCGCGATCCGCGCCAGCGGCACGCGCGACCAACCGATCCGGGCGGCGTCGGGGTCGCCTGCGAGGGCGGTGCGGACCACGAACAGCGCGGCCGCCGCGTCCACCTCGTCGAGGCCGGCATTCAGCGCGGGGACGACAAAGATCTCCCAGAAGCCGGCGATGGCAGCGTGCCCCTGACCGTGGCGCCGCAGCCAGCTCCCGAATGTCTCGCCGGGTTCGGACGCGCGCGAGGCGGCCCGCAACCCGCGCGCCACCTGCACCTTCGCGGCAGTGCCCAGCGGCGCGTACAGGGCGAAGGACGGCAGCAGACTGAGCGAGGCCGGGAGCCCACGCGTGGCGCGCAGCCGGCTGGACGGCGCGTGGCGGCGCAGCACGGTGACCTGGAAGCGGGGCTGGGTCCAGAGCTGGTCGCTCATTCCCAGCGCGTCGACGAAGTCGAGGTAGTCGGTGCAGCAGTCGAGGTGTACGTGCTGGCCGTTGTCCACCTCCACGCCCTCGACGGTGAAGGAGGTCGCCTTGCCACCGAGAAGGCGGCCGCGCTCCACCAGGGTGACCTCGTGCCCCTGGTCGGCGAGCCGGCACGTCGCGGCGAGCCCGGCCAGTCCGCCGCCGACGATAACCACGCGCATCAGTTCATGCCCCCGCGGCCGGAGCCGTTCGGGTGCGCGCGTCCGCCGCGAGGGATGCTCGCTCGCAGCAGCACTCCCGCCTTGTTCGATGGGCTCAGCGACAGGCGGCCGCGCAGCGGCAGCTCGGGCTGCTCCTCGATCTCGGTGAGGATGCGCTCGTAGAGGCCGGCCATGGTGCGCACGCAGATCCCGGCGCGCGGTGGGATGTACCGCCCGACGCGCAGGCCGGATGCGAAGAGGCTCCGGGCCCGCGCCGCCTCGAAGGCGACGAAGTCGTTCCATCGCGGCGCGGCGCGGCCGGCGCCGAGGTCGCGGTCGCTGATGCCGAATGCCGCCAGCTCGTCGGCGGGCAGGTAGACGCGGCCCAGCTCGAGGTCGCCGCGGACGTCGCGGAGGATGTTGGTGAGCTGCATGGCCAGGCCGAGGTCGTCGGCGTGCCGCAGGGCGATCTCGTCGTCGAAGCCGAAGATGCGCACGCACATCCTGCCCACCGTTGAGGCCACCAGGTGGCAGTAGCCGGCCAGCTCCGCCCACGTCGCGTAGCGCTGTGTGGTGAGGTCGCGCTCCACCCCGTCGATGAGACCGTCGAGCTCTTCCACCGGGATGCGGTACGCCGCGACGGCCCTCGCGAGCACGGCGGTGACCTCGTCGTCGGGCTCGCCGGCGAGGGCGCGGCGGAGGCGCAGGCGGGCCCGAGCGAGGGCCTCGCGAGGGTCGCCGTCCGCCGGCGAGTCGACCGCATCGTCCACCTGGCGGGCAAAGTCGTAGAGCGCGTAGATGGCGACACGCTGGGGACGAGCCAGCGCGATGAACCCCCAGTAGAAGTTGGCGGCGTTGTGCCGTGCCAGGCGCCGGCAGACGTGCTCCGCCTCGACGATGCCGTGAGGGCCGTGGTGGTCGCTGATCAGCAGGGTGACCGCTGCGGCGGCGAGGCGCATCTTCACTGCGGAGCTCACCTGTGGCCGCACGGTGTCCGTCCGATACGACGCCCGCCGGATGGCGTCGATGATGGCGGTACCCCCGAGGCGGTACATGGCCAGCTGGGCGCGCAACCGGCCGCCGGTCATGGCCTCCAGTTCGTGGCCGGCGTCCAGCATCGACTGGGCGCGGTCGCAGAGCGCCTCGACGGCGCCATGAAGGCCGAGTGCCTCGACCTCATCGGCGGGCAGGTATCGCCTCCCCAGGCGGGTGTCGACCGCAACGTCCTGGGCGAAGTTGGCCAGCTGCAGTCCCACGCAGACGGAGTCGGAGAGCCCTTCGGCCCGGACGTCGCGGATGCCGAACACCGCCAGGACCATCCGCCCCACCGGTGCTGCGGAGAGCGCGCAGTACGCATCGAGGTGCGCCCAGGTGGCATAGGAGGCGACCCGCTGGTCCTGGCGGTTGGCGTCGATGAGGTCAAGGAACGGCTGCGCCGGGACCGCGCACTCGGTGACCGTCTCGCGGAGGGCGAGGAGCACCGGGTGGGTCGGCGCGGAGCCACCGCCGAGCATCGCGACCACCTCGTCCCGCCAGGCGATCAGGCGAGCGTCGTCGCGGCTCTCGTCACCGAGGTCGTCGGTCACACGGCAGAAGGCGTAGATGCGGGCCAGGTGGACGCGAAGTTCGGCGGGCAGCACCGCAGAGGCGACTGCGAAGTTCTCGTAGTGGGTGCGGGCCAGCCGCCGGCAGAAGGCATCCGCATGAGCCAGCTCGGCCGGCGGCGGGGCGGGAGCCAGGACGCTCATCTGTGCGGTGCGCTGCGTGTGACCTGGGTGCCGCGGAGATCGGAGATTGTCTCGATCAGGCTGGTGACAAGAGTGACGCCGTCGTAGCCCGCGGGCATCGGCGCCCCGTCGTCGCGGACGAGGCGCCCACACGCCCGGAGCGATGCCAGGTCGCGCGAGCCCGTGCAGAACATCGCGATGCGGAGCACGTCCACCCACTCACGGCCGAGGTCGACACACTCGTCGGTGCCGCCGGCGGCCGCGCGCAGAAACGGTCCGGCCACACCGACGAGGTCGGCACCGAGGGCCGCGGCGATGGCGACGTCGAGCCCGCTGCGCACGCCGCCGCTGGCAAAGATGACCGCGTCGGGGGCCGCGGCGCGTGCCTGGGTCAGCGCCACCGCCGTTGGGATTCCCCACCCCGCGAAGGCTTCGGCCGTGCGCGCCGCCCGGCCACCGAGGCGGTGGCGCTCGACCTCGCTCCACGAGGTGCCGCCCGCGCCGGCGACGTCAACGGCGGCGACGCCTGCCTGGAGCAGCGCGCCGACCAGTTCTGCGGAGATGCCCCAGCCCACCTCCTTGACCACGACGGGTACCGGCAGCACCCCCGCCACCATCTCGATGCGCTCGAGGAGGCCGCTGAAGCGGGTGTCGCCCTCCGGCTGAAGAGCCTCCTGGAGTGCGTTGAGGTGGAGGACCAGAGCGTCGGCTCCGAGCACGTCCACGAGGCGCGCACAGTCATCGGCGGTGACGCCGAGGTTGAGCTGGACGGCGCCGAGGTTGGCGAACAGCGGCACGCCGCGCGCGATGTCCCGGATCGCAAAGCTGGAGAGCGCCTCGGGCCGCTCGAGGAGGACGCGCGCCGAGCCGAGGCCGATGGCGATGCCAAGTTCGGCCGCCGTCTCGGCGAGCACGCAGTTGATGCGGTGGGCTGATTCCGTCCCTCCCGTCATGCAGGAGATGAAGAGCGGAGAGGAGAGGTCCCAGCCGAGCACGGTCGTCGCCGTGCTGACGTCGGAAAGGTCGATCTCGGGGAGCGCGCAGTGCATGAAACGGTAGGTGTCGAAGCCGGCGCCGACGCCCTTGGCAGAGACGTCCTCCTCGAGATTGATGCGCAGGTGGTCCGCCTTGCGGGTCGAGGTGAGCGCCCCATTGCTGTTCGGGGTCGGGCTGGTCTGGGCCACGTCAGGCGGCCCGCTCGACGACGAAATCGACGATCGACTGGAAGTCGTCGACGGCACCGCCGGGGAGCCCGCAGAGACCGGCCAGCCGGAGCGCCGAGCCGCGCCGAAAGGCGAGCTCCTCGTTGACAGCTTCCCGGGCGCCGGCCTCATCGAGGAGCTCGAGGATCACGTCCTCCTGGCCGCCCGGGGAGCGGTAGAGGCGGCGGAGCTCGCGGCGGGCGGCGCCGCGGAGACGCGCCTGGGCGACCACCACGGGGTAGGTGATCTTGCGGCGCTGGATGTCGCCTCCAGAGCCCTTGCCGGTGACATCGCTGTCGCCCCACGTCCCCAGCCAGTCGTCGCGGACCTGGAAGGCGACGCCCAGTTCCACGCCGGCACGGCGGAGCATCGCGGCCTGCCTGGCGCCGGCACCGCCCATGATCGACCCGGCCTCCATGGCCGCCCCGATCAGGGCGCCCGTCTTGGCGCGGGCCAGGCGGAGGTATGTGGACGCCGGCGTGTCGATCCGCCCCTCGAGGTCGAGGTCGAGGCATTGGCCTTCGATCACGGCGAGGACACCGCGGTTGAGCGCCGCCGCAGCCCGCAGCCGGACGGACGGGCGGCCGCGCCCGGAGAGAACGGCGCGCTGGGCGGCGGCGTGCATCCCGTCGCCGGCGTTGATCGCCTGGGCGCTGCCCCACACGACCCACACCGTGGGACGGTGGCGACGCTCGTGGTCGCCGTCCTGGATGTCGTCGTGGACGAGCGTGAAGTTGTGGATCCATTCAACGGCGGCGGCCACGGTTGCGGCGTCGCGGACCGTTCCCCCGGAGCGGTCGGCGGCCCAGAGCGCCAGGCAGCCGCGCAGATATTTGCCGCCCCCGTCGTCGCGGGGCCGGCCCTGCTCGTCGGTCCAGCCGAGGTGGTACGAGGACATCGCGCCGAGGCGCGTGCTGCGGTGCGGGGCGGTTGAGCGGAGCGCCTCGCCGAGGTGGGGCATCATCCTTTGGAGGGCCGGCGGAACGGAGCGCCGGCCCGACGACACGTTCTCAGGCGCTGTCTCGACGTCGCGGGCGGCTACTGCCATTCGTGGCCCCACTCCATACCGACAGATAATGATTCATCCATAGTAAGTAGTGGCCCTAGATCGCACAAGGCAGCCCCAGGGGGCCTTCGGGCGGTGGCGCGTCAAGTAAAATCCGCCGGCCACGTGCCCAGGTGGTGGAATTGGTAGACACGCCAGCTTGAGGGGCTGGTGACCGCAAGGTTGTAAGGGTTCGAGTCCCTTCCTGGGCACCAGGGCTCCGTATATGGCGTAAGCCTTTGGCTGGGGTTTTGACCCCCAGGTTGACCCCCGCCAGCTTTTACTGAGGCCGGGGAAGCGTGTCGAGGACGCGTGCCGCCTCGCGGTGCGTGGCAGGGGTGGCGTGGCTATACAGGTCGAGAGTGATCGCCACCGTGGCGTGGCCGAGCATCTCGGAGACCAGCTCCGGGTACACGCCCTGGCCGAGCAGCAGCGTTGCCGTGGTATGCCGTGCGTCATGGGGTCGAACGATGGGGACCCCAGCGCTGGAGCAGCCGACGCCAACTGTCGTACACGGTCTGCACGGCCAGCGTTCGCCCAACCGGACGGGTGAAGACGCGGCCCTCGAGGGAGATGACCGCGGTGTCGCGGCGATGCTCCCGCAATGCCTCGACCGCGAGCGACCCCAGCTCGACGACTCGTCGACTGCGCGCTGTCTTCGGATCGCCGCGCAGCGGCTCAGCGCTGGCGACGCCGAGCAGTTCGCGAGTGCGTCTGCTGAGCCGAACCGAGGTGCCGGTTACGGCGAGGCGGCGAGCGACGAGGTCGATGTCCTGCAGATGGGGTCGTCGCCCTTCTCTTAGGTCATCGTCCTCCGGACGGGCGTAGGTCAGCGGCAGAAGACCGGTACCGCACGCGGCGTATACGACTGCTTCGTTCCAGGGAGTCGGCGCAATAGTGCTCATCCCTCATCGTCGAAAGCGGTGAAAGGGTTGTCCGTCCTGTGGCGGCTCAAGCCAGAGGCGGCGCTAGGAGTCGGAATCGAAAGCCACCCAACCGATCGACGCCCGCCATTCGTACCGCTGGCCACACGCGGCGCACTTGAGCTGCGGGTAGCGATGGTGACCCTTGCGGCCGTGGGCCGAGCGCGTGTACATCTCCGGCTGGAGCTGACGGCCACAGGCCACGCACACCACAAGGTCGCGAGCTGATCCTGACCGATCACTGCTCATTCCGCATCGTCGCACGCTGCGGGGCTGCTGGCCAGTACTGCGCTTTAGACGCGTACCATCCGCGCCGGGGGGCGCGTGGGTGTTGTCGGAGGTCCCTCCGCTGAGCGACGCCCGCGCCCCTTTTNNACCAGTGAGCCACGCATGGCACCAGCACGACCCGGGCGCAGCCAGCGCACGTCACCGCCGTTCGCGGTTACGCGCTGGGCTTCCCTCCGATCAGAACGGCGCGGACGGGAGTCGCTGTGCTCGGCGGAAGATCGGACGCCTGCACGACGCAGTTCCGGCCGGCTGCCTTGGCCGCATACAGGGCACGGTCCGCGGCCTCGATCAGCGACGCCGCATCGTTGCCGTCGTCCGGCAGGGACGCGACCCCGAGCGACGCCGTCACGGCCCTAGACCCGTTTGTGCCGGCGAACCGATCTGCGATACGGGTTCGCAGCCGCTCGGCAACAGCCGCGGCAGCGGCCGGGTCGGTCTCGCGCAGGAGCACGCAGAATTCCTCGCCGCCGTACCGATCTGCGGTGTCCGTCTCACGCAGAGCGTCCGCCAACGAATGGCTGAACTCGGCGAGAATCTCGTCGCCAACCTGGTGACCATGGGTATCGTTGAAGATCTTGAAGTGGTCGACGTCGAGCATGACGAGGGTCAGCGGTCGCTCGTAGCGGACACTGCGAGCGACCTCTGCACCCAGGTCGGTCTCGAGGCGGCGGCGGTTGGGAAGGCCGGTCAGCACATCGGTGTGGCTCATCTCATCGGCGCGTCGGTGGAGACGAGCAGCTTCAATTGCCGTGGCAGCCTGGCCGGCCAGGCTGCGCATGATGTCGAGCGTGGCGTCGTCGACCACGCCTGCGACGTCGGTCGTGAGCTCGAGGACGCCGATGACACGCGCTCCAACGATCATCGGCACAGCCAGATCAGTCGTGAGGAGGTCGACGCGGTGTTCGGTGGCGATCGAGCCATCCGGACTGTTCGACAGCACCCGTCCGGACCGCCATGTC
>PLWW01000011.1:0-19515 GCA_003153125.1 Candidatus Dormiibacterota bacterium | reverse complement strand
CGGCCTCGACGCGGGCGTTGGCCTCGAGCGCGGCGATGCGGGATCGGTCGGCGACCAGCGTGTCGGTCATCTGGCCAAGGACGGTGGCAACCTCGCGCAACTCCGGCGGACCGATGCCGGCAGGCCGGGCATTGAGGTCACCACCGCGGACCAATCGCATCGTCGAGAGCAGGTCCGCGACCGGCTCCACCAGTGCAGCCCTCAGCCCGCGATGCTGTCGGCGGGCCACGACCGTCGTGGCCAGCAGCGCGACGCACGCCAGGCCAAGGCCCACGACGACGACGTTGTGCTCAGACGACTGTTCGGCCGCGATGACAGCCCTGACGCGCGAGTCGACGGTTGCCTGGGCCACCCGGTAGGTGTCGAAAAGGGTCTTGCCACGCAACAGAAAACTGACCTGCTCCGCCTCGGGCAGTGGTGTTTCTACGGTCGCCAGCGCCGCCGCTGCCCAGTCATCGAGCCACGCCCGCTCAGCGACACGCATGTCAAGCATCGGCCCTGCGAGGTCCGCCCGCACCAACAGCCCGACTGATCCGGCCTCGCCAGAGGCGACCTCCAGACGACCGGCGTAGTACGGCGGCAGGAACGTCGCGTTGCCGCTGTCAAGGTACCCGCGCAGCCCCGTCTCCTCGTCGAGCATGCCCTTGTGCAGGTCGTCGACTGCGTCGTGCCCGACGATGAGAGCGCTGATCGAGGGCTCGAAATGGGTGAGAACGAGAACAAAGGACGTGCCTGCGATCGCCACAGTCGCGCCGATGAGGATGACGACGACCACGAAAGCGCGCGACAGCCGCTGGGCCAGGCTGCGGTCCGCGGCCCGGGCTCTGATCATCTGGCGCCGAGTCTTGGTGACCCTGATCAGCGGAAACGACGGTGGAACANNGAGTGACACACGGGCTGGCCGCGTCCTGCGTTTCGTGGCGTCGCGTGGGATGGCCGACGAGGACGCGGACATCGTCGCCGACCTGCTCGCCCACGCACACCACATGGCCGACCTGGTCATCGCGGAGAGTAACTCCTCGCCGGAGTTGCGACGCACCGCAATGGAATTCCTCGACCAGCTCGAAGGCGACACTTTCGGCGACCACTGAGGCGCAGATCACCAGGGACTCGGTCACAACACCGTCGTATGCCATCACGTCGACCGCCGCGGAGCCGCGCGCGGATCGTACATGCCCTCTCTGGGGGTCGTGGTCCGGGAGGTACGCTCCCGCGTCGACATGACAGGGGATCACTCGGACCAACCGCCGCCGCCGCCCTCCATCGCCGTGGTCACCGGCGCTGGGCGCGGGATCGGGCGCGAGGTGGCGCGTCGGCTGGCTTCGTCGTACACCGTCGTCGCCACCGCACGCACCGAATCGGAGCTGGCCGAGACCGCGTCCGGGAGGCCCTCGATTCGAGTCCTCGTCGCCGACCTGGAACAGCCTGGCGCGGTGGAGCGGATTGCAGCCTTTGCTGACCAGCTCGGTGTCCTGCGAGTGTGGGTCAACAACGCCGCCAACCTGGATCCGCAGCCCCTCGTCGAGATCACCGACGAGAGGTGGCGGCGGGTCATGGCGGTGAACCTCGACGCGGTCCTGGCCGGGTGTCGCGCAGCGCTCTCGCGGATGGCGGCGACGGGCGGCGGTGTGATCGTCAACATGGCGTCGCTCTCAGGGGTGGCCGGCGTTGAGAAGTTCCCCGGGCTCACCTCCTACAACGTCTCCAAAGCGGGAGTGATCGCGCTCACCGAGGCCACAGCCCTCGAGGGTCGCGACGTCGGCGTCCGCTGCGTCTCCCTAAGCCCGGGCGCCGTGGACACCGCGATGCTGCGCAGGGCTGCGCCGCACCTGCGGGCCGGCATGACGGCCGAGGACGTCGCCGCCATCGTTGCGTTCCTCGTCAGTGACGCCGCGGCACCCTTGAGCGGAACCAACATCCCCATCTTCAGCAACCGCTGACCGCGAGCGCCCTCCGGCGCAACGGGCCCCCGATGCCATAGTTGCTCCATGGACGAGCCAGCGCCACTGCGCCCCCTGCGGGGCCACCCCGCTCCTGCACGCGCCGACGCAGCCGTCGATCCCGTCGCCCCACTGGTCGAGAGCCTGATCCGTGAGTTGGGCGAGGACCCGGGACGCGAGGGCCTGCTCGACACGCCCGGTCGCGTGGCCCGGAGCATGCGCCATCTGCTCAGCGGTTACGACAGCAACCTCGCCGAGGTCATCAATGGCGCCGTCTTCGCCGAGAGCTACGAGGAGATGGTGCTGGTCCGCGACATCGAGGTGTACTCACTCTGCGAGCACCACCTGCTGCCCTTCTTCGGCAAGGCACACGTTGCGTACCTGCCGCGCGGACGCATCGTGGGGCTGAGCAAGATCCCCCGCATCGTCGAGATGTTCGCGCGCCGCCTCCAGGTGCAGGAGCGGCTGACCACCCAGGTCGCCCAGGCGCTCGACGAGGCGCTCGACCCCTACGGCGTCGCCGTGGTCATCGAAGCCTCACACCTCTGCATGATGATGCGCGGCGTCGAGAAGCAGAACAGCCGCGCGGTGACGTCGGCACTCACCGGCGCCTTCCAGAACGACCCCAAGTGCCGTGGTGAGTTCCTCGACCTCCTCGGCCGAACCTGAGAGGTCAGCGGACCCCGACCACGTTGACATCGAGCACCATCAGCAGCCCACCCGCGAGGAACAGCGCCATCCCCAAGGCGAGGTGCGCCCAGCGGATCGGTGGATCGCGGCGGCGCCGCACCCTGCTGACGACGGTCACCCCGGCCAGCCCGAGACCGGCTGCGATCAGGATCGTCGCCGGCACACCGATGAAGCTGCCGATCAGATCGCGCACCGGGGGAGTCTAGGGATTGAGGCGCGGGCGGATGGCCTGCCGGCCTCCCCCTACCATGGAGGTGAATGTCACAGATCCCAGTGAGCACCGCTGCGGCGGAGACCCTCACCGACGTCGTCACCGGCCACGGCGCATCAGCGTTCCGTGCGGCTCAGCTGCGCCGCGCGGTGTGGCAGCCATTCGTCGTGACCATGGACGACATCCACCAACTCCCGGCCGGGCTGCGCGGGGCGCTCGCCAACGAGCTGCAGTTCTCGACCGTCACCGTCGCCGCGGAGACGGAGGCCGACGCCGGGCGCACCGTCAAGCTCCTCTGCCGCCTCGACGACGGCCAGACCGTCGAGACGGTGGCCATGGAGACACCCGCCCGCGAGGGCTCGCGACGCCGCGCCACCGTGTGCGTCAGCAGCCAGGTCGGCTGCGCCGTGGGCTGCCCCTTCTGTGCCACGGGGCGGATGGGCCTGCTCCGCTCCTGCACAGCGGCCGAGGTCGTCGACCAGGTGCGCGCGGCGTCGGGGGCACTGCACCGGCGCGGTCTCGGCCCCGTCACCCACGTTGTGTACATGGGCATGGGCGAGCCCCTGGCCGCGTACGACACGACGATCGCCTCGCTGCGGGTGCTGGTCGCAGACGCGGGTATCAGCGCCCGCCGGATCACCGTGTCCACGAGCGGCGTGGTGCCGGCCATACACCGGCTCGCGCAGGAGGGCATCGCACCGACGCTGGCGATCTCGCTGCACGCCTCCAGCGACGAGCTGCGCGACCGGCTCGTGCCGCTCAACCGAGCCCACCCGCTGGCGTCGCTGATCGAGGCCGGCATGGGCTACGCGAGGCAGACGGGCCGCCGCCTCACCTTCGAGTGGTGCCTGATCGGCGGCGTCAACGACTCGATGGAACAGGCCCGCGGATTGCGTGACCTCGCCGCGCGTGCACACGCCCACGTCAACGTCATCCCCATGAACCACATCGACGACAGCCCATGGGGACCTCCCGACCGACGTGCCGAGCGCGCCTTCCTCGGCCAGCTCGACGGCATGGTGGTCACGGTTCGGGACACCCGCGGCGCCGACGGCGAGGCGGCCTGCGGGCAGCTCCGCGCAGCCCTTGAACAGCGCCGCAGCCTCCGCCCCGACGGGACCCTCTCACCGCCCCGGCGCGCCGCCGCCGTCTGAGACGGGACGTCGATGGCTGACTTCGACGCTGCGCTGATGGACCGCGCGCTCGCCGAGGCAGCGCGCGCCGACTTCGCCACCAGCCCCAATCCGATGGTCGGCGCCGTCGTGGCGCGCGACGGAGAGGTCATCGCCGTGGGGCACCACGCGCGCGCCGGCATGGCCCATGCGGAGGTGGTGGCACTGGAGGCGGCGGGAGCAGCAGCGCGGGATGCGGACCTCTACGTGACCCTGGAGCCGTGCACCGTTCAAGGCCGCACACCCCCGTGCGTGGACGCAGTCATTGCCGCTGGGCCACGGCGCGTCATCGTGGCCATGACCGATCCCAACCCGGCGGTGTCGGGCCTCGGCGTCGCAGTGCTGGAGAGGGCGGGGATCAAGGTGGAGCTAGGTATCAGCGCGGAGGCGGCGGCGCGGCTCAACCGCTTCTACCTGACGTTCATGCGCACCGGCCGGCCCTTCGTCACCGCCAAGTTCGCCGCGTCCCTTGACGGCCGCATCGCCACCCGGACCGGCGAATCCCGGTGGATCAGCTCGGTGGAGGCGCGGGAATTGGCTCACCGCCTGCGCTACCGGCACGACGCGGTTCTTGTGGGGGCCACGACGGTGGCTGCGGACAACCCCGCGCTCACCGTGCGCCTGGCGGGCGAGCAGCACCGCCAACCGTTGCGGGTCGTCGTCGACAGCACGCTCCGAACTCCCGCTTCGGCGCAGTTGTTCGCGCCCGGCGCCAGCCCTGTGCTGGTGGCCACGACAGCCGCGGCCTCGACGGAGCGGACTGCAGCGCTCGAGGCGGCCGGAGCCGAGATCCTTGTGCTGCCCGCGGTGCGCGGCCGGGTTGACCTCGGTGCCCTGCTCGACATCCTCGGCCAACGCCAGGTCCTCAGCGTCCTGGCCGAGGGAGGAGCGGAGGTGCTCGGTTCCCTTCGCGACGCCCACCTCATCGACTCCGTGGTCGCGATCCTGGCGCCGCGCATCATCGGCGGGACCGGCGCGGCGTCAGCCATCGCCGGCGCGGGTGCGGCCTCACTCCGCGAGGCCACGCCGCTGGTGGACGTCGAGGTCGAGCAGGCTGGCGGCGATCTGATCGTGACCGGCTACTGTGTGAGGTAGATGTTCAGCGGAATCGTCGAGGAAGTCGGCCGCATCGACAGCGTGGACGCCGTCGCGGGGCGCATCCGCGTGGATTGCGGCGAATCGATCCGGGGCTCGCGCCGCGGCGACAGCATCGCCGTGAGCGGCTGCTGCCTAACGCTCACCGACTTCATCAGCGGTGGTTTCGTGGCCGACGTCATGCCCGAGACCTTCGCGCGCACCACCCTCGGATCGAGGACGCGCGGAGACCCGGTGAACCTCGAGGCGGCCATGCGCCATGACGGACGCGTCGGCGGACACCTGATCACCGGCCACGTCGACGGCGTCGGCATCGTGGCGGCGACCCGCGTGGACGGCAACGCCACCTGGGTGACCATCGCCCCACCGGCGCCGCTGCTGACCCTGCTCGTCGAGAAGGGATGCGTCGCCGTCGACGGGATCAGCCTCACGGTCGTCGCCGTGGATGCGGATTCCTTCACGGTCTCACTGATTCCTCACACCCTGCAACACACGATCGCCGGCGGTTGGGTCGTGGGCAGCGCCGTCAACCTCGAGGGCGACCTGGTGGCCAAGTACGTGATGCGGGGCATCGCCACGCACCTGGCGGCGGCGCGGCCGCTCGCACTCGCCGCCAAGGACTGAGCCGATGACCCTGTGCACGCCCGAACAGGCGGTGGAGGACATCCGCGAGGGTCGCTTCGTGATCATCGTCGACGACGAAGACCGTGAGAATGAGGGCGACCTCGCCATCGCCGCCGACCGCATCACCCCGGAGGCCGTCAACTTCATGGCCACCCACGCGCGCGGGCTGGTGTGCGTGGCCTGTGAGGCCTGGCGGCTCGACGAACTCGGGCTTTCCGCCATGGTCGACCACAACACGTCGCAGTTCGGCACGGCGTTCACCGTCAGCGTCGACGCGCTGGGTCGCGGCGTGACCACGGGCATCTCCGCCTTCGACCGCGCCACCACCATCCGCCTGCTCTGCGACGAGCATGCGCGGCCGGGCGATTTCGCCAAGCCAGGGCACACGTTTCCCCTGCGCGCTGCGCCCGGGGGCGTGCTCGAACGGGCCGGTCAGACAGAGGCGATCGTCGATCTCTGCAAGGCCGCCGGCCGCTTCCCCGCCGGGGTCATCTGCGAGATCATGCGCGCCGACGGGAGCATGGCCCGGCGGCCTGACCTCGACGGCTTCGCAGCAGAGCACGGCCTCCACACCGTGGCCATCAGCGACCTCATCGCCTACCGGCGGCGCAACGAGCGCCTGGTCACCCGCGGCGCGACGACGACCCTGCCCATCGACGAGGGCACTGTCACCATCCACGCCTACGAGGACGTCATCACCGGGGCGACCCACGTGGCGCTGTGCTGGGGTGACGTCGCCGGCGGCGAGCCGGTCCTGGTGCGGGTGCATAGCGAATGCCTGACCGGCGACGTCTTCGGTTCGCAGCGCTGCGACTGCCGCGCGCAGCTCGACCGCACCATGACCATCCTCGCGGAGGCACGCCGCGGCGTCCTCGTATACCTGCGCCAGGAGGGGAGGGGCATCGGCCTCCTCGACAAACTGCGCGCCTACGCGCTCCAGGACCGCGGCCTCGACACGGTGGAGGCCAACCAACACCTCGGGCTTCCCATCGACAAGCGCGACTACGGCATCGGCCAGCAGATCCTCGCCGACATCGGCGTGAAGCGGATCCGCGTGCTCACCAACAACCCTCGCAAGTATTACGGGCTCTCCGGCTACGGGCTCGAGGTCGTCGATCAGGTGCCGCTGGTCGTTCCTCCCACCGTGCACAGCCGCCGCTACCTCGAGGCCAAGCGAACCAAGCTCGGCCACCTCCTCGACTCCAAGGAGCGCACCGCCGGCTGATTCGCGGCCGCAGCGCGCGGGACCCGCGCCACCGCGCGCGAATATCTGGGACGATGCGCGCGTGGACGTGAAGACCGGTCAGCTCGACGCCACCGGCATGCGCTTCGGCCTGGTGGTCGGCCGCTTCAACGACATCGTGTCGCAGAGGCTCCTTGAGGGCGCGGTCGACATCCTCGTGCGCCACGGTGCGCGCGACGCCGACCTCGTCGTCGCCTGGGTGCCCGGCTCATTCGAGATCCCCATCGCCGCCAAGGAGCTGGCCGAGCATGGCAACGTCGACGCGGTGATCTGCCTCGGGGTGGTCATCCGCGGGGAGACCACCCACTACGACCTCGTCGCCGGCGAGGCGGCCCGCGGGGTCGGCGCGGTGCACGCCGCCACCGGTGTGCCCGCCAGCTTCGGCGTGGTCACTGCGGAGAACCTCCAGCAGGCGCTGGAACGTGCGGGTGGCAAGGCGGGCAACAAGGGTGCTGACGCAGCCCTTGCCGCGGTCGAGATGGTCAGCCTGCTCCGCGCGCTGCGGCGCCCACGCCCCGCTCGTCGCAGCGCCGCCTCCTAGGCGAGCGCCGCCGCTGTTGCGCTCAGCGAGCGGCCTTGGCCTGGGTGCGCACGCAGCGCGTGCAGACCTTCGCCTTGACGACGCGGCCGGCGCGAAGGATGTGCATGGACTGGAGGTTGGGCATGAATCGACGGCGTGTGTGCCGCTTGGAATGACTCACGTTGTTACCCGACATCGGGCCCTTTCCGCAGACATCGCAGCGCTGAGACATGGTGTGGTGATCTTCCCGGAAAGCGGCTCAATCCCGATGACATCGATGCCGCGTACTAGAATTGCGCCTCGCCACACACGTGGACTTGGCGTGCCCCCGGGCTTCCCCGGGTGGGGGCCGAGAATAACACAAGGCCGCTGCGCGGCTGACAGGATCCGAGCGTGACGAGCAAGGTCAAGGCCCCGCACGCCCTCACCCGGACCGAGAGCCTCGGCCGGATCGAGGTGTCGCCGCGCGTGGTCGCGTCGATCGTCGGACATGCCGCCAACGAGTGCTACGGAGTGGTCGGCATGGCGGCGCGGGGGCTCCGCGACGGCATCGCCGAGCGTCTCAACCGCGAGAACGTCCATCGAGGCGTCGAGGTGGAGGTTCGCCCCGGCGGCATCCATATCGAGCTCTACATCATCGCCCAGTACGGCACCCGCATCAGCGAGGTCGCCAACAACCTGATGAGCGCCGTGCGCTACGCCGTCGAGACGTCGCTCGGGTTGCCTGTGATCGCCGTCAACGTCAACGTCCAGGGCATCCATCTCGAGGACCACAGTGTCCGGTGAGGCCAGCCCCAACCTGAGGCTGGTCCACGAGCCCGTGCTCACCACCGGGGGTGAGGAGCTGCTCGCGGCTCTGCGCGGCGCCCTCGCGGCCCTGCAGGCCAACCAGGAGGAGATCAACGACCTCAACGTCTTCCCGGTGCCGGACGGGGACACGGGTTCGAACATGTACCTGACGCTTCGCTCCGCCGTCGAGGAGGCCGCCGATGCAGCCGATCCCTCCTCGGCCGCCGCAGTTCTCGGCGCGGCTGCTCACGGGTCGCTGATGGGGGCGCGGGGCAACAGCGGGGTGATCCTCTCCCAGGTGCTTCGTGGCCTCGCTCAGGGCGTAGAAGGGCAGGCTCGTCTCGACGTCCGGGGGTGGGCGCACGGCTTCGCGGAGGCGCGCACGGTGGCCTACAAGGCAGTGATGAAGCCCACCGAGGGCACCATCCTCAGCATCATCCGCGAGGCGGCTGAGGAGGCGGAGCGCGGCGCCGATGACAGCGCCGACATCGCCGCCCTCCTCGAGCGGGTGGTGCTCGCCAGCCACGCTGCCGTCGCGCGGACCACCGAACAACTGCAGGTCCTGCGCGACGCCGGCGTCGTCGACGCGGGCGGCTTCGGGTTGGCGGTCATCCTCGACGCGATGAGCCGGTCGATCGCCGCGCCGGGCAGCGCGAGCGGCTCACAAACCCCCCACGCTGCCGGCGACCGCCCCGAGGCACCGCTGGAGACCACGGGCAGGGCGCAGCGCCCCCGGGGGCGGCGCGGGGCCGCCGCGGTCGCGGCGAAGCAGGGCGGGTGGGGCTACTGCACAGAGTTCCTCATCCACGGCCCCGGCCTCGACCTCGAGGCACTGCGCGACGAGATGGGCCGGCTCGGTGAGTCCGCCCTGGTGGTGGGCGACGACGACCTCGTCCGCGTCCACATCCACACCGGCGAGCCCGCTCCGCTGATCGCGCTGGCATCGTCGCGAGGCCGCCTGAGCAAGCTCAAGGTCGAGGACATATCGGCGCAACACCACGACGTCCTCGACCGCGCCGAGGCCGTCGCGACCGCCGAGGCGCAGTCCCCGGGGGGGCGGATAGCCCCCGAAGCCCCGCGCAAGGCGGTCGGCGTCGTCTCCGTGGCCCCGGGACAGGGCTTCCGCGACATCCTCGCCAGCCTCGGTGCCGATGCCGTCGTGGAAGGCGGCCAGACCATGAACCCGTCCATCGAGGACCTCCTCAACGCTGTGCGCGCGGCCCATGCGGAGACGGTCGTGCTCCTGCCCAACAACGGCAACGTCATCCTCACGGCCGAGCAGGTCGACGGCCTCATCGACGAGTGTGAGGTGCGCGTGGTGCCGACACGCAACCTTCCCCAGGGGATCAGCGCGCTGCTGGCCCTCGAACCGGACGCGGGGTTGGACGCCAACGTGGAGCGCATGACAGCGGCCATCGAGCACGTCCACGCCCTCGAGGTCACGCGCGCTGTGCGCGACAGCGCCTCCAACGGTCACCACATCAAGGCGGGCGACGTCCTCGGCATCCTCGACGACGAGATTCGCGAGGTGGGGAGCGATGAGGCCGGCGTCATCGAAGCGGTGCTCGGGTCGGTGGACGCACCACCAGAGCTGGTCACCGTCTACCGCGGCGGCGACGTGACCGCCGCGGACGCCGACGCCCTCGCGGCCGGCCTTCGCAAGCGCTTCACGCAGACAGAGTTCGAGGTGCACGACGGCGGCCAGGAGCACTACTCGTACGTCCTCTCCCTGGAGTGAGGACGTGATCAGGATCGTCACGGACTCCACGTCCGACATCCTTCCTGACCAGGCGAAGCGCCTGGGCATCGACGTCGTGCCCCTGACCGTTCGCTTCGGCGACGAGCAGTTCCGCGACGGGATCGACCTCGACCCCGACGCGTTCTACCGGCGTCTGTCCAACACGACCGTGCAGCCGCGCACGTCGCAACCCACCCCCGAGCAGTTCGCCGAGGTGTACCGCCGCCACGTCAGCGCGGGCGATTCCGTCGTCTCCGTGCACATCTCGGCGAAGCTGAGCGGCACGCTCCAATCGGCCAGCCTGGCCGCCTCGGAGTTCCCCGACGAGGCGGTGCGCGTGGTGGACTCGACGACAGTGAGCGCCGGCATGCAGTTCCTGGTGCGCACCGCGCTCGCGGATGTCGCGGCCGGCAGTGACGCCGCCGCGGTGGAGAAGGGCGTCGCCGACCGGCGCGGCCGCGTCGGCGTTTACGTGCTTCTCGACACGCTCACGTACCTGCACCGCGGCGGCCGCATCGGCCGGGCGCAGAGCTTCGTCGGGGGGATCCTCAACGTCAAGCCGTTGCTCTGCGTCCGCGACGGCGAGGTGCACCCGGAGGCGCGCGTACGCAGCCGCCAGCAGGGCATCGCCAAGCTGGTGGAGATCGCCGTCGCGCAAGGACCGCTGGAGGGCCTGGCCGCATTCCATTGCGGAGCGCCCGGGCAGCTGTCGCTGATCCAACCGCTGCTCGAGGCGGCGTATCCGGACCTCGAAGTGATCCCCGGTCAGCTGGGCGCCGTGGTGGGAACGTACAGCGGCCCCGGCGGCGTCGGCATCGCCCTGCTCCGCGCCCGCTGAGCGACCGCACCGTGGCGGTGCTCCGGCGGAGCAGAGGGGCGCGGCTATAGTCGAACGGCGATGGCTCCAACGAAAGCGCCGGCACGGGCGTTGGCCATGTCGCCGTCCACGCCGGTCGCAGAGGTCGCCCACGTCGGGTTGGCCAAGGCGGGTCTGCTGCGCAAGCTCGGCATCCACACCGTGCGCGACCTGCTCTACCACCTGCCGCGCCGCTACGAGGACACCCGCGCCGTGACCCCGGTGGCCCAGCTGCGCCCCGGCGAGGTGCAGACCGCGCGCGTGGTCGTGCGCAACGTGAGCATGCGCCGGAGCAAGGAAAGGAACATGGTGCTGGTCATGGCGTCGCTCGTGGAGGGCGCGGACACGGTGGGCGCCATCTGGTTCAACCAGAAGTTCCTGATGGGCCAGTTGCACAGCGGCATGGAGTTGCTGGTCAGCGGCAAGGTGCAGGCGTCGCGCACCGGGCTCGCCTTCCGCAACCCAGTGTTCGAGCGTGTCGGCGCCGGGCAGCGCCACGTGGGCCGGTTGGCCCCGGTGTACCCGGAGACTGAGGGACTCAGCTCGCATTTCCTGCGTGGTCGCATCGAGCCGCTGCTGCCACTCGCGGACGAGCTTCCCGACCGGCTACCTCCATCGATACGAGCAGCCGAGGGCCTCGAACCGATCGCGGTGGCGCTGCGCCAGGTGCACTTCCCCGACGACGAGCCCAGCCGGTTGAAGGCTTCGGAGCGCATCGCCTTCGAGGAGCTGTTCCTCCTCCAGCTGGCGGCCGAGCGCGCCCGACGGCGGCGCCTCAGCACTGCCGGCGTGACCGTCCCGTACGACGTCGAGGTGGCCCGCGCCTTCGCTGGGGCACTGCCCTTCCAGCTCACCAACGGGCAGCGCGTCGCAGCCCACGAGATTCTCACCGACATGGCCGCCGCCGGCCCCATGAACCGGCTCCTCCAGGGCGACGTCGGCAGTGGCAAGACCGCTGTCGCGGCGATGGCAGCGCTGATGACCAGCCGCGCCGGCCTGCAGACGGCGGTGATGGCGCCAACTGAGATCCTCGCCCGTCAGCACCAGGCAACCCTCACCGACCTGCTCGCGCCTCACGACCTGGCGCCGCGGCTGCTTGTGGGCAGCACCCCTGCGCGCGCCCGCCGCGAGATCCTCGAGGCCGTCGCCAACGGACGTGAGTCGTTGCTGGTCGGCACCCACGCACTCATCGAGGATGACGTTGCCTTCAGCGGCCTCGGCCTCGTCGTCGTCGACGAGCAGCACCGTTTCGGGGTGGCGCAGCGCCAGCGCCTGCGCCGCAAGGGCGCGCTGACCCCCAACTTCCTGGCCATGACGGCGACGCCGATCCCGCGGTCCCTGCAGCTGACAGTGTACGGCGACGTCAACCACAGCGAGCTGCGCGAGATGCCGCCCGGCCGCCAGCCGGTGAGCACACGCGTGGTCCCCCCGCACGAGCGCGATGACGCATACCAGTTCATTCGCGACCAGGTCGCCGAGGGACGCCAGGCGTTCGTGATCTGCCCGCTCATCGAGGAGAACGACAAGCTGGGTGTGCGCAGCGCGGTCGCCGAGCACGAGCGCCTGCGCGACGTGGTCTTCACCGACCTTCGAGTGGAGTTGCTCCACGGGCGCATGCCGGCGCGGGAAAAGGAAGAGCGCATGGCACGCTTCGCCACGGGCGAGGCGGACCTGCTCGTGTCCACCAGCGTGATCGAGGTGGGCGTCGACGTCCCCAATGCCACGATCATGGTCATCGAGGGCGCGGAGCGCTTCGGCCTTGCTCAACTGCACCAGTTCCGCGGCCGCGTGGGACGTGGCGGGCACCGCTCCTTCTGCCTGTTGTTCCAGGGCGGCATGGACGACGAGGGGTCGCAGCGGCTGGACACCGTCGCCGCCACCCAGAGTGGCTTCGACCTCGCCGAGGCGGACCTGCGGCTCCGCGGCGCCGGTGACGTGGCCGGCCTGCGCCAGCACGGGCTCCCCGAGATGCTCGCAGCCGACCTGCTCGACGTGGTCATGGGGCAGCGCACCCGGGCGGCGGCCCAGGCCTGGCTGGACAGTGACCCGGACCTGACTGCGTACGAACCCCTCCACGCGGCGATGAACGGCTACCGAGCCGTCTTCGACCTCGACTGACCCGCACGTTGGTGCCATCCACGGCGCAAACGCGGGTGACCGGTGGGGAGTGGCGCGGTCGCGTGCTGAGCACGCCGCGCGAGCAGCTGCTGCGACCCACCCGATCGATGGTCCGCGAAGCCCTCTTCAACATCCTCGGCGACGAGGTGATCGGGGCCAACGTCGTGGACCTGTTCGCCGGCGCCGGGACGGTGGGCTTCGAGGCACTGTCCCGGGGAGCCGCACGCGCGAGCTTTGTCGACAGCGACGAGCGGGCCCTCACCCACGTACGCGAGACGGCGGCGAGGCTCGGCTGCACCGAGCGCTGCCGGCTGATCAGGTCGGACGCCCTGCTGTGGGTGCGAGCGCGGACGGCCGAGCTTCGCGCGGCCACCGTCGTCTTCCTCGACGCTCCCTACCGCGACGACAGCGTGGCGGATGTGCTCGACGCCCTGGGCCGCTTTCCGCCGCCGGTGGTGGTGTGCGAACATCACCGCGCCCGGTCGATGCCCGAGCGCATCGGAGGGCTCGTCCTGGTCCGTCGCGGCCGGTACGGCATCACCGACCTGAGCGTGTTGCGGCCGGCCGAGATGGAGGTGGGCACCGGTGGGTGAGAGGATCGCGCTCTACCCGGGCAGCTTCGACCCCGTGACCCGCGGCCACCTGGACATCCTCGAGCGCGCCTGCCTGGTCTTCGACCGTGTTGTCGTGGGCGTCCTCGGCAACCCGTCGAAGTCGCCACTGTTCACGACCGAGGAGCGCGTCGACCTCATCCGCCGGTCCATCGCGGACGCCCCCCAGGTCGAGGTCGACACCTTCGACGGGCTCACCGTGGACTTTGCGCAGCGCGTCGGCGCCATCGCCATCGTACGCGGCCTGCGTGTCACCAGCGACTTCGAGAACGAGTTCCAGATGACCCTGATGAATCGCCGTCTCAACCCCGACGTCCACACCATCTTCCTGATGACGTCGTTCAGCAACGTCTTCATCTCCTCGTCGATCATCAAGGAGGTGTTCCGCCTCGGTGGAGCGATCGACGACGCCGTGCCGCCGGCGAGTGCCGAGGCGCTGCGTCGCAAGTTCGCGCAGGGCGACTGACATGAGCCAGCCGACGCCCGGCGACGAGCTGACCACCGTGGTCGACATCGTCGACCTCCTCGAGGAGATGCTGGGGAGCGCCCGCCGGCTGCCGTTCACGCCCAGTGTTGTTGTCAACGAGGAGGAGATCCTCGAACTCGTCGACCGCATCCGCGTCGCCCTGCCCGACGACCTCGTGAGCGCGCGTCACACGCTCGACGAGCGCGACCAGATCCTCGCCCGCGCTGAGCGGGAGGTTGCCGAGGTCACCAGCCGTACCGAGCAGGAGGCGACCCGCCTGGTCGGTGACGCGACGGCGCAGGCGACGGCGCTTGTCGACGAGCACGCCATCCTCCGCACCGCGAGCGAGCAGGCTCGCGCGCTCGTCGCGGATGCCGACCAGCACGCGGCGGCCCAGCGGGCTGCCGCGGACGATTACGCACGCGAGGTGATGCAGCGGCTCGAGGAGCAGCTGGAGCGCTGGCTGACCACCGTCCGCGAGGGAGTGGCCTCGCTCCCGCAGCCGGTCGCGGCCCGCACACGGCGGCGCAAACGCTGACCCGCCTGGGCCCCTGAAGCGACGTGGGCCGGCAACCTGCGCCTATACTCGGCCGTGGCGCTTCGCGACATTTCGCGCGCCCACACTTCCCGGAGACACAATGCCAGTCCCCAAGCAACGGACCTCAAAGCGGCGTCGCAACATGCGCCGCTCCCACCACAGCCTTGACATCCCCGCCCTGAACCCATGCCCGCAATGCCGTCAACCCCGCCTGTCGCACCGCGTCTGCCCCAACTGCGGGCACTACGCTGGGCGCGAGGTCATCGTCACCGAGTGAGCTCCGCGGCGCTGCGGATGCGCCTGCGTTCGTCACTCACGTGACCCGCGTCGCTCTCTGTTTTCCGGGACAGGGCAGCCAGGCGGCCGGGATGGCCTCCGGCTTGGACGAGCACCCCCTTGGCACCCGGCTCCTCGAGGTCGCAGCGGCCGAGGGCCTCGACCTTGCCGCCGCGCTGCGTGGCTCGGACGATGAGCTGCGACCGACCCAGATCGCCCAGCCAGGTCTGCTCTTCGTCGAACTGGTCCTGGCTCGCGCTCTGCCGGTCGACCTCGACGTCGTCGGCGTGGCGGGCCATTCGGTGGGCGAGTACGCCGCGGTGAGTGTTGCCGGCGCGTACTCGCCAGAGGACGCCATGCGCATGGTGATCGAGCGCGGCCGCGAGATGGCCGCCATGAACGAAGGCACCATGGCGGCCGTGCTCGGCCTCGCCGCCGAGGTGGTCGAGGCGGCGTGCGCGTCGGCTCGCGCCGACGGCGAGGTGGTGGTGATCGGCAACCTCAACGCACCCGGCCAGGTGGTCATCAGCGGGTCGGTCTCCGGTGTGGAACGCGCCGCCGCCATCGCCCGCGAGCGGGGCGCGCGCCGGGTCATCCCCCTCAACGTCAGCGGCGCCTTCCACTCCCCGCTGATGGCGCCGGCGGCCGAGCGGTTCGCCGCCGTGATCCAGGCCACGCCACGAACAGAGCTGCGCGTCCCGGTGGTCTGCAACGTGGACGCCGTCGCAGTCGAGCACAGCGCCGAGCTCCCTGAGAGGCTCTCGCGGCAACTCGAGTCCCCGGTGCGGTGGACCGACTGCGTGGCCACCCTGGTCGGCCTCGGGGCGGAACTGCTCGTGGAGGTGGGGCCGGGAAATGTCCTCAGCGGCCTGGCGCGTCGCATCGACGCACACGTGGCGACGGCCAGCGTGGGCAACCTCGGCGAGGCGGCGGCGTTCGCCTCGTTGCGGACAGCTCCGGCATGAACTCGCAGCCGCTCGCGGGCAGGGTGGCGCTGGTCACGGGCGCCTCCTCCGGCATCGGCAGTGCCTGTGCCCTCGCGCTCGCCGACGCCGGCGCCGCCGTCGCCGTGGGCTTCAGCGCCAACCGCAGCGGAGCCGATGACGTGGTTGCGCGCATCCTCGAACGGGGAGGCGCGGCCACGACCATCGGCGCCGACCTCTCCGACCCCGCCGCAGCCATCACGCTGGTCGACACCACCGTGAAGGAGCTCGGCGGCATCGACATCGTGGTCAACAACGCCGGGATCACGCGCGACAACCTCGCCGTGCGGATCACCGACGCCGACTGGGACGCGGTGATCGCTGTCGACCTCAGTGCGGCGTTCCGCATCTGTCGCGCCGCACTGCGGCCCATGTTGCGCCGTCGCGACGGCAGGATCATCAACATCTCCAGCATCGCCGGCGTGGTCGGCAACCCCGGACAGGCCAACTACTCGGCCGCCAAGGCCGGCCTGATCGGCCTCACCAAGTCGCTGTGCCGCGAGGTCGGCTCGCGAGCGATCACCGTCAACGCCGTCGCTCCGGGATTCATCGCGACCGAGATGACCAAGGTACTCGGTGACGAGCTGCTCGCCGCCGTGACCGCCACGATTCCCCTGCGCCGCATCGGCACGGCCGAGGAGGTGGCCGCCGCGGTGCGGTTCCTCGCGCTTCCCGAAGCGGCGTACATCACCGGGCACGTCCTCCACGTGGACGGCGGCCTGGCCGCCTGATCCACACCTTGGAGACACCCGTGTCCGACACACCCCCCGAGCAGCCTGCTCCGGGACCACGCCAACCTCGCCGGCGCCGTTCGCCAGCCAGCGCCCCCGCATCTGTCGCAGATCCCGACGCCTCGGCGAGCGCCGCTCCAGCGCCTCATCCGCCGGTCCCGTTTGTCGACGGCGCCTCCGGGCCATTCGCCTGGACGCCCCCCAAGATGGGCTCCGACGCTATCGTTGCAGCAAACCAGGAGGCGGCCCCAGCCGCCCCGCCACCAGAAGGAACCATTGATGGCAGATCTCAGCTTCGATCGGTTCAAGACGATCGTCGTCAGCCAGCTCGGCGTCGAGCCGGATCAGGTGACGCCGGAGGCGTCGTTCGTCGAGGATCTCAACGCGGACTCCCTGGACCTCGTCGAGCTGATCATGGCGTTCGAGGAGGAGTACAAGATGCAGATCTCGGACGAGGACGCGGAGAAGATCGGGACGGTGAACCAGGCCTGGGAGTACATCCAGGAGAAGGTGGGGGCGGCCTTCTAGGCACGTCCGCGCCGCCCGCGGCCGACCCGGTGGTGGTCGATGCCGCACTCGTGGACGCTATGGCGTTCCCCTCCGCGGTGGCAGAGCCGTTCGCGGTCGCGGATGACGCGTTTTCGCGCGGCAGCCGGCGCGACGGCGAGGCCGCAGCGCTTGCCGGCCTCAGCGACGAGGAGATCGCCGGTTTCGAGGCTCTCCAGGAGCGTATCGGCGTGCGCTTCCGCCGGCTCGAGCTGCTTCGCGAGGCGATGACCCACGCGTCGTGGAACAACGAGCAGGGCCACCCGAGCGGGCCGGGGCACGACAACGAGCGTCTCGAGTACCTCGGCGACGCGGTGTTGGAACTCGTCGTCGGCGAATACCTCTTCCGCCGCTTTCCCGCCTACGACGAGGGTCAGTTGACCCAGTTGCGCGCGGCATTGGTGAACACCGTCTCGCTGGCGCGGCTCGGGGAGCGGCTGAACCTCGGCGAGACGCTGCTCCTCGGCAAGGGGGCGGCCAAGACGGGCGCGCGCAAACTCCCCTCGCTCCTGGCCAACGCTTTCGAAGCGATGACCGGCGCCATCTTCCTTGACCAGGGGTACCGGGTGGCCACCCGCGTGTTCATCCAGAACATCGGCGACCTTGCCGACTGGACCGACGAGAACCACAAGGGTCGCCTCCAAGAGGTGTCGCAGGAGCGCACCGGGATGCCGCCCGTGTACCGGGTGGCCGCCGAGTCCGGGCCCGGCCACCGTCGCGCCTACTCGGCCGAGGCGGTGGTCGGCGGTCAGGTCGTCGGCACGGGCCGCGGATCAACCAAGCAGGCAGCTCAACAGGCGGCGGCCCGCGCCGCGCTCGACGGCTTCACCAAGCTCCCCGCCAACGCCGCCGCCCGGGCCGCCGGCGCCGCCCGCGCGGCGGCCCAGGGAGCGTCGACCGAGCCCGCCCGCGTCCGCCGCCGCGTCGCTGAGGTCGCGGCCGACCGCGGGGCCATCGCCGGCTCAGGTCGCGACCGCCGTCCCACCCCGGCCGGGGACGCGGAGCCGGAGGCACCGAGGTCGCCCCGCCGTGGCCTGCTGAAGGCGCTTCGTGCCGCTGCCGACGTCATCGTCGGCCGGCGCGATGAGGACCCCCCGCCGCCACCGGAACCGGTCGTCCCGGAACGCAAGCGCACGCGCCGGGGCCATCGCGGCGGCCGGGGCCGGGGTTCGGGTAGTGGCTCTGGCGGCGGGTCCGCCCCGGCATGAGTGGCAGCGGTTGTGGTCTGTGGAGGTGCAGACCACCATATGTTGACGTGCTGACCTCGCGGCGCGGAGAATCGACGCGATGAGGCTTCGCCGCGTCGTGATGTCGGGGTTCAAGACGTTCGCGAAACACAGCGAGGTGGAGCTGGAGCCCGGCATCACCGCCATCGTCGGTCCCAACGGCAGCGGCAAGAGCAACCTGGTCGACGCCNNGCGGAGGTCGAGCTGATCCTCGACAACGAGGATGGGCGTCTGCCCGTGCCCGACATCGAGGTGTCCGTGAGCCGCCGGGTCGTGCGCCACGGCGAGAGCGACTTCCGCCTCAACGGCGACCGCGTCCGCCTGCGCGACATCGAGCGCGTGCTGGGAACGACCGGGCTCACCCAGAGCGGCTACGCGGTGGTCGCACAGAACGACATCGACGCCATCATCGAGGCCAGCCCGGCGCAACGGCGAGCGCTCGTGGAGCAGGCAGCCGGGGTGCGATCGCTACGCGCCGCCTGCGAGGACGCCCTGGGGCGGATCGGCCACGCCGAGGTCACGCTGCGGCGCTTCCATGACCTCCTCGCTGAGATTGAGCCCCGCCTCGCTGAGCTGGCCGTCCAGGCCGGCCTTGCCATCGAACAGCGCGAGCTCGCCGAGCAGCTCGGCGTCGGCCGCAGCGCGCTCCGCGAGGCGCTACGCAGCCTGGAAATCGCCGGCATCATCACACTGAAGAAGGGCGTCAAGGGCGGCGCCTNNCGAGCAGCTCGGCAGCCTGCGCGGCTCGCTCGCCCGCGAAGCCTGGCGTGCGGCCCGCGCTCAACTCAAGCAGGCTCAACGCCGGCTCGATGCCGCCCAGCACCGCTTCGAGGCCGCGGCCACAGCCGAGGCCGCCTTCAGCACACGGCTCGGTGGCCACCGTGCCCGGCTCGAGCAGCAGCGCACCGGTCAGCGCGAGGCCGTGGCGCGGCTCGAGGAGACCCGCCTCTTCGCCGAGCGTTCGAGCGGTGACCTTCGCCGGAGCGTCGAGCGCGCTCGAGCGGGCGTCCTCGGCAGGGCCGCCGCCGTCGCCGCCCTGCGCACCGAGGCGGCCGACCTTGGGGAGCGGCTCACGGAACTGGCCGGCCTGGCGGACGACGGCGGCGCCGGCGCCATCGCGGCGGAGGCGGTGGAGGCGGCGG
>PLWW01000016.1 GCA_003153125.1 Candidatus Dormiibacterota bacterium | reverse complement strand
CGGTTCGAATCCGTCCGCCGGCTCCGCTTTGGATTCAGACGCTGCCGCTGCGCGTCGCCAGATTCCGACGGAATCCGCTCCGGTGGCTAGCAGTTTGGCTGTCAAGAGGTGCCATGACTGGCTGGACCGAGGAGGGCGGCGAACCGCTCCGACGCCTGCCGACCAAGCAACCCCGCGGACCTTGCGCCGCGTTCGATGGGTCGAAGATCGGCAATGGATGCACAGCGGTCACTCGCTTTACTGCGCGTATGTGGCGCGCGGCTGGGTTTGCACGGTCGGTCCAAAGTCGGCGCGCGATGGCCGGCTGGGCCACGTGGCCTTCGCCGCCATGGTCGCACCTACCATGAGAGCCAAGGGGCTCAACCTACCCAGGGCCGCGGGGAGTGCGACGCTGGAGTCGATGCCGGACGCCGCGATGATCAGGAGCCAGACGGCGAGCACCCGTCGCGTCGGCCGGGCCGGCCATGCGGCCGATTGGGAACCCCGGGCCGCCTCCGCGACAGCCAGCACGAGCATGGGGGCCAGCAACGTCAGGTCGTGCGAGAAGGTGTGCGGTGAGGCGAGCAGCGACAACAGCGTGGCACCGATCAACGCCGGCCCCAGTCGGGACCGATCCCTGCGGACAGCTGTCCCGAGCGCGACGGCTAGACCCAGGGCAGCGACGCTGCAGATGTCTCCCAGTACGGTGGCGGCCACGCCGTCATTGAACCAGGCGGCAAAGAGACCGTTGAAGCCCAGAAGTTGCGCGTGCGGAGACAGACTGTTCGAACGGATCGCAGTCTCGATGAAGGCCACGCATGCGGTCCAACCAACCGCCATCACGGAGAGCGAGCCGGCGACCAGGGCGCCGACCAGGGCGCCCGCGATGATGCGACGGTCACGCCAGCCGGCCATGAATGCGACAAGACCGAGTGCAAGGTGCGGCTTGGCGATGGCCGCGCCGGCCACAAGCGCTGCGGAGCCCATGCCCAGCCGGTCGGACCGCCACGCGGCGTAGGCGAGAGCGAGTCCGAGCGTGATCGTTCCAAGTTCCTGCCCCTCAGTCAGCATGGGCAAGGTTCCAGCCCCGGCCAGCGCAACAAGCGTGGCGGCCACCGGAAGCAAACGGGGAGTCCGCTTCGGCCAAGGCGCGACCATCGCCACGACGGCGCAGGCGATGACCACGAGCAGGAACTGGAAAAGGCTCCACAGCAGGTGGCCGCTCACCGGGTCGAGCCCACTGATGGGCGCATTCATGACCGCGGTCAGGGGGGCGTGATTGAAAAGCAGGTCCCCCGTGTGATCCCCGCCGGCCAGTCGAGCATAGACTGGGCCTTGGACCTGGTCGACGTACAACCGTGAGCCTTGGCCGTCGGCGATGATGATGCCTGCGGTCTGGGTTGCGAGGTAGTCGCTGCGCACCACCTCGGTATGACCCATCGCCAACAGCCGCACCAGGTAGATCACGAGCACGGCGCCGCCTACCATCGCGACGAGCGTGACGCGCCGCCGGGAGCGAGAGTGTGCGGCCAAGGTGGTCACGCTGGCATCGTGGCACAGCGCTGCGGCCTGGCCTGAAACCGTGCAATCCCGTGACGCTGGGGCGAATGGTTCGCTTCGTGGATACCCGCAGCCGTTGTCGCCGTCAGTCGATGAAGTAGTTCCCGATCCCAGCGTCGAAATACATTGAGCTCCCGCCGCCGTGTCCGGGCGCGGTTGCCACGATGTCGATCACGGTCTCAACAAACGGGTTGATGCCCACGGCGACGAAGCTGACCTTCTCGCCGCCAACCTTCGCCGAGTAGAAGTTGATCGTTCCCGTCTTCACGCCGTTCACAAAGACGGTTCCAACGCCGCCCCGCGGGCCGGTTCCCACGACGAGCCCAAAGTTCCAGTACGTGTCGAGGCTCAGTCGAACGTCAGCGCCCGTGCCTTTCGTTTGCACCGCCGAGCCACCATAGTACTTTGTCGAGTAAACAGTCGTCGCGGCACCGCTGGCGACCCACAACAGCGAGTCGTCGGACACCACCGGGATGACCTCGGTTGAGTACACCGGTGCGCCCACATTGCCAGCGCAGTCCGTCGGGAAGAGCTTGTACTGCAGGTACCCCGCGGGTTGCGGCGGGACGTCGGTGGCCTGGGTGCCCTTGTGGAACCCCAGGGGCGTGTACGCCAAACCGCCCTGGGATTGGCTGGAAACGCCGCGGTAGAGGAAGAAGCCGCAGTTGCCGGGCGACGGGTTCGCCTCGACGATCTTCTCGACGAAGGCACCACTCGCCGCCAGGTTGCTCGGCGCAATCGGATGGATCACGACGCCGCCCGCGGACGGCAGGGAACTCGCCGCGGCCGGCACACTCGTTGCCGCAAGGCTCGCTCCGGCGACCGCGGCAAGTCCAATCAAACCAATCAGACGACGCATCGAATCCCCCTCCCGCCAGTCCGCTGCGATCGCAGCACAGGGCGCGATCGTGGCAGGTTAGACATCCGCGTACAAGCGAACAGTTGTTCGGAAGCCCACCCGTTTGCCAGCCGTGGAACAGCCGCGAGGGGGGTCGTCTCTTGGAGCAGTCCCCACCCGCCTGACGGCGCCACCTCAGTGGTGCACCACCTCCACCACCATGAACGCAAAGAACAGCGCGTTGGCGCCGATCACGAGGGCGTGGAACAGCTCGTGGTAGCCGAACCACGACGGCGCCAGGGCGGGCCGCCGCATCGCATACGCCAGAGCGCCGAGCGTGTAGAGCAGGCCACCGGCGAGGAGCAGGAGCAGGCCACCCGCGCCCACTGATGCGGCGATCACCGGCACGGCGATGAGCGAGATCCAACTGAGCAGCAGGTACAGGCCGGCGCCGGCCCAGCGGGGCATCGCCAGCGGACTCAGTGACACCCCGACGCCGGCGCAGGCCAGCACCCACACGGAGGTCACCACGGAGATGCCCCAGGCAGCACTGGTCAGGGTCAGCATCACCGGCGTGTACGTCGCCGCCACCAGCACGAAGATGTTGGCGTGGTCGAGGCGGCGAAGCACCGCACGGCGGGGCGGTGACCACGTCACCACGTGGTACAGGCCGCTGATGGCGAACAGCCAGACCGACGCAAGGCCGTAGATGGCCAGCGTCAGCTGGCGACCGGGGTGGCCGCCGGCGAGGTTGACAAGCACGATCGTGCCCACCGCCCACGGCAGCGTGGCCAGGGCATGCGACCAGCCGCGCAGGTGTGGTCGCCGGGACACCAACGGGGGCGCATCAGTCACGGGCCGTACTGTGACCTCGCGTACCATGACGTCGCCATGACGGACAGCGAGACGCCGCCGCACCACCACACCATCCGCGAGCGCCTCGACGCCGCCGAGGCGGCTGCCGACGAGGTGGTCGCCGACGAGAGCGGGCAGCTCTCCGGTGAGGTCAACGCCCTCCTGCTTCCACTCGAGCAGGCGGCAGCGGCTTTGCGCGCCGCGATCAACCCGGACCGTCTGGCGGAGGAAGGCGAGCCACACGACCCCGCCCCTGCCGATGCACCGGCCGGCGAGGACACCGACCAAGGCTGAACCCTTCGCGCAGAGCTCATTCCCGGACGAGCGGCTCGGTCAGCCCAGGGGTGACTGTGCGGGCCACGAGGATGGCTGCGCCCAGGATCGCCGCGCCACCCAAAAGCCGCACCGGTCCGAGGCCCTCGCCCAGAACCAAGCCCGCCAGCACCACCGTGACGGCGGGTTCGAGGGTGCTGATGATCGCCGCGCGCGTCGCCCCCACCCGCGCGAGGCCTGCCAGGAAGAGGGTGGCCGGGATGGCTGTGGCCACGATCGCCATCGAGCCGGCGAGCGCGTAGCCGGAACCGCTGAGGGGGCGCAGCTGCCCAGCCGCGGCGCCGGCGGCCGCGAACACAACACCCGCCGTGGTCGCGATGGTGGCGGTGGCCACCACCGCGGGGACGTCGCGCAGGAGCGCACGCCCGGTGAGGATGTAGGTGGCGTAGATCGCCGCCGCGGCGAGGCCGAACAGCACGCCGGCGGAGCCGATGTTGCCATGCGCGCTGAGCGGGTCGACGACGGCGAAGACACCGGCAACGGCAAGAACAAGCGCCACGCCGCGCCGCCGGGTCAGCCTCTCACCCAGGAAGGCGGCGGCGAGCAGCATCACGACGATCGGGTAGATGTAGAGGAGGATGCTGGTCACGGCGGCGGGCACCGTCTGCAGGCTGGTGAAATAGGTCGCCGCCTGGGCCACGTAGAGCGCTCCCATCACGACCAGTCCGGCCATGCGCCGGCCCCACCACAGGCGTTCGTGCCGGACCAGCGCGAGGCCCCAGAGCGCAACAGCAGCCACGCCGAATCGCACAGCGAGCAGCTCGTTGAGCGGGATGCCGATGCGGTCGGCCACCTTCCCGTAGATGGCGAGGCTTCCGAAGAATGCGGCCGAGAGTGCGGTGAGCGCGACGCCGGTGCGATCTGCTCTCGAAGTGGCCGACATTGACATCAACGCGCCGACGGTCAGGCGCGCGCCGGCTCCTCAGCGATCGACGTCAAATGTGTGCGGCTTGGTGTGGGACTCGCGCAGGGCCGCGCACAGCACGGCCGGGAACGCCGTCATCACCACGCTCCAGAGCGCCAGCTGAACGCCGAACACGACGCGGTCGGTGGCCCCGCTGACGCCGTCACGAGCGATCAGCGCCAGGACGACGAGCATCACCGTCGCGAACAACGCCGCTACGACCGCGTACACCCGCCGTCTGCGCATGCCAACGATGGCGGCGAATCTCCCAGAACCCGCCCGCGCTGTCGCGGCAGCGGATGCACCGCCACGGACGCCTCTCACTCAGCCGCCCACATAGGACATCTCGATCCGCTTCCCCGCTGATGTCAGCGAGGATCTCTCCTCCGAGTAGCGGTCGCCACGAGCCCGCCACACGCGGGCAAGCAGCGCACTGAGCTCGGCGTCGTCCTCCGTCGCCCGCAGCACCGCGCGCAGGTCGTGCCCGGCGGTGGCGAAGAGGCAGGTGAACAGGTTGCCGTCGGCGGTGAGCCGTGCCCGCGTGCACGTCCTGCAGAAGGGCTGCGACACCGAGGCGATGAGCCCGATCTCCCCGCCGCCGTCACGGTATCGGTAGCGGCGAGCCACCTCTCCTGGGTAGTCGGCCGGCACCGCCTCGAGGGGAAACACCGCGTCAATGGCCTCGAGGATCTCGGCGGCGGGGACGACGTCGTCGAGACGCCAGCCGTTGGTCGCGCCCACGTCCATGAACTCGATGAAGCGCACGGTGTGTCCGTTCTCACGCCCGAACCGGGCCATGTCGAGCACGCTGCGGTCGTTGATGTTCCTCTTGACGACAACGTTCACCTTGATGGGTCCGAAGCCGGCCTCGGCGGCGGCCGCGATCCCCTCGAGCACGCGCTCGACGGGAAAGCCAACACCGTTCATCGCCTGGAACACGGTGTTGTCCAGCGAGTCGAGGCTGACGGTGACCCGTCCCAGGCCCGCCTCCTTGAGGGCTCGCGCCTTGCCGACGAGCAGCGATCCATTGGTGGTCAGGGCGGTCTCGATGCCGTCGACCGCCGCGATCATCATCACGAGCTTCTCGATCTGGCGGCGCAGCAGCGGCTCGCCGCCGGTCAGGCGGATCTTGGTCACTCCCAGGCCGGCTGCCACGCGCACCACCCGGGTGATCTCCTCGAAGCGCAGCACCTCGTCGGATCGCAGGAAGACGAAGTCGCGCCCGAAGACCTCGCCGGGCATGCAGTACGGGCAGCGGAAGTTGCAGCGGTCGGTGACCGAGACACGCAGGTCTCGCATGGGACGGCCGAGGCGATCGAGAGGCCCCGCTCCGCCATCGGGTGCGATCGCGGGCGCGGCCGTGGTGATGCCCTGCTTCACCATGATGCGACGGCGCCCCTCTCGCCCGCGGACGGGCTCGAGCCGCCTGTCTGCGCACGCGCTGAGATCCCACTCCACAGCGTGATGTGGATGGGAGGGTGCGTCCGCCCGGGAGGGATCCCCCCGCCCGCGCGCGCCGCGTGCGTCGCCTCGGGGGTGGTGACGAAGCGGCGCAGCGCCACAGCCGCCGTCGGTGCCTGGTTTGTGGCCAGGGTGCTGGCGTACCACATGCCCGAGACCGGGGTGCCGGCGACGCCGACGCGGACCAGCATCCCCCGCCCCAGCTCGTCGGAGACCGTGTGCGCGACGGCCAGCGTGACCCCGCGGCCCGAGGCGGCGGCTGCAGCCGCCGCGGCGTGACTGGGGTAGACGCGCACGTCGCGCGGGCTCGATCTCCCGGACACGAGGAAGCGCCCCACCTCGGAGGCGGCGTCGGTGTCGTTGGGGCCGAGCAGCCACTGCTCCTCGCCGAGAACGGAGAGATCCTCGGTGGGCGCAGCCTGCTTGCCCCGGCCACTGACCACGATCAGTTCGTAGCGGAGGAAGGGCACGCACTCGATGCCTACCTCGGTGATCGGGTCCGGCCCCACCGCCACGTCGGCCCGGCGCAGGCGGAGAAGTTCGCGAAACGACGCCGGCGAGTCGACCGTCACCTGGATCTCGAGGTTGGGCCTGCGACGAGCGAACGCCTCGACCAGTGAGGGGATGACGTATTCGGCGACCGTGCCGGTGGTGACGACGCGGAGCATCCCCGGGGTGCCGTGGGCGTCGTCACCGGTGCGCTTGGCGTGCTCCGCGAGGCCGAGGATCTCAGCGCCGATGCCGGCGAGCTGCCGCCCCCGCGGGGTGAGGCTCACGCCCCGCCCATCGCGGACGTACAGCTCGTCGTCGAACTCGGCACGAAGGCCGAAGATGGCCTGCGACATGGCAGCCTGACTCACCTTCATCTCAAGGGCTGCGGCCTTGACGGACCCGCAGCGGGCGATGGTCACGAATGCTCTGAGCTGGGCGAAGGTCACGGCCGGCCACCGGCGCGGCGAAAACCGCAGGGGGGCAGGTCGACGAGCACGAGGCGACCCTCCGATCTGACTCTTAACCGATGGCTTAAGATGTGTTGTGCGCGGCCATTCTAGGCAACTAGAGTGCGCCCGGGCAAGGTGGCTGTCGCCACCACACAGGAGGAGAGGACTGTATGCAGACCCCCGCGGCTTTCGAATATGAGCGTGCGACAAGTGTCGACCACGCGCTTTCCCTGCTCAAGAGCCTCGGGCCCGAGGCACGGGTGGTGGCAGGAGGGCACAGCCTGCTCCCGATGATGAAGCTCCGCCTCGCGCGCCCCGAACACCTCATCGACATCAACGACCTGAAGGAGCTCGACTACATCAGGCACGAGGGCGACGAGGTCCGCATCGGCGCGCTCACACGCCACCGCCAGATCCTCGACTCCGATCTCCTCTTCGGCCTCTTCCCCATCTTCCGGGATGCCGAGCAGGTCATCGCCGACCCCATCGTCCGCAACCGCGGCACGATCGGTGGGTCGCTCTGCCAGGCAGACCCGGCCGAGGATCTCTCGGGTGTCTGCGCCGCCCTCCACGCCAGCGCCGTGATCGCCGGCCCCGGTGGCCGCCGGACGGTGGCGATGGCGGATTTCCACAAGGGTCCATACGAGACCGCGGTCCAGCCCGAGGAGATGCTGGTCGAGGTCCGCATCGCCGTGCGTCCCGACGCCGGCAGCGCCTACGAGAAGGTGGAGCGCCGCGCCGGTGACTGGGCGATTGCCGCGGCCGGCGCCGCCCTCTGGCTCTCCGGTGGCCTCATCAGCGACGCCGGGATCGGCCTGACCGCGGTCGGCGTCGACGGCTTCAGCGCCGGCGATGCCGAGGCGGCCCTGAAGGGCAAGGCCCCGTCCGAGGCGGTGTTCGCCGAGGCGGCCAAGCTCGCCACCGCGGCCACAGCTCCGCAGAGCGATCAGCGTGGATCAGCCGAGTACAAGAGCCAGCTCGCTGGTGAGCTCACACTGCGTGCGCTGCGCCGGGCCGCCGCCCGCGCCCTGCGCCAGGAGGCATGAACGTGCAAATCACCATGAGGGTCAACGGTGACGAGGTGACGCGCGACGTCGAGCCGCGCCTCCTCCTCGTCCATTTCCTGCGCGATCACCTCGGCCTCACCGGCACCCACTGGGGCTGTGACACGAGCAACTGTGGCGCGTGTGTCGTGCACATGGACGGTGAGCCCGTCAAGTCGTGCACGGTCCTCGCGGCCATGGCCGACGGGCGTGAGGTGCGCACCGTCGAGGGCATGATCACCAACGGCGTGCTCGACCCTGTGCAGCAGGGCTTCATGGAGGAGCACGGACTGCAGTGCGGTTTCTGTACGCCGGGCATGATGATGGCCGCCCGGGCGCTGCTCGACCGCAACCCCCACCCGACCGACGCGGAGATCCGTGAAGGGCTGTCCGGGCAGCTGTGTCGCTGCACCGGCTACGCCACCATCGTGCGGTCGGTCCACTGGGCGGCCGACCATCCCGCGGCGGCGCCCGCGGCTGCAGGAGCGGAATCATGACCACCGTCGAGAAGCCCCCATACGAGCGCCCCATCGGCTACGGCCGCCTGCTGCGCAAGGAGGATCCCCGGTTCATCCGCGGCAAGGGCAACTACATCGACGACATCAACCTGCCCGGGATGCTCTACGGAGCCATCCTGCGCAGCCCCTACGCGCACGCGCGCATCAAGTCGATCGACGTCTCGGCTGCGACGTCTCTGCCCAAGGTCGTCGCGGTCATCACCGGCAAGGACCTCGAGCCCCTCAAGCTCGCCTGGATGCCGACCCTGTCACAGGACACGCAGGCGGTGCTGGCCACCGACAAGGTGCGCTTCCAGGGCCAGGAGGTGGCCTACGTGGTCGCCGAGGACCGCTACGCCGCGCGTGACGCCCTCGAGCTGATCGACGTCGACTACGAGATCCTGCCCGCGGTCGTCGACCCGCGCAAGGCGCTGGAGCCCGGCGCGCCGGTGATCCGCGACGACAAGGAGGGCAAGACGGACAACCACATCTTCGACTGGGAGTCCGGCGACAGCGCCGCCACCGACGCCGTCTTCGCAGCCGCGGACGTTGTGGTCAAGCAGGACATGTACTACCCGCGCAGTCACCCGGCGCCGATGGAGACGTGCGGCTGCGTCGCCCAGGTCGATCCCATCGACGGCCAGCTCACGCTCTGGGCCACCACCCAGGCGCCCCATGCGCACCGCACCGTGTACGCGCTGGTGGCGGGGCTGCCCGAGCACAAGATCCGCGTGATCGCACCGGACATCGGCGGCGGCTTCGGCAACAAGGTCGGTGTGTACCCGGGCTATGTCTGCACCATCGTGGCCGCGCTGGTCACGGGCAAGCCGGTCAAGTGGATGGAGGACCGCTCCGAGAACCTCATGTCCACGTCGTTCGCGCGTGACTTCCACATGCACGGCGAGATCGCGGCGACCAAGGAGGGCAAGATCCTCGGCGTCCGGGTCAACGTGATCGCCGACCACGGCGCCTTCAACGGCACCGCGCAGCCGAGCAAGTACCCGGCCGGGTTCTTCCACATGTTCACGGGCTCGTACGACCTCGCCGCCGCGCACTGCAAGGTGACCGGCGTCTACACCAACAAGGCGCCCGGTGGTGTCGCCTACGCGTGCTCCTTCCGGATCACCGAGTCCGTCTACCTCGTCGAGCGCATGGTCGACTGCCTTGCCGCCGAATTGGGCACGGACCCGGCCGAGCTTCGCCTCAAGAACCTCATCAAGCCCGAGCAGTTCCCGTACACGACCAAGACTGGCTGGGAGTACGACTCCGGCGACTACGAGGTCACGCTGCGCAAGGCACTCGACAAGATCGGCTACAGCGAGCTCCGCAAGGAGCAGGCCGAGAAGCGCCAGCGCGGCGAGCTGATGGGCATCGGCGTGGCGTTCTTCACCGAGGCCGTCGGCGCCGGCCCTCGCGAGCACATGGACATCCTCGGCCTGGGCATGGCGGACGGGGCGACCCTGCGCATCCATCCCACCGGCAAGGCGGTGCTGGGGGTCAGCTGTCAGTCCACCGGCCAGGGCCACGAGACCACGTACGCGCAGATCGTGGGTGAGGAGCTGGGCATACCCCCCGAGGACATCGACGTCGTCAACGGCGACACGGACCGAACCCCGTTCGGGCTGGGCACCTACGGGAGCCGGTCGACGCCGGTGTCCGGAGCGGCCACCGCGGTGGTGGCGCGCAAGGTGCGCGAGCGGGCCCGCATCGTGGCGGCGGCGATGCTCGAGGCATCGGCCGACGACCTGGAGTGGGAGAAGGGGCGCTTCTTCGTGAAGGGCGACCCCGAGCGCGGCAAGACCATCCAGGAGATCGCCATGGGCGCGCACGGCTCGGTTCACCTCCCCGACGGCATCGAGGGCGGATTGGACGCCGAGACCGTGTACAACCCGCCCAACCTCACCTACCCGTTCGGCGCCTACATCTGCGTCGTCGACGTCGACGCGGGCACCGGCAAGGTCGTGGTGCGCCGCTTCCTCGCGGTCGACGACTGCGGCACGCGCATCAACCCGATGATCATCGAGGGCCAGGTGCACCGCGGCCTCACCGACGGGGTCGGCATGGCGCTCATGGAGATCATCGATTTCGACGAGCAGGGCAACTGCCTGGGCGGCTCGTTCATGGACTACCTCCTGCCCACGGCGATGGAGTGCCCCGATTGGGAGACGGACTTCACCGTCACCCCGTCGCCGCACCACCCCATCGGCGCCAAGGGTGTCGGCGAGTCGGCGACGGTCGGCTCACCGCCCTGCATCATCAACGCCATCGTCGACGCGCTGAAGCCCTACGGGGTCAGGCACATCGACATGCCGGCGACGCCGGGCCGGGTGTGGGAAGCAATCCAGAAGGGGAAGCAGGCAACCGCGTGACCCAGGCCACCGCTCCTCTGGCCGGAGCCGTCGACAAGGCTCGCCAGCCATGGGTTTCCGCCACCGTCGTCCAGGTCGAGCGCCCCACCAGCGCCCGGCCCGGCGACTCGGCGGTCGTCCACGCGGACGGGAGGATCGAGGGCTTCGTCGGTGGCGTCTGCGCCGAGTCGACGGTGCGCATGCACGCCCTCCAGGCGATGGCCACCGGCGAGCCGGTCCTGCTCCGCGTCGTCCCGGGTGAGGGAGAGACCCCTCCCGACGGCGACGGGATGGTGACCGTGCACAACCCATGCCTGAGCGGAGGCGCCCTGCAGATCTTCCTCGAGCCGCACCTGCCGCGGCGACGGATCACCGTGTACGGCAGCTCGCCGGTGGCCCGTGCGCTGGCGGACCTGAGCCGCCATGTCGGCTACGAGGTGACCGAGTCCGAGGACGCCGACGCAGCGCTGGCCGACGAGACGACGGCCGTCGTGGTGGCGTCGCTCGGCCGCATCGACGAGCCCGCACTGTTGCGGGCGGTGGGCGCAGGGGTGCCGTATATCGGCTTTGTGGCCAGCCCCAAGCGCGGCGGAGCGGTCCTGGCCAACCTCGACCTGTCGGCCGAGGACCGCGCTCGCGTCCACACTCCTGCCGGGCTCGACATCGGCGCCCGCACGGCGCACGAGATCGCGCTCTCGATCCTCGCCGAGCTGATCTCGCTGCACGGTTCGAGCGGACCGGCAGCGTCGCGGCACGAGGCGCCGTCCGACGAGGCGCCCGCCGCGGTGGGGGAGGCGCAGGGCGCGGTGGCCACCGCGGTGGACCCGATCTGCGGCATGACGGTCGCGGCGGTGGCCGCCACGCTTCACAGTGAACATGACGGCGTTGTGGCCTGGTTCTGCAGCGAAGGGTGCCTGCGCGCCTTCGAGCAGGACCCGGCGCGCCGCGGCGGTGCGCGTGAGCGAAGCACAGCCAGCACCTAGCATCCTCGCGGCCGCGCTCGCAGCTCGCCTGCCCGACATCGCGTCTCTCCAGCGGGAGCTCAACGCCGTCGATTACCTGACCGACGAGGGCCTGGCCACCACCCTGTTCCTCGGCGTGCGCATGCAGCGCCCCATCCTGCTCGAGGGCGAGCCGGGGGTGGGCAAGACCGAGGCGGCCAAGGCGCTGGCCCGCGCCCTCGACACCCCGCTCATCCGTCTGCAGTGCTACGAGGGGATCGATGCCTCCGAAGCGCTCTACGAGTGGAACTACCCGCGTCAGCTGCTGGCCATCCGGCTCGCCGAGACGCGGGGCACGCACCTCGATGAGAACGAGATGTTCGGTGACGCCTACCTGATCCGTCGTCCCCTGCTGCAGGCGCTCGAACATCCCGGTCCGTTCCCACTGGTGCTGCTCGTCGACGAGGTGGACCGCTCCGACCACGATTTCGAGGCCTTCCTGTTCGAGCTGCTCTCCGACGCCACCATCACCATCCCCGAGCGCGGCACCATCCACGCCACGTGCCCGCCCATCGTCATCCTCACATCGAACCGCACCCGCGAGCTGCACGATGCGCTGAAGCGGCGCTGCCTCTACCACTGGATCGACTACCCGACGCCCGAGCGCGAGGTGGAGATCGTCCGTCGTCGCGTGCCCCACAGCGGCCACGACCTCGCGGTCCAGGCCACGGCCGCGGTGCAACGACTTCGTGCCAGTGATGTCCAGAAGCCGCCGGGCATCGCCGAGGCCATCGACTGGGTCGCGGCGCTGCGCCTGCTCGGCGCCAGCACCCTCGACGTCGCCGCCGCCGAGCGCACCCTCGGGGCCGTCATCAAGTACCGCGAGGACGAGGACCTGGTCCGTGCTCGCGGCCTGCCGTGGCTTGTCGGCGGCGAGGCCGGCGGGTGACCGACTGGGATGCGGCCGCGCTCGTGGTCACGTTGTCTCGAGCGTTGCGCGGCGCCGGGGTCCCGGTCACCCCGGACCGCTCCGTGGTGGCCGCCGAGGCGCTGATGGTGCTGCGTCCCCAGACCCGCGACCAGCTCTATTGGGCGTTCCGCACCAGCCTGGTCGCGTCGCACGAGCAGGTCGCCGTTTTCAACCGCGTCTTCGCCGCCCTCGTCGACGGCATCGCCGACCCGTCCGATTCGCGCGGCGACCCCAACGCGCCTGCCTCCGTCGGCGCCGAACCGGGCCCGCGGCGCGCCGACCAGGCCCGCCTGCGCTCAGTCGAGTCCGGTGGGGGAGACACCGCGTCACCCTGGGCGGGCTCGGCAGAGGAGTCCGAGCGCAGCGACGACGCGGGCGCCGAGATGGTCCTGGCCGCCGCCAGCCCCCACGAGCTGCTCGCCGGCAAGAGCTTCGACCAGCTCGGCCCCGAAGAGCTCGCCGACCTGCGCCGTCTCATGGCCATGCTCACCCTGTCTCCACCCCTGCGCCGCTCGCGGCGCGTCCGCCGCTCGCGCCGCGGCGACCAGCTGGACGTCCGGACCACATTGCGCCGCGGCATCCGCGCGGGCGACTACCCGACCCGCCTCGCCTGGCGACGGCGACGGATGCAGCCGCGCCGGCTTGTCGTGATCTGCGACGTGTCGGGCTCGATGGAGCCGTACGCACGCGCCTACCTGCAGTTCCTGCAATGCGCAGTGGGAGGCAGCAACGCAGAGGCCTTCGTGTTCGCCACCCGGCTCACCCGCCTCACGCGCGTGATGCGCAAGGCACCGGCGGCGGTGGCCATGCAGAGAGCCGCCAAGGCGGCGCCGGACTGGTCCAGCGGTACGCGCATCGGCCACGCCCTGCGCACCTTCAACCGCGAGTACGGGAGCAGGGGAATGGCCCGCGACGCGGTGGTCGCGATCCTCTCGGACGGCTGGGAGGTTGGCGATCCGCGCGAGGTGGGCCAGGAGATGGCCAGGCTCAAGCGACTCGCGTACCGCGTTGTCTGGGTCAACCCGCACAAGGCCAGCCCGCATTTCGCGCCGCTCGCCGGGGGCATGGCGGCGGCTCTTCCATACTGTGATGCCTTTGCCAGCGGGCACAACCTGACGGCGATGCGCGAGGTGGCCGCGGCCATCGCCGCGAGGCGCTAGCCGCACCAAGAGGAGACAACAGCGATGCAATTCGAGAACAAGTTCACGGTGATGTCGCCGATCGGCGACGTCTGGGACACCCTCCTCGACGTCGAGCGGGTGACCCCGTGCGTGCCCGGCGCCAAGGTGCTCGAGCGCACCGGCGAAGACCAGTACGTCGTGGCCATGCGCGTCAAGCTCGGCCCGATCAGCATGGAGTACAAGGGAAACGTGGAGATCGTCTCCAAGGATCCCGTGGCCCATCGCGCCGTTCTTCACGCCAGCGGCAAGGAGCTGCGCGGCCAGGGAGCCGCGGAAGCCGACGCGGAGATGCTCCTCAGCGAGGACGGCGACGCGACGGTGGCGGTCATCAAGACGGACGTCAAGCTGAGTGGCCGCGCGGCCAGCATGGGCCAGGGTGTCATCGCCGACGTGTCCAAGAAGATGATCGACACCTTCAGCACCAACCTCGCCAGCATGCTCGTGCCCGCAACCCCCGCCCCCGCTGACGACGCCGCCGACGCCGAAGCCGCCAGGGCCACTCCCGCCGCGGCGCCGTTCGTTCCCGCCGACGATGCGTCGCTGCCCGTGCTGTCGGTGATCGGTTCGGTCGTGATGAACCGCCTGCGTCGGCCCCGGGTGGCCGCTGGGATCGCCTTGGCAGCCCTCGTCGCCTTCGTGATGCGGCGGCGGCGCCGGGCCCGGAAGTAGGCGCATGGACGACGTCCTCGACCAGGTGCAACGCTGGGTGGCGGACGGCAGACGGGTCGCGCTGGCCACCGTCATCGGCACGGAGAACTCCGCCCCGCGCGATCCCGGTGCGGCACTGGCCGTCAACGACGAGGGCGAGGTGGCCGGCTCGGTGTCGGGTGGCTGCGTCGAGTCTGCGGTTGTCATCGAGGCCATGGAGGTGCTGGAGGCCGGCGTCCCCCGGCGCCTGTCCTTCGGCATCGGTGACGCGGACGCGTTCGCGGTGGGCCTCACCTGCGGCGGCACCATCCACCTCTTCGTGGAGAGAGTCGACTGGTGACAGCCTCGATCCTGGAGTCGCTGCTTGCGGCCGTCCGCGAGGGCGAGCCGGTGGCGCTGGTGACCGTGGTCGACGGACCGGGCATGGGGGCCAAGGCGCTGGTGTCTCCGGCGACCGTCCTCGGCTCGCTCGGCAGCACAGCCCTCGACCGCGCGGTGAGCGGCCACGCCCGGGCCATGCTCGTCCACGGCAGCACCGGTACGCGCCATTTCGGCGAGCAGGGCGAGGAACGCGGTGACGCCCTGGAGGTCTTCATCCAGTCGTTTGCGCCACCGCCGCGCATGTACGTGTTCGGCGCCATCGACTTCAGCAGGGCCACGGTGCGGATGGGCAAGCTGCTCGGCTACCACGTCACGGTCTGCGACGCGCGGGCCACGTTCGCAACCCCCAGGCGGTTCCCCGAGGCCGACGAGGTGGTGGTGCGCTGGCCGCACGAGTTCCTGGCGGACGCACCGGTCGACGAGCGCACCGCGCTGTGCGTGCTCACCCACGATCCCAAGTTCGACGTGCCCCTGCTCATGGCGGCCGTCCGAACGAGCGCCGGATACGTGGGAGCGATGGGCAGCCGGCGCACCCACCGCGACCGCATGCGCCTGCTCCGCGCCCAGGGACTGAGCTCCGCGGACCTGCAGCGCATCCGCGGCCCCATCGGCCTCGACATCGGGGCGCGCACCCCCGAGGAGGTGGCCGTGTCCATCGCTGGCGAGATCATTGCCCTGCGCTACGGCAAGCGCGTGCTCGCCCTCTCGGGACGGTCGGGCCCCGTCCACGGTGAGCTTGCGGCGTCGCCGGACGTCGGCGCCGAGGCGGCCGGCGGGTGAGGGGACGGTCGGCGGGGCTGGTGCTGGCGGCCGGCGGCTCGCGGAGGATGGGTCAGCCGAAGCAACTGCTGCCGGTGGACGGACGGCCACTGCTCGGCCTGGTGGTGGACCACGCCTGCGCCTCCAGCCTCGACGAGGTGGTCGTGGTGCTGGGAGGCCACGCCGACGAGATCGTGGCGGCGGTCGACATGGGCCGGGCGCGCATCGTCGTCAACGCGGCCTTCGCCGAGGGGATGAGCTCCTCGCTGAAGAGTGGGATCGCGGCCATGGACGACGACGTGGGCCGGGTGATCATCGTGCTCGGCGACCAGCCCGACGTGTCCCCGTCACTGATCGACTCGCTCCTGGAGTTGCAGGAGACGTCGGGCCTCGCCGCGGCGGCGCTCAGCTTCGACGGGCTGCTCCACCCGCCGGTGGTGTTGGATCGCAGCCTGTGGGCGGACCTCGCCGACCTGCAGGGCGATGTCGGCTGCCGGGCGATCATCCGCGGCCGCCCCGAGTCCGTGGCCGCCCTCCCCGCCGTGGGGAGGACGGGTCACCCGATCGACATCGACACGCTCGACGACTACCGCCGCCTGGTGGGCGCTGAGCGCTGAGTCGCAGCGCCGGGGACCCGCTACATGGGGTAGACGTCGATCTCGGTGGCCTTGATCGAGGCGAAGACGACGCCACCGTCGGCGAGGCGCAGTTCGTGGGCGGCTGCCGGGGTGACCTCGGCGACCAGGGGCACCGGCCCGTCGAGGCGCACGCGCCAGCGGTCGCCGTGCGGATCGATGCCCGCAATGGTGCTGTGCAGAACGTTGCGGGGGCTGCCTGTCGGGCGCTCGCGGTGAAGCCCCACCGCGCGCGGCTGGATGGTGGCCAGCGCGGGGCCGCTCACGCCCCGGACCACGATCAGCTCGGAACCATTCCCGAGGCGGAGCACGTCGGCCGACGCTTCGCCGGAGAGGAGGTTGAGACCGGCCATGCGAGCCACCCATGAGGAGCGTGGCCTCGCCGTGACCTCAGCGAACGACCCCTGCTGGCTCACCCGGCCGTCCTCGAGGATCACGACGCTCTCCGCCAGCGCCGCCGCCTCGAGCAGGTCGTGTGTGACCAGGATGCGCACCCCGTCGAAGCCCGAGACCTGCTCGCGCAGGGTGCGGCGCAGGTCGATCTTGGCCGAGGCGTCGACGGCAGCCAGGGGCTCGTCGAGCAGCAGGAGGCGGGGCTCGGTGATGAGCGCGCGGGCAAGGGCCACGCGCTGCTCCTGGCCGCCGCTGATCGCGCGGGGACGGCTGGCCGCGTGGTCCTCCACCCCGAGCCGCTCGAGCCACTCGTGGGCGCGGCGCCGTGCCGGCACGCGCGCCACCCCGCGCGAGCGCAGGCCGAACGCGACGTTGTCGAGCACGGAGAGGTGGGGGAAGAGGGTGTGGTCCTGGAAGACGACGCCCACCCGCCGCGATTCCGGCTCGACCCAGGCGCCGCTTGCGGTGTCCTCGAGCACCTCGCCGTCGAGCACGACGTGCCCGTCACGGCAGTGCTCCAGCCCGGCGAGCACGCGCAGGACGGTGGTCTTGCCGGCTCCGTTGGGGCCGAGCACGGCGATCGTCTGCCCCGGCTCGACGTGGACCGCGCAGCGCACCTCGAGGCTGCCCCGGGTCAGTCCGACGTCGGCGTCGAGGCTCACGCCACCGTTCCCAGCCAGCGATCGCGCAGTCCGACCAGGACTGAGACCGAGATCACCAGGAGGATCAGGGACAGGGTGATCGCCCGCGACACGGCGCCGGAGCCCTCGAAGGCGCTGTAGGCGGCGAGGGGCAGCGTCTCCGTCGTGCCCGGGAAGCTGCCGGCAAACGTGATGGTGGCGCCGAATTCGCCGAGCGCGCGCGCCCAGCACAGCGCGGCGCCTGCGGTGAGCGAGGGCGCCAGCAAGGGCATGGTGATCAGCCAGAAGCGCCGCCAGGGACGCGCGCCCAGCGTCGCCGCCACCTCCTCGAAGCCGGCGTCGCGCTGGCGCAGACCGGCTTCCACGGTGATCACCAGGAACGGCAGCCCCACGAAGGCCTCCGCCATCACCGCCCCGGCGGTGCTGAAGGGCAGGGTCACGCCGAACAGGCTGTGCAGCACCCCCCCGATGGGCGTGCTCCGGCCGAACGCGGACTGCAGGGCGATGCCACCCACCACCGGGGGCAGCACCAGGGGCAGCAGCACGAGCCCGCGCAGCAGGCGGCGGCCACGCATGGCGGTGCGCGCCAGGAGGTACGCGAGCGGGACGCCGACGATGGCGGACACGATCACCGCAAGCAGCGAGCACTCCAGCGACAGCCGCAACGAGGTGAGCGCGGCGGTCGAGGTGAGGGCATCCCCGATGTCGGCCAGGGACGCATGGGCCAGCAATCCCACCAGGGGCACGAGGATGAACAGCACGGCCACCGCGGCGGGGATGTACAGGCCGAGGAGCGGTCGACCGGCCGCTCCCCACCTCATGGCGGCAGGAAGCCGCGCTTCAGCAACGCCTTCTGGATCAGGCCGGACACCGCCTCGGTCACGAAGGCCGCGGCGGCGGCCGCGTTCAGTGTCGCCTTGACCACGGCGATGGGGTACGTGGCGACGATGTTCTGGGCGTCGGGGATGACCACCCCGGTGACCAGGCCGGCCGCCGCGGCGACGTCGGTGGCGTAGACGATGGCCGCGTCGGCGTCACCAGATTCCACCTTCTCCAGGACCGTCTTGACGTCGAGCTCCAGCGACTTCGGGGTGACCGTGACGTTGGCCTTGGCCAGCACCTGCTTGGCGAAGTTGCCCGCCGGCACGGCCGGGGCGGCGAGCACCACCGCGATGTCCGATCGGGCCAGGTCCGCAAGGGTGTGGATGCCCCTGGGGTTGGCCGGCGCGACGGCGATCTCGAGGCGGTTGCGCGTGAAGGTCACCGGGGTGCCGACGAGGCCGGCCGTCACCAGCTTCTCCATGGTGGTCTGGTCGGCGGTGGCGAGGACGTCGGCGGGCGCGCCGTTGATGACGTTGGTGACCAGCTGCTGGGAGCCCGCGAACGAGAAGGTCGCCGCAAAACCGGGATTGGCCGCCTGCAGCGTGGGCTCGGCATCGTTGAACGCCTCGGTCAACGACGCGGCGGCGAGAACGGTCAGCGAGCCGCTGAGCGGGACAGCGGTGGCCGTGGCCGCCGGGGTTGACGGCGCGGCGCTGCTCCCGCACCCGGCGAGCAAGCCCACCGCAAGAAACGCCAAGAGCCCCCGGCTGCGGCGCGGCACCTCAGGTCACCGCCGGCAGCTCGATGACCACGTTGGTCGCCTTGACCGCCGCCACCGCCAGCATGCCGGGGACAAGTCCGAGCTCGTCCGCAGCCTCCCGGCTGATCAGTGAGACCACCTGGTAGGGGCCGGCCTGGAGCTTGACCTGGGCCATGACCCCGTCCTTGGCCACCTCGGTGACCAGGCCGAGGAAGTGGTTGCGGACCGACTCGCGGGCGATCCGCGGCGCCTTCTGGTCCCTGGCCAGCTCGACCGCGAGCTCGGCGAGGGCCGCGCCGTCGATGAGCCGGTGTCCGCCGCTGGTGCGTGTGGCGCCGATGCGGCCCGCGTCGGCCCAGCGGCGCAGCGTGTCCGAGCTGACCCCGAGCAGGTCGGCGGCCTCTCCCATCCGGTAGGTCGACATGGCGCAGATATACCGCATCTGAGGGATATCTGGCAATCAATCACCGTATTTGCAGGAGATGCGAGCCAGAACACCGGCATGTGCGGTCTTGGGTCTGCCCTCCATTGTCCCCGGCGGGGCCACAATCTGGCACCCTCGGCGCGGTGGCGCACCGGGCGTCTGCTCCCACCCCTCACGGAGGCCGATGTTGGCGATCGACGCGACCCCGGCATGCCGGGCGGCGGTGATCACGGTCAGCGACAGCCGCGCGGCCGGGCGGCCCGGCGACGCCAGCGGCGATGTCATCGCCGAGCGGTTGCTCAGCCTACCGGCCGTGATCGTGCAGCGCAACGTGGTGGCCGACTCGGTCGACCAAATCCGGGCCGTGGTGCGCCTGGCGATCAGCGGCGCCGACCTGGTCGTGCTCACCGGCGGCACCGGCCTCGGTCCCCGCGACGTCACCCCGCAGGCGATCGAGCCGCTGCTCGACTATCAGGTGCCGGGGCTGGCCGAGGCGATGCGCCACGACGGTGTGCAGCGCACCCCCCACGCGATGCTGTCCCGTCAGGTCGTCGGTGTGGCGGGACGGTGCCTGGTCATCTCGCTGCCCGGAAGCCCGCGCGCCGTTGCCCAATCGCTCGACTCCGTGTGGGCCGCCCTGCCTCACGCGCTGGCACTGCTCCGCGGTGACACGGCGCACCACCCCGAGCAGAGCCCGGCGAGCTGACCCGAGGCGGCGGCTCGCCGCTCAGGGGGTGGCCGCCCAGCCCTCGTCGTGGCCCTGGCGCGCGTCGACCCAGCGGGCGCCGTCGTCGCGGTGCTCGCGCTTCCACACCGGCACCGTCTGCTTGATCATGTCGATCGCGTCGTGGCACGCGGAGAACGCCGCCCCGCGGTGCGGAGCGGCGACGGCGATGGCAACGCTGGCCTCGCCGACCTCGAGGGTCCCGACGCGGTGCACGATGGCGATCGCGCTGATCTCATCACGAGCCAGCAGCGAGGTTGCGATGGCCCGCATCTCGCGTTCGGCCATCTCCCGGTAGACCTCGTACTCGATGCGCGACACGGCGTGGCCATCGCTGTTGTCGCGCACCCGGCCCACGAACGCCGCGATCGCCCCGTCGCCCCTGCTGGCCAGCTCCATGACGGCTGCGACGTCGATCGGCTCGTCGACGATGGCGACGTGCACCTGTCGCGTGTTGGGCTCGGCGCCGGACCCTCCGGCGACGGGCGGGAGGAAGGCGACCGTGTCGCCGCTCGACACCGGCGCGCTCCAGTCGCAGTAGGTCAGGTTGAGAGCCGGGCGGATGCCGGTGATCACGCTGGCGGAGGGGAACTGGCGGGTCAGGTCATCCCACACCTCGCTCACGGTGGCGCCCTGCGCCGCCACCTCGCGGACGCCGAGGCGGTCGCGGAGTAGCCCGAAGACCAGCACGGTGACCTGGGTCATCGCAGCGGGATCATGTCGACGACGGACCCGCTGGGCAGCTCGGCCGCAGCAGCGGGGAGCACCAGCAGCCCGTCCGCGGCGGCCAGCGAGCGGAGCATGTGCGAGCCCTGGGCACCGCTGCTCGTCGCCACCGGCAACCCGCCGCCGACCCATTCCAGGACGGCGCGGGTGTAGGTCTCCAGTCCCAACGGCTTGGTCATCGTCTCGCCCAGTTGCACGGGGATGCGCCGGCGCATCGGCTCGGTGGCGCCCTGCAGACGGCGGATCGCCGGGCGCACGAACAGCTCGAAGGTCACCGATGCGCTCACCGGGTTGCCGGGCAGGCCGAGGAAGAGGGTGCCCCCGACCGTACCGATGAGCATCGGCTTGCCGGGGCGCATGGCCACACGCCACGTGTTCACCTCGCCCAGCTCAGCGACGACGTCGCGCACGTGGTCGTGAGCCCCGACGCTGACGCCCGCGCTGCTCACGATGATGTCGAACTCGGCGCGCTGGAGGAGGCGGCGCACGTCCTCGGCCGTGTCCGCGGCGATGCCCATGAAGGTGGGCTCACCGCCGGCCTCGCGGACCGCCGCGATCACCATCGGTGAGTTGGAATCGACGACCTGTCCCGGGCCGGGCGCGGACCCGGCGGTGACCAGCTCGTCGCCGGTGGCGAGCACGCCCACGCGAGGGCGCCGCCCCACGCGAACGCTGTCGTGGCCCAGGGCGGCGGCGATCCCGACCTCGATCGGCGTCAGGGTGCGGCCCGCCTCGAGGACGGCCTGGCCGGCGACCAGGTCCTCGCCGCGGCGGCGAATGTACGTCCCAGTGGCGGCGGCGACCTCGATGAGCACGTCGCCGGCGCGACGCCGGGTGTCCTCCTGGCGGACCACGGTGTCGGCCCCGGCCGGGAGCGGCGCCCCGGTCATGATCCTGATGGCCCGCCCGGGGGTCAGCTCCGCAGCCTGCCCGCCGGCTCGTGATTCGCCCACCACCGGCAGCGCCACCGGCAGCGACGACGAGGCGGCGGCGATGTCGACGGCGCGGACCGCGTACCCGTCCATGGCGGAGTTGTCGAATCCCGGGAGATCCCGGCCGGCGTGGAGGGTCTCCGCGAGGACGCGGCCCAGCGCGTCGCCCAGGGCAACAGATTCCCGTCCCAGCGGGGACAGCGAGGCCAGCAGGCGCTGCTGGGCGCCGGCGACCGACTCGAGGACATCACCGGCCACTGTGGGCACGCTCACCGATCCCTCATCGCCAACCCACCTGCGCCATCAGGCCTCGATCATAGGTGTCGCCGATCGGCGTCGGAATCGGCCCCAGATCGCGGCTCCCCGTACGAGTCTGCACCAGCATCCAACGAAACCGTTGCCCCGGCGGCGCGGCGGGCTCCGCCGCTCGACAATCGGTGCGATCACTGACCTCAGCGTCGCGGTGCACTCGCGCCGTCCGCCGAAGACCGGGGTGAACCCGCAAACGGAGGCCCACTCCAGCCCATGAGTCCGCGGCGCCACGGTCCGAACCCACCGGCGTCCACGTCGTGGTCTGTTGCGGCCGCTTCGCGAGTGCTCCTCTCGGCGGTGCTGCGGTGACCCTGGTCGTCGTCGCGCTCCTGGTCGTGCTTGCGGTGTCTGCGGCCACTGTGAGGATCCTCAGGCTGCGCGTCGAGCACTCGCGGTTCGAGCACGAATCGCGCGAAGCCCAACTCCGAACCGTGCAGTACGGCATCACTGAGGCAATCCAGGTCTTTGATACCGAGGGTGTTCTCATGTCGCGCAACCCGGCCGCCGACCGCATCTTCGAACTCGCCCCCGACGACGTCACCCGCGAAGCGTTGATCTCGAAGTGGGAGTTCATCCGCGAGGACCGGATACCCCTGCCGAAGGAGCAGCGACCCCTGGGAAAGGCGATCCTGACGGGCGTGACCGCCGAGCGCGTGGTGGTGGGGATCCGCAAGCGCAGCGACGGCACCATCAAGTGGCTGTCGATGAGCACCTTCCCAATCCGTGGGGAGAAGCAGGAGCTGTTCGGCTACGTCTCCTGCGCCTGGGACGTCACCGAATCGACGCAGACCAACCGTGAGCTCGAGGTGCTCAGCCGCGCCTCGGCGGAGCTGACCTCGTCGCTGGTGTCCGATGAGGTGATCCGCGCCCTCACCCGGGCGGCGGGCGACCTCTGTTCTGCGCCGGGCGAGCGACGGCGACGCTCCACGCTGCTCATGGTCTACGGCCCGATCATGGTCATCACCGGCGAGGAGGACCCGGAGACGGCCATCAAGATTGAGGGGTCGCACCTCCCCCTCGCCGACCATCCGTACATCCAGAAGGTCATCGCCACCAGGGAGACGATCGCGGCGGAGCTGGACTACAACGAGTTCGGACCCGCCGTGGCGAAATCGCTTCGCGATCACGAGCTGAAGAACTGCGTCTGGATACCGCTGCTCCGAGCCGGCAGCGTGGTCGCCATCCTCGCCGTCAGTGGTCGCGAGGGCGAGGCATTGATCAGCGAGCGTCAACTGCTGCGCCTCAAGACACTCGCTTCGATGGGCGAGCTGGCGCTCAGCAACGCCGAGGCCCATGAGGAGGTCGCCAGGCTGGCCCGCACCGACCCGCTCACCGGCCTGGGCAACCGGCGCGCCCTGGCGGATCGCCTCGACCACCTGCCGCGCAGCAGGTATGCCCTGCTTGCCATTGATGTCGACGATCTCAAGAAGGTCAACGACGTCCACGGTCATCCCGCGGGCGACGAATTGCTGGCCAAGCTCGCCCGCGCCCTGGCCGCCGAGCTGCGCCCCTCCGACCTCCTCGCGCGCATGGGCGGCGACGAGTTCGTGGCGCTGCTCGCCGACTGTGACGCCGCGGGTGCCGTGGAATTCGGCAAGCGACTCTCGCGCACAGCCGCGCGCCTGAGCTTCCGGTGGGGCACGCCGAGCATCAGCGTGGGCTCAGCGGCCGGCTCGGTCGGCGAGCCGCCTGAGGAGGTCGCACGCGCCGCCGACGAGTCGCTCTACGCCGCCAAACAGGCCAAGAAGGTGCGCAGCGCGAGCGCGTCCGCCGCGCTGGCCAGCAGCGCCTAGTCCCCACCCGCGCTGGTCGATCGGTGTCGCCGTCTCCACGGCGTCCGTCGGTGTCGCCTTCGTCAATGCCGACGCGTGCCTCGCGTTCCACGCGCTGCTCGCCGTGTACTACGCTCTCGATCCACTGTCCCGGCGTGTAGCGAGGACCTCTTCATGACGGTATCGGTCATTGTCGGCGGCACCGGCGGCCTCGGACGCATGCTCGCCCAGCGTTTCGCCGACCGTGGTGATGAGGTTGTGATCACGAGCCGGACCAAGGCGACGGCACAGGCGGCGGCAAAGGAGATCGGCGGCAGCACGCGCGGCCTGGCTCTCGACCTCGCGCGCCCGGAGACGATTGTCGAGGCCCTGGCCGATGTCACCGAGGTCGACAACCTGGTCATCACCGCCGTCGAGCAGGTCCCCAACAGCATTCGTGAACTCGACATCGCGGCAGCGGTGAGGGTTGTGACCATCAAGCTGGTGGGCTACGCGGAGACGGTGCGCGTGCTCCACCCACGCTTCCGCCCGGGTGCGTCGGTGGTGCTCTTCGGCGGGATCGCCAAGGAGCGTCCCTACCCCGGGGGAACCATGATCACCGTGATCAACGGCGGCGTCAGCGGCCTGCTCAAGACCCTGGCCATGGAGATCGCGCCGCACCGCGTCAACGCGATTCACCCCGGGATCGTCGGCGACAGCCCCAAGTGGCGCGGTGTTCCGAATCACCCCCATGTGCCGCGAACGCCGATCGGCCGGTTGGTCACCATGGACGAGGTGGCCGGCGCGGTGGACTTCCTGCTGACCAACACGGGCATCAACGCCCAGGACCTCCACATCAACGGTGGGGTGCTCGTCACCTGACAGGCGTGAACGCGCGACTCCGGAGCCGGCTGCTGGCCGTCGTGTGCGCCGGCCTGGTCGCCGACCTCCTCGTGCAACCGATACGCGCGCTCCGCGACCTCCAGGACACCGACTTCGTCAACTTCCTGGCGGCCTCGCGAATCCTCCGCGAGGGTGGATGTCTGTACTGCACGGGCGCGCAGCGAGCCGCGACGAACGTGGTCCTGGGCGGCGTGCCCACCGGACACGTCGTGGCGTTCGTCGGCCCGCCGATGGTGGCCGCGGCGTTCTCGCCGCTGAGCCTCATGGATCCCCACGTTGCGCTCGGCCTGTTCCTGGTCGTGTCGCTGCTGGGGATCGGCGGTGCGGCGTGGCTCATCGCATCACGCCTGCTCCCCGGACTGTCCACGCCGCGGCGGCTGGCACTGCTGGCGGCGACGGCGGCGTCGGCTCCCGCCGCCTGGGGACTCGCGCTCGGTCAGTCGGACCCGCTCCTGTTCTGCGCCGTGGTTGGCGGGATCATCCTCTGCGGGCGGTGGCCGATTGTCGGTGGCCTGCTGATCAGCGTGCTCCTGGTCAAGCCCCAGCTGATCCTGCTCATTGTGGTTGCGCTCATCTTTGGCCGAAACTGGCGCGTCCTCGGCGGCATCGCGCTCGGGGCTGTGGGTGTGGCGGTGTCGACGGTCGCGCTGATGGGGTGGTCGCGCGTTCTCGACTGGCCACGATTCGTCGCCTCACAGTACGACCTGATCGCGTCGCACTCCATCTCCGTCCCCCTCTTCTTCGGAACGTTGGTGGGATCGACGACGGTGACGCTGGCTGTGTCGTTGCTGCTCTACGCCATCGGCGTCGCCCTGCTGTGGCGACGGCGTGCGCTGCTCGGCGACGCCGCGACGGCGCTGGCGCTGGGGCTGATCCTGACCATGACCGCGTCTCCACACCTGCTCGCATACGACGCGCTGTTCCTGACCATCCCGCTGGCGTGGCTGGCACGCAGCGAGTGGGGGCCGGCGCTGATGCTCGCACTGCTCATGTCGGCCGCGTACGTGGTCGACTCCGTCGCCGTCCCGGTGACGGCGTGGGCGGAGCCGCTTGTCCTGGCCGGCATCGCGACGGCGGTCGTGGCTCACGGCGGGCGCATCGATCGCGCGCCGGCGCTGCGACCGGGAATGGCCACGTAGGGGTCAGGCGAGAGCCCGAACGGACCACGGCCGACATCGTCTACCCTGCCGCCCTCAGAGGGAGGTTCGGGATGGTGGAGATCCCGGCACGTCGTTGGCGCACCTCACTCGACGGGCCACGCACGCCGGGTCGGTGGCGGGCGGCCGTCCTCGGAATGGTGGCGACCCTGGCGACGGGAGCGTGCCTGCTGGCGATGCCGTCGACAGTGCGGGCGGCGAATCCCACCCCACCCTTCAGGCAGTGCCCCGCCGTCGGCTTCGACGCCGGCTGCGCGATCCTGATCGTGATCCAGCCCGACGGCTCCCTGACCATCCTCCGCGACCCCACGCAGAGAGCATTGGACGGTTCTGACGACACGCTCATCGGGGTCCAGAACAATTCGTCCACCACGGCTCCGTCCATCGCCATCGGCAGCGCGACGGTGAACGTGTTCGGCTTCGAGGCTCCCAACGACGGGTTGTGCTCATTCACCTTCACGGGCAGTGGTTACTGCACGGCCACGCCCCGGCCGGCGACGGGCTACGAGGGACCGGACACAACCTTCAGCGGCATCTCCGTCGACAAGAAGAGGGGCACGGTGAACTTCACCGACGCGGGTGGCGGGCTGGCGGCGGCGGGCACCACGTTCTTCAGCCTGGAGGGGGCGCTCCTCGCGTCGTCCATCGCCTCCGGGCCAGCCACGTCCTTGGCGTTCACGAGCGCGTCGGCGACGACATCCGATTTCGCAGATCCAGCCACGGTGGAGGCAACCCTCACCGTTGCGGCGGCGCCGGTGGCCGATGCCGGGGTCACCTTCACCCTGGGCACGGGGCCCGGCGCAGACACCTGCACGGCGAACACCAATGTCTCGGGCGTGGCCTCATGCTCGCTCACCCCCAGTCAGGCGGCGGGGCCCTACCAGGTGGTGGCGTCCTTCGCCGGCAGCAGCATCCCATTCCTTGGCGCCGTCAACACAAGCGCAGCGTTCACGGTGACCCATGAGCAGGATGGGCTCGTCTACGGGGGCGCGGCGTCCGTCGTGGTCGGTCAGCCGTTCGTCCTGTCAGGGGCCCTCACCACCGACGATCCCGCGGCCGCCACGCCGCTTGCCGGCAAGACCGTCGTTCTCACCCTGGGATCAGGGAGCACCGCCCAGTCGTGCAGCGCCGTCACCGACCCCTCTGGCATGGCCACCTGCACCGTCGCTTCCGTCGTGCAGTCACCCGGGAGCGTCCCGGCATCGGCGAACTTCGCGGGGGACGGCTTCTACGTGGCCGCGGCCGCTGTCGGCGCGGTGACGGTCACGGCACCGCCGCCTTCACCCACCCCCACACCCACACCGGTCGCACCCAGCCCGAACCCGGTCTCGCCCACCCCCGGCATTGCAACGCCAGGGACCGGCGCGGCGGGAGAGTTCCCGGCTGTGCCTGCGGCGATGCTGGTGCTGATCGGCGTCGGACTGGCCGCCGTGGCTCGCCGCAGAGGTCCTCACGCCTGAGGCGTGCCGTGGAGCGCCGGTAGCCGCAGGGTCAGACCCTCGCCTCGTGGATCGCCTCCACGGGCCCGGAGCCCGCACCGGTGTTCACCAGCGCATGGCTGATCTCGGCCAGGTCCTCAGCGGTGAGGCGGAGCGACCCGGCGCCGATCCAGCCCTCGACCTGCGCCGCGTCGCGCGCGCCGACGATGGCGCCGGTGACCCCGGGCCAGGCGATGGTCCAGGCCACAGCGACTGCCGAGACGGTGGCAGCGTGGCGCGCCGCGACCGGCCGCAGTGCGTCACGCAGGGCGAGGTTGCGCGACAGGTTCGGCTCGCGGAAGGGGTCGGAGCGGCGGCGCCAGTCGTCCTGATCCATCCGCGCGACGCGCTCAGCGGAGAAGACGTCGGTGAGGATGCCTGACTGCAGTGGGCTGTAGACGATCACCCCGGTGCCGTGCGCCGCGGCCCAGGCGATGACATCGGCGCCGGAGTCGCGCTCGATCAGCGAGAACGGTGGCTGCAGCGAGTCGACATGACGGATCCCCTCGGCGCGCTCGAGCAGGTCGACGTCGAAGTTGGAGACACCGATGGCGCCGACCTTGCCCTCGTCGGCGAGGCGGGCCATCTCTGCCCAGGAATCCTCGATCGCTGTTCCCGTCTCATCCGGCCAGTGACACTGATAGAGGTCGATGCGGTCGATGCCGAGACGCCGGAGCGACGCCTCCACCTCGGCGCCGATCGACGCGGGCTGGAGGTTTCGCTCCGGCTCGTCATAGGGCCGGGCGCGGTTCGGGATCAGGCCGGCCTTGGTGAACACGAACGGCCTCTGGGAGGCCGGGATCTCGCGCAGGGCGCGACCGACCACCTCTTCGGAGTGGCCGAGGCCGTAAATGGCTGCTGTGTCGATCCAGTTCACCCCTCCGTCGATGGCGCGATGGATGGCGGCGATCGAGCTCGCGTCATCCTGCGCCCCCAGGCCGTACACCCAGCCTCCGCCGCCGACCGCCCAGGCCCCGAATCCCACAGTTGTGATCTCGAGGTCGGTGGTTCCGAGCCGCTGCCTGCTGAGCGCCTCGTCAGGGGTGTTCATGGGCACGATCTTGCGGAGTCGAGATCTCATCGTGCTCCGCGCCGGCACTCCGCGCCGGCAAGCTCAGCCTGCCGCAACCGCCACGGTGACGGGGATGGTGGCCCGCAGGGTCGTGCCCTGCCCCGGGCTGGAGACGATCTGCAGGGTGCCGCCGAGGGCGTCGAGGCGGTCCTCCATGTTGGTGAGCCCGTTGCCACGGCTGGTGGCGGCGACGTCGAAGCCGCGACCGTCGTCGCCGACCTCCACGCTGAGCTGGTCGCCGTCCGCGCGGAGGCGCACCACCGCGCTCGAGGCCTGGGCGTACTTCTGGATGTTCTGGAGGGCCTCGAGGATGCAGAAGTAGAGGGCCGCCTCGGTGTCCTGGGAGTAGCGGCCGATGCCGTCGGCCTCGATGGTCACCGGCAGGGTGGCCTTGCGGGCCTGGGCCTGGAGAGCGGTGGGCAGTCCCCTGTCGGCGAGCAGGGGCGGGTAGATGCCCCGGGCCAGGTCGCGGAGGGTCTCCAGGGCCTCGTCGGCGTCGTGCTTGAGCTCGGCGACGGTGGCCCGGGCGCGCTCGGGGTCGCGGCTGGCCAGCATCACGGCGAGGCCGCGCTTGACCTTGCGGGCGACGAGGTGCTGCTGGGCGCCGTCG